>NZ_JBWJFQ010000016.1:0-159220 GCF_057784235.1 Mesorhizobium sp. CNPSo 4670 | reverse complement strand
CAGTCGCGAACGCGACATGATCACCTCGACGTTGATAGGGGGGTTCGTCGAGGTCGACCTCGACCGCAATGGCGTCGTCGAGACGTGGCGGCGGACGCTCGACAAGCAGACCATGATAACGTGTGTTTGGACGGACAGGCCCGCGACCTCCCCATCAGTGTAGCGCAGGAACGATTTCGCGCCCGCGCATTTTCTCAAAAACAGCTGTCGACGATGGTGAGGCGGCCAGAGACCGCCGATGAACAGATAACTGGCATAGCGGCGGCAGAAAGTGTCGATCGCCGGCGCAAGGCAGAACAGGATATCGACGAGGCGGAACGCGCGATCCGGGCGGCCTTCCAGCAGGTCGTCCAAAGTTGGGCGGCGCAAGCTGCGTTCAACCGCGCCGAATCTGCTTCTGCCGACTTGGCGAGGCGACTTGAGTCGATCCGGAGCCGTCTTGAACAGGGCGGTCTGAGTGCCGAGCAGCAGGCCGTTCTCGACCAGCAGCCGATCTATAATCGAACCTTGGCCTCGTTCCAGACCGCCGTGAAACTGGTCCAGGCAACGCTCGACCAGGCAAACCTTCTGAAGGAGATTCCAATGGAAGGGTGGGAAAGCCATGTCGAGACCTCGTCCGTCAATAACGCACGGCAAGTCATCATGC
The DNA here is from genome assembly GCF_057784235.1 of Mesorhizobium sp. CNPSo 4670. Lineage (NCBI taxonomy): Bacteria > Pseudomonadati > Pseudomonadota > Alphaproteobacteria > Hyphomicrobiales > Phyllobacteriaceae > Mesorhizobium > Mesorhizobium sp. CNPSo 4670. The sequence continues at coordinate 158,574 of NZ_JBWJFQ010000016.1, read as the reverse complement.
GGTTGAACGACCGGATTCGCGGCGCCATTGACGAAATCACGGAAGCGCTTGCGATGGCGCTTGAGGAGCTCGCGCGGCATCAGGGCGAATTCGGCACCGACCAAGCCAAATTCAACGAGCAATACGCTGTCGCGAGCTTGGCGCAATCACATCTGACAACGCTGCTTGCAGAGTTCCGTCAGCTCGGAGAAGAACAGCAGGTCGCTGAGAGAAGCCTGCAGGACGCCAAAACGGCCATGTCCAAACTGGTCGGGGTCGAGGTCAGGCTTGCAGAGGCGAGGACGCTGCTCGGAACGAGGCTGACAACGATGCGAGAAATCCTCAACGAGGCATCGGATCACGTAATCGAGATGTCCACCGGAGTGCTTCGCGCCCATGTGGAGGAGGAGACAATCCCGCGTCGCTTCGTGGACGCTCTGATGGAGCTTTGCGAACGTTGTGGCATCCGCGAAGTAGAGGTCCGCTGCCGGGAGCTCGTCGAAACCGCAGCCCGTAACGGGCGTCAAGGATGGGAGGAGCTTGTCCACCGCTTGCAACGAATCAGGCATGGACAGGTCCTGCGTGGTCACGGGAATGAAGTCGATCCAAATGATATCACTGAGCTGAAGGCAGTGCTCACTTGGCTGACCGACAACCAGGCGCGCCTCGTGCTGGGGCGGTTGGACGATGATCGCCTCGGCAAATTCTTGTCAGCGTGGGCGTCGCCTTTCATTCGCTTCGACTACAGAGACCGAGGGAGCTACATGCCGTTTGAACGTGCATCGCCGGGACAGCAGGCCTCGGCGCTGCTCACGCTGCTCCTGCACCAGGAAGCAGGAACGCTCATAATCGACCCAGCCAGAAGATGACCTCGATAACCGAGTGATCATGGCAATCGCCAAGCTGCTGCAGACCACCAAACGCAAGCGTCAACTAATCTTCGCCACCCACAACCCGAATTTCGTCGTAAATGGCGACGCCGACAAGGTTGTGGCTCTGGTGCCGAGTGTCGAGCCGAACGCCACGGAGGCTGTAAGAGCAGCTCAAATTGCGATTGAAGAGGATGGGGCGATTGAAACTCCCGCAGTCAGGGAAGCCATAACCGAAACAATGGAAGGCGGAATGCGAGCTTTCGAATTGCGGGGAAGGAAGTACGCCGTCGTGTGAGGCGACAGGACCGCCGTTCTTGGTAATCGGCGCAGTCTCGGAACGGAGCATGAGCCGCTATGCTGGTGTGCTCCGCCAATCCCATGCTTGTCCACCGTCCCGGGACTGAGGACAAAGCTTAAGGACTACGGTTGCGCTGCTGTACCGCCCGCTCAACCCGCTTCACAGGCGTGGTCGTTGACAGCGGGCTGCGCTGTGCTTAGTGTCCTCTGTCCGAGGACAGAGGACGTCGCTCATGATGAAGAGCCAGGATGTTGTCGTCCTGTTCAAGCTGGCGAGCTTGGAGGACGACGCAAAGGATATCGGTCATGAATCTCCACCGGCCGGGCTAGCCGCGGGCGAGGATCCCTATTCCGTGCGCGCTCTCGAAGCAGCACTCGGAATCAGCAAGACCGAGATCAGCGCTTCGCTCAAGCGCAGCATCGTGTCGGGCCTCGCGATCAAGGATAGGAAGACAGGTCGGACCAAACCGAGCCGGCGCCATCTGCGCGAGTTCATCGTCCACGGTCTGAAATTCGTCTTTCCGGCGAGACCTGGCGCCATGCAGCGCGGGTTGCCGACGGCGTTCGCCGCCCCTGTGCTGCGGGAATCCCTGCACAGCGCCGGCAATCTCATCTGCGTCTGGCCGTACGCGCACGCAAAAGACATGGGTCAATCGGTCGATCCGCTCTTCAAAAGCGTGCCGGAGGCCTGCGAGAAAGATAAGCGGCTCTATGCCTATCTCGCCCTCATCGACGCGATCCGCATCGGTAATCAGCGCGAAAGCAAGCACGCCGCCGACCTGCTCGCACAGAGGCTGGAATGACAGTCCAGGGTCAGTTGAAAGCGATGCTGAAGACCGTCGCCGAGGCGCTTGGCGAGGAGTTACGCGCGCGTCTGGTCTTCGTCGGCGGCTGCACGACCGCGCTCTACATCACCGACCCCATCGTTCTCGAAGGGGTGAGAGCGACCGACGATGTCGACCTGATCGTCGATCTCGCTGGCTTTGCAGAATGGGTCGAGCTGACGGAGCGCTTGCGCGCACGCGGCTTCACCGAAGCGGTTGATGACACCGTCATCTGCCGCATGAAGCTTGGCGAGCTCAAGGTAGACTTCATGCCGGACGACAAGGCGATCCTGGGCTTCAGCAATCGCTGGTACGCAAAAGGGATCGAGACGGCCGTACCAGAAGAGCTGGAGGAGGCGCTGAAGATCCGGCGCCTTACTCCGGAGCTGTTTGTCGCGACCAAGTTGGAGGCTTACCGCGGACGAGGCGAAGGCGACCTCATCGGCAGCCGAGACGCCGAGGACATTCTCCTTCTGGTCGACGGGCGGGAAGAGCTCGTCGAGGAGATCGCGAGAGCAGAGCCGGAAATCCGGGTCTACATCGCCAAACAGATTGCGGCGCTACTCGACGATCCGAACTTCGACCATTTCCTTGAGGGAAACATTCGCGGACCGGCGGGCCGTGTCGACATCGTTTACCAGCGGCTGGTCGCGATCAGCACCCTCGAAGCGCGCTGACATGACCTTGCAAATCCAGTGGCATCGCCGCCAGGGAACGCGGACGGCCGACAACCGAGACCATGCAGGCATAGGCATCCGCGGCGACGCCGTCCTGGCCACCGTTCTCGATGGATCGACGTCAGGTTCGGCCAACGTCGTATGGTCGACTGGTTCGTAGCTGGGACTGAAGAGGTGACCGCCAACATCGCGATCGCCCAGCTTCGCATGACCCATGCGACGCTCGCGACAGACTTTCGCACCGATTCCGCCAGCTACTGCCTTCTGCACCTTGAAGAGACGGGCCCAGCCTTGGTGTTGCATGCAGGCGATTGCCTCGTAGGCCGACTAAAGGAGGATCGACGGATCGCATGGCTGATGCAGCCGCATACGCTCGCCAACCCGCTGCTGCCCGTAGCGATCGAGAGTGTCGCGAAGGACCCCGCGCGGCACAGGCTCACGCGTAGCTTCCGCTCGAAGCGCTTCATTGCTCCGGATCTGAATTCGATCCAACTCGACGACCGGCCACTGCTGGTTGCGACAGACGGCTTCTGGGCGGAACTTGAAGCGCACCAGCAGGTCGCCTTCATCGAAGGGCTTGTTGGGGCGGTCGAACAGGACCGCGACGATTGCGGTGCTCTCTCGATTGTGCGCGGCAGGTCTGGATCTGGGATCGAGCTCATTGATGTTGGGGCGGCGCCGAACCTTTATGTTAGGGCGGACAAGCCAAATTTACGCCGATAGCTCGCGACGGAGCGGCAGCGGCAACCCCAACCCTTTTCGCCTCTAGCGTACGATTGCCCTCTTCTTTTTTGTGGCCCTAAATGAGCCCCCACGCCCGGGAACTCCCCCGGCCCGTAAACTAGCAGGCTGGCGCGCGCCGACCAGTTCGCGCGCGCCCTGCCTCGACGCTTTCAGCGCCTTCCGCACCGTGCCAGCCGACAGGAGTGTTCACGACAGCACAACCTTGTCGAAAGGTAATCATGTTGCGGACCATGAACCCGATCATCGGCTGCCGCAGAAAACCGGTCTTCGTGGCCATGACTTGCCGGCTGCGGTCAAGGGTGCGACGCGCAACGACCATTCAAGACAGAGGGTCGTCAACCACCTCGTCCTCTGCCTCTTTGTCGTAGTCGCCCTCTCCGCCCGCCAGGCCGGTTGGAATATCGCCCGCCAACAGCTTTTCCTTTGATAGCAGTCCGGCATCCTCGAGCGCCTCGAAATCTGGCAGCTGGCGCAGCGTGTCGAGCCCGAACTGCGACAGAAAATTCTTGGTCGTCACATAGGTGTAAGGCGCGCCCGGCTGCGGGCTGCGCGGCCCCGAGGCGATGAGGTCCTGTACGCGTAGCACACCGATCAGATCGCGCGACACCTCCTTGCCGAAAAAGGACGACAGTTCGCCACGCGTGATCGGTTGGAAATAGGCAATGCACATCAGCACGAGCGCCTCCGACTGCGACAGTTCTTTTGTCCCCTTCCCGGCTGTGCCAAATGCGGCGTGAATGATGTCTCCAAAGGCCTTTTTAGTCCGGTGCTGCCAGCCGCCGGCGACGGACACCAGCTCGTAGGGGCGCCCTGCGAGCTCGGCACGGATGTCATCGATGATCAGCTCAATATTGCAGTTTCTTCCCACCACCCGCGCGAGGACACTACGTGTTACCGGTTCGCTGGCGGAAAAAATGACCGCTTCGACGCGGCCCATCCATTCGCGCCAGCGCAGCTCTGGCGGCAGGTGATCGAGCTCGGTGTCAAGCAGCGCCGGCTGATCGTTCGTCTTGTGCCGGGCAGAGGCTTCGCTCATCGCTAGAGTCCAAACAGCCGGAAGGTGGGACGGTCGGAGAGCTCGCGCACGGCCTCCAGGTGCTGCAGCCGCTCGAACAGCCGCCGGGATGCAAAGCGCGACAGATTCTTCGTCGTCAGCGATCCAGAGACGGCGTCTTCGTTGAGCAGCAGGAAGACCACCTCGCCGGCACCCTTGGCGCGCAATTTCGGCGCCACCGCCAGGAGTTTTGCGGCGCGGCGCGACAGCTCGGTGGCCAGCCGGCAGGCCTGCGCCGCCGCCTGAACAAACGCCACGCAGACCGCGCGCTCAAAATCTCTCTCCGCCGGCCGGATGCGCTTGCCGCCGGCCTCGGCACGAAAAGCCGGACCAAAGGCTTGCGCCATCAGGAGCGGCAGCGGTCGCGGCCAGCGCAGGCTTTGCGCTAGTACCAGGTCGGCGAGCCACCAGGCCAAAAGCTCCGCATCGGGACGGATGGCGACGACGTGAGCGGCGATCGCAGCGGCGGCGAACGGCGCCGGCCGCCCCGAGCGCGCCATGTCGTCGATGTGTTCACAAAGCGCGGCCAGCGTCTTGACCTCCCAATGGAGGCCAAGTTGGTCGAGTATCTTTTCGAGCCGGTCAGGGGTAGCGACGGGCGGCTGTCCGGCCAACTGCCGCCAGGCGCCGAAGATGGAGCCGGCGGGTCCGGGGTCGGCCCCGGCCTGGCGCAGGTACCAGGCGTCGCGCAAGGCGGCCGCGTCCTCGGCGCGGCCGGCGAGCCGCATGCCGGCGGCGGCGCAATTGAGCGCCAATCGTTGCCGCCAAACGCCGGCCCAGGCCGGCTGCGCGCGGGCGAGCGTGTCGAGGGTGGCCAAGGCCGCGCCGGCATGGAAGGCGGCGTCGGCGTCGCTGGCGTCGCGCGCGTGCGCTAGCGCCCAGGCCGGAACGGCCGGCGGTGCGGCGGAGCTGGCGGTCGCGGGATCGAGGCGAATCATGATTTCGAGGGTAAAGCCAACGTGCGCTTTGTGCCATGCTTTTCGCGCCAAAACGCACAGCCCGTCGGCACGCCAAAACGAATGATAATCCTTTCGAATCTTGGATAGAGTCTCCCAGACCATGGATCGCTGAATCCTGCAGCCCGAAAACCTACGCGGGCTAAGGAATTGACCGAAGAGGATACGCCCCGGCCCCCCTCCCCTCTCTGGGCAGGAAAACCCTCGGCCGATGTGATGGACGCTCTGTGCGTATCTATCATCGTAGGCGCGTCAAAACTACCGCCTAACATGGTCGTCAAGAACAGGGCGCCCACATTTCTCATCCGGCCATCCTCGCCGTCAAGCCATTCGCCTTCAGCGCCGCCATCAGCATCGGTCCGACGGAAAACTGCCCTGCCCTCGCCTTTTCGGTCAAAACCCGCAGATAACCGCCAGCCGAGTTGATATGCTGGGCGCGCTGCAAGATGCAGGCAATCACAATGGCGGCGACCTCCTGGCCCATTTCATGGCAAGCTTCCTCGTATGCCGAGGGCGAAATACCAAGGTAGCCTCTCACCTGGGCCGCGGTAATCATCAAATCGCGCCAGTTTCCGATCCCCTGCACCGCATAGTCTGAAATTTCGGGGCACGCTTTCAGCACCAGCCCTATCGGATAGCTTTTCAGCTTCTCATCGGTTCCCTGCCTTGGCTCGACCGCCGCCCTGCTTTTTTCGAAAGCTGGTTCAAATACAAAAATGGATTCTGTGTTTGAATCAGATTGCTGCCGCTCATTTTGGGACTCATTGGCGCTAGGATTCGTGGAATTTGTGAAGTTTTCCAGCATGATATCCACTTCATCATGAAGCGTTGTCAGGTCCGCAACAATTGCCTCCAGCTCGGGGAGCCCTGCCCTGCGCGGGATTGCATCCACAACGGCTCTAAAGCGCCTCCAGACGGCTCCCCAGTCGCCAGGAACACCCTCCTCGATCGCAGCCTCGACCAGTTTGTAGATATCGCGACGATGGAGCGTAATCCGCTCCCTCATTAACCTGAGCGCCTTGCTGTCGGCCCGTACCTTTTCGGCAGCATGCTGAAACTCAACTGCCCGCGCCAGCAGCGGCGCCAGCGAGAACCCGAAGGCTTCCTCGATCGCACCACCCCTTCCCTTCCGGGCGAACCTTTTCCCGTTTGGACTGTCACGGCGGATAACCAGGCCGCAACTCACCAGCTCGGCCAAGTGTCGCCGCAATGTGGAACTGGGCATGCCGTGTGTGCGAAGCGACAGCTGCGCATTTGAGGGAAAGACCATCAGGCCATTTTCCTCGCTGATTTGGTCGTCCGGATAGAAAGACAAGAGCCCGCTCAGCACGGCCAGGGCGCGGTCTCCCACACCCACGGCAGTCTTGCCTTCGCACAGCCAGCGATAGACCTGCCATTTTTCGACAAGAGCTCCTTCAGGAATCTCTCGTGCTGCCGTGTTCGCCTTCACCAAGGCAAGCGTCATCGGCCGCGGCCCAAAGGGCGTCGTCGCGTATCCACTCTCCATTTCCCTCACCTTTCAATAAGGCAAAAGAAATCCGCTCGCCGAAAACCGACGCTATGTCTCTTGACAGTGATTCGCGGAAATGAGATTCTCGAAGTGCGATCTACGAGAAGGGCTTCCGCGACGGCGACGTTCGGGGGCCTTTTTCTTTTGCGGTTTTAGTCTCCTGTTGCTGTTTTCCCCGACTTTCTGAAAGCCTCATAGAGACCTTGCAGATTGTCAGAGATCCAAGTTCCAAAGCGGCTGCCGTCCGTCTCCTTTACGGCGATCGTGACGGCCTTCCCTGCTCTTTGGACGCTGACGCTAACTGACCTGTCATCCGGTGCCCACGATTGTGCAACGGGCTTCACACCGGCCTTACGGACGCGCTTTTCCTTTGCGTTGAGCGCCATGAACAACTGTTCAAAGCGTCGGTTACTCTCCAGCCCACTGAACTCGGGTTCTGAGAGGATTTCATCGACTATGTCCGATCTCTTGCCGACGAGCAGAGATAGCTCAACCCAGCGCTCGCGGCCTATAGATGGAGCTGATCCAATTTTGCTTATGACAGATGGCGGGATCCGGGTAGCAACCGACACCATCTTTGAGACGGCGGCGGCGTTCGCTGCCAATGCCGACGAGATGACATCTCTGTCGTAATTCAACTCCTCGAGACGCTTTGCGAACGTCGCCTTCTCGATAAAACTAAGATTTGCTCGGGCAGAATTCTCCTGGCCCTGAGCAATGACATGAGCCTTATCGTCAATGTCCTTGATGACCGCCCTAACCTTCCGTCGGAGATCTCGGGCCACCCGGACCCTCCGATGCCCAAAGACGATCATGAAGCGGCCTTCGATGCTCGGATGGGGGCGCACAAGAATGGGGGAATCCTGACCCCTCTCCTGAATCGCTTCCAATAGTTCCTGATATTGTTCTCTGTCGTCATCCATGCGATCGGAAACGAACGAGCCGTCAATAGCGTTCGGGTCGAGTTCGACTACATGCTCACCTTCAAGGTACGCATCCGCCTGCTTTGCCAATTCGTTAACGGAGCGGATCATGGATTTCGAGGCACCGCGAATCGGATAGGCCGCGGTTGAGCTAGATGTCTGTTGCTCGTCTGTCTCCGTCTCTGCGAGGCCGGAAAGAAGATTCTTACGCGCCATCTTAGTCTACCTCCGGATACAACCTAGTCTGTTGAAAGCACAGTGCAAAAGTCCCCTTTTGTCAGCGGACAAGTCAGCGCCCCCATGCTTTATGTATCAACGTGGCGATTTCTCCGTTTACGAGATCGAGTGCATCCATTGCTCGCTCGTATGTGGAACGCGTCATCACGTTTTTTTCGACTTCGTAGAGGCTCTGCTTGGTAATCCCCGCATCAGAAATCGCCGTGGATTTCAGCATCTGGTTCTTCAGGATGAACTCACCAAAAAGCGTGTGGAGGAACGCTACCATCTGCGCCTGGGGCTGATCCGTCGGCTCGTATCGCGTTATAAGATAGCGATACCACTCCAAGTTCACCTCGGCGCCCGCTGCCCGGATCGGCTCCAGAATATTCCCGAGCATCAACAGGAATTGGCCCATCGACATGACGTCGAGCATCTGCGGATGAATGGTTATCAAGACCGACGTTGCCGCGGTCAACGCCGTAATTGTCAAATACCCCAGTTGCGGTGGGCAATCGATAACAACGACATCATACAGGGCGTCGACCTCCTCCAATGCCGTCGAGATGCGCGTGAAGAAGGCCCTTCCCACGTTAGACGTCCTGTCCGTCATTGCCAAAGGCGTATCGTATTCGAATTCCTGCAGCTCAAGGTTCGCCGGGACGATATCCAGTCCTGGGAAATTTGTTGGCCTGATAATTTCCGAGAGAGAGACCTTCTCGTCGTCGTAGCGGATCGCATCGTAGAGCGATTTCGTCTGGTCGAGTTCTGGCTGGAACCCGTGCAGTGAAGACAGCGACGCCTGGGGATCGAGGTCGACAGCCAATACACGGTGTCCCGTCAGAGCGAGATACTGGGCGAGATGAGCTGCTGTCGTTGTTTTGCCGCTACCTCCTTTGAAATTAACCACAGCTAGTATTTGAAGTTTCTCGCCGGATCGACGATGGGGAACATACATGCGGGCATCGGATCGCCCGTGTTGGTCAAGGTATTGGCGTAGCTCGATCATCTGCCCGGCCGCGTAGGACCGTCTCCCAGAAGACGAGGTTTCAGGTACCGGCCCTTTACCTTCTAGATGTAGTTTTTTTAGATGGCTCTGAGAAACACCGAGATACGTCGCTACCTCCGCCAACGAAAAAGGACGCAGATTCTTCTTGGCATGGGGAGGAAACCGCTGCATCGAGAGAAGGTGCAACTTTTTTGATATCTGCTCCCCTTGTTCGAGGATGCGTTTCTCGAACAGCAAAGGACTTTTCGCGGGAACGGGCGAACTCACGTTCATTCGATCAAGACTCTCTAAAAACGATTTTTGGCGGAATGTTGCCAAGCAACCGTCATTATGTCCGATTCGCTCGTGCCGGCAAGAAGTTTTAAGTTAACAACAGGTTAAACGCCCTCCAATCGGATACCGCGCGGCAAAACCAGTATAAACTGCCTCAAGGGATTGAATACGCTACCCAATTTGCTGATTTTGTCAGCGGACAAGAAAACTCAGTCTTGAGGTTCTCGTCCGGCAGCAGCAGGAGCCTCCAATTCGCCCGTCGCGATAAACCCCTCCAAAGCTGGGGCGGTGTGGGGCGATCCATGTCAAGCCATCGAGATCATGGGACATGAGAAGATTCAGGTCCCGGCGCTGCCCATCTCACACCGGGGCAGTTAGCGGCAATGGCGGCTCTCACAGAGCACTGGCGTGAAACTACCAATTTTTTGGCTGGCCAGTCTCGCTCTGTTTCCAGCGAGCATCGCGCACTCCAGGCTGCGACTTGCTTTGAGAAGGGCTAAGCGGGCCAGCGAAAGAGTGATACGCCGTGCCTGTGTGCCGGGTGCCGGTGGTAAAAGACAGAGGGCCGGGCGAAACGCCTATCCGCCAAGGTCGGCCAGCGTTTTCGCAAGGATATGAAGCGGAACCGCCTCGACGTCATGTTTCAACGGAAAGCGCTCTGCTCCCGGATAGACCACGAGGCGACGGCTCGGATTTACGTTTTCGCACGCCAGATGAAAGCCCTTCTCCACTTTTGGCGTCAGGTTGCGGTTGATTTCTATCGCCCAAGGGCGGCTGCCTGGAGGGGTCACGAGGTCGATCTCGGCCCCGGCGGATGTGGATAGAAATTGGCTTCTGTGCCGGACGGTGCGACCGCAATCAATGTCTCGATGACAAAACCCTCCCAGCTGGCGCCGACCGCGGGATGAGCGAGGATGTCCTCAAGGGTTGTCAGTCCAAGCAGCGTATGTGAAATGCCGCTGTCGCGCACGTGAACCCGCGGCGACTTGACCAGACGTTTTCCGACATTGGCATGCCGCGGCTCGAGCCTTCGCACCAGCAGCAGATCGAGCAGCAGGCGAAGTACGAGGCAATTGTCTTGCCATCGACTCCGAGGGCCCTGGCGAAGTCGGCAGCGTTGAGGAGGCTGGATTGATGATGTGCCAGCATGGTCCAGAAGCGGCGCAGCGTTTCGGCCGGAATGCGAGGCCCGAGCCCGAGCAGCGGGATATCGCGTTCGAGGTAGGTGCGGATGAAGTCCTGCCGCCACCGCTGACTGGCGCGGTCGCTTGCCGCCAGAAAGCTGTCGGGAAAGCCTCCGCACACCCAAAAGGGTTCAGATGTTCGGTCCGCACCTCCAGTCCATCAATCGGATGCATTTCAAGATAGGCGATACGGCCGGCAAGCGTCTCCCCAGTCTGCCTGAGGAGATCGATGGAAGCGGACCCCAGCAGCAGAAAGCGCCCGGTCTTCTTCCCGCTGCGGCGACCGCGGTCGATCAAGCCACGAAGATTTTGGAAAAGGTTTGGCAGCCGATGGACCTCATCGAGGATCACCAACTCGTCTTCGTGCTGGTAGCGCTGGGACGTTTATAAGCTAGGCGAGTTGCGTTCCGATCCGGCGCTTAATCATCCTCAATTATGGAGTGCAATTCCTGATTTGCAAGGACGGACTCGCGAGATCGCGGGCAGCCTAAGCTATTCGCACGCACGCCCGAATCTGGAAGAGGTACGCCAGATTTCAGGGGAGTGGCACCGTCCTCTACAGTCCCGACGCCTTGGTGAGATTGACGCGAAAACGGTCTCGCCGGCGTTGGTAACGGCGTGTCATCTCCGCCGAGGCGTGGCCAAGCTGCTTCTGCACATAGCGTTCATCAACTTCGGCGGAGGAAGCGAGGCCTGCGCGCAGCGAATGGCCGGAAAACTTTCGGCCACGCTCGCCTTCCGACAGGTCGCCGCGTACGCCGGCGGCGAGTGCCGCACGCTTGACGAGACGGGCGACCTCCTGATCGTTCAACCGATCTGTTCCCACTGCCTTGCCTTGGCCGGTCACGCGTCGAAACAGCGGGCCGTGGGCGACGCGGGCAAGCTTCAGCCAAGTCTCCAGCGCCACCACCGGGCAGGTGGCGTCGGACGAGCCGCGACCGATTTCGACCTCACGCCAGCCGGTCTTACCGCGCAGGGTGACGAGCAGCCCTTTTTCAAGGATCTCGACCCAGCCACGACTATCCTCGGTTTGATCCCTGGCCACGTCGAGGCCGACGATTTCCGAGCGGCGCAGGCCGCCTGCGAAGCCGAGCAACAGCATAGCACGGTCGCGCAAACCGCGTAGGGTGCCGCGGGGAAGCGTCTCCAGCATGGCAAGCAAATCCTTGGGCAGGATCGCTTCCTTCTGCCGGGGAGGGGACGCATGGGTGTTGCGGATACCGGCCATAACGGTGGCGATATGCCGGTCCTTGCGGTCGAGCGGCTGGCCGCGCTGCGCATAGTTCCAGGTCAGGGAGGAAAGCCGGCGTTCGATCGTCGACACCGCGTTAGGTTTCTTGTCGCCGGTCGCCTTGCCGGAGGCGCAAGCGGTGATGTAGAGGCCGACGACCTGCGGATCAGGCGGAAACATCTCGACGACCTGGCGCCGGCACCAGCCGGCAAAATGCTTCCAGTCCGAGCTATAGGCGCGGCGGGTATTGGCGGAACTCGCCGCCTCGACATAGTCGCGGGCGCGATCGGCGAGGTGCTCGAGGTGGCCGGGAAAGCGCAGCCGGTCGACAGGATTTTGCTCCGGCAGGGCAGGGGAGGGATCATTCCTGGCGGCCGTCAACCGCGCATTTGACTCTTCAGCGGTATCTCGGCCCATGGCGTGGACGATCTCCACGATATCAGGCAGGTCATCTTGTTCGGGCAACTCGCGGATCCTCAACTATGATTCGCAATATATCATGTCGGAGACGATTGGCTGGAACGTCAGCCCCGAAATAGGCCCTGGTCAGATCGCGGCGGTCGGTATGATGTTCAACGGCTTTCATTTTCGTTGAACATGGTCTATGTTCTATGTACGCCTTTAAGACACATACAATTGCCGGCGAGCCGTGATCCAGCTATACTGCGACCATCAACTCCAATGAAAATAGCCAGGGAGGGAATAAGGATTTATGCCTCGGGCAGCGATTGAAGCGAATGAGCGGATGAACCTGCGGGTAGCGGCGCAGCAGAAGGCGACGCTGATGCGGGCGGCCGCGCTCGTGCATGCCGATTTGACGGAGTTCGTTACCCGCGCGGCGTTGCGCGAGGCCGAAGCGGTGATCAGGAACGCCGAGAAGATAGAGGTTTCGGAGCGAGATTTCCTGCGCATTCTGGAGCTGCTGGACAACCCGCCTCCGCCGAACGAAAAGCTGCGCGCCGCGATCGCCGCCTTGCCGCGTGATCGATGAGCCTTCCGGCCTGGCACGAGGAGCCGATCTCGAAGGCGCACGACCGCAGCGGCTTCGATTGCGGCGACGCGGACATGAACCTGTTTCTGGCTCGCTATGCGCGCCAGAGTCACGAGCAGAACGCCGCCAAGACCTACTGTGCGATAGAGACGGGACGGCCCGGGCGAATCCTTGGATTCTATTCCATCGCGCCAGCGGCCGTTGACCATGCAGCCGTGCCGGCGCGCATGACCAAGGGGCTGGCCCGTCACGATGTGCCGGGTTTTCTGCTGTCCCGCATCGCCACCGACAGGTCGGTAGCGGGGCAGGGGCTGGGCGGTCAGCTGCCGGCGGCCGCGGCCAGGCGGTGTCTGCGGCTGGTGACGGAGGGCGGCGGTATCCTTTTTATCATCGACGCCAAGAGCGAACGCGCGGCCGATTGGTACGCCTCCTTCGGCGCCGAGCGGCTAGAAGGCCAGCCGCCAGGTCAGCCGCTTCGGCTGGCGATCCATCTGGCGACGTTCGCGGCGGATTTGCGGGCTGCAGGCCATCTCTGAGCATGTTTCTCGATAACGAACGATAATGCAACATTATCGTTCGTTTGATATGCGCGACAGGCGCAGCGCTTTCTGAGCAAATAGATTGCTAAAAGCGCCGCCGTGATTCATCGTGCTTGCGATGATTCTGCGACCCAGACCCTCTCTGTCTCGCCATGGCGTGCTCGGCGGCACCCCTTCGATCGCACCCATGGCGACGGTGCCGGCCTGGTTGCGCCGGGCCATCCCCGATGCGCAAAGCGGTGCAGGAAAAGATATTGAGGACGTGGCGCTCGTTGCCGGCGCCGCCGTCGGCGCACTCGATGCGGTGGTTCGGCGGCAGGAGCGGTGGGCCGGCGCCTGGCGGCAGCGCCTAGCGCTTGTCGCTGCCGCGCTAACGGCAAAGCAGGCCGGCCGCGTCGAGGACGAAGCGGCCTTGCGCGATGCCGTATTGCTCACAAGACCGGGCGACAATGTCGGTCCCGCCGGCCTTTTCCTTCTTGCTTGGCGGCGGCTGGCATCTCGGCCAGCAGACGATCTGCTGACGGAGAAAAATGTCGCGGCGGTGCTGGAAGATCTAGGTCTTACGCTCAACGATGAGGCGGTCAGCGATCTGAGGGACGATCTGCGACAGCTTGCCGCCAACACCGGCACGGTCGAAACGCTGGTCGGGGCCTTCACGGCCGCGGAGCGTTGCGGCTTCCGGCGCGTTCTCGGAGCCTGGCTTGCCGATGTCTTGCTCGCGCAGCGGCTAGGCTGGACACATGCAATCCCTTTGTTGGGCGCCGAAGCGACCTTAGTTGTGGGTACGGGCCGGGCGCGTCGACCAGTGACTGCCGCTCTGGCTGCCGGCTCCGAAACGGAAGCCGGTTGGGCCAAAAGCCTGCTGGCCGCGCAGGCGCGCGCTGCGCTGCGCGCCATTGATCTTTTCGCCGAACTTGAGCGCCGCGCGGACCGGCTGCTTGCGGTTGCGCCGAAACTCAGGGCCAAGGCGGCGGACGTCGTCGTGGAAAAGCTGCTCTCTGACGACGCGATCGTCGCCTCGGAACAAATCGCCGGCATGAGCGATCGCGGCCTGCGCCGCCTGTTCGACCGGCTGGTCGAGCTCGGTGCCGTGCGTGAATTGTCCGGCCGCGCCACCTTCCGCATCTACGGGCTGTGAAGACAATGGCGGAGAGTGCACGGAGGCGAGGGGGGAGCCGGCCAGATGACCGTCGATCAGCTGACCAGCTGTTTGACCGGGAACTGGATCATCTGCCGCCGGAAGCGCGTTGGCGTGAATGGATGCACCGGGTCGAAGCAACGATCTTCGCCGCTAGCGAGCCGGTCGACCGCGAAATGCTCGCCCGCATCGTCGGGAAAAGCTGCAGCATTGATCTTCTCATCGACGACATCCGCGAGGAGCTGCGCGGCCGCCCTTACGATCTGGTTTCGGTCGCCGGCGGCTGGAAACATTTGACCCGGCCTGCCTATGCAGACGCCATCCGCGCTGCTGTAGGTGGAAGTGGGAAGACGGCCGACCTTACGCAGTCGGAGGTTTTGGTGTTGATGTGCATCGGCTACTTCCAGCCGATCACCCGCGCCGAACTGTCATCGTTCTTTGGGAAAGAAGTTTCGCGCGACCTGATCGGCCACTTGCGCGGCGAGAAGCTGATCGCCTCCGGCCCACGCAGTCCGACGCCGGGCGCTCCCTACACCTACGTTACGACCAAAGAATTCCTGTTGGAGTTCGGGCTCGACACGCTGCGCGAGCTGCCGGACTTCGAAGCGCTCGAGGACGCCGGATTGCTGTCGAAGGATAAGCTACTGGCGGGGGATATTCCGGTCGGGTTTGCCAGCGGAGAGGTTGACGGCGAAGAGGAAGATGCAAGCGGTGGTAGTAGCGAGGGTATCGAGTTTGGTACCTGAGAGAGGGGATGCTTTTTGGAATCTGGGCGGTTCTGTTGCAAACGGTCGGCTCTGTCCCAATGAGAAGGCATTTGCCATGGCTAACCCTGGCTGTGGTGAATCTTTACGTTGCAAAACGGGCGGGGGGATTGGACCGGCTTGTGGCGCACGGCTTTATTGGGAGCGCAGATCCGGGCGACGGCCCTGCCAGGGCGATGTTTGATTAGTCGCCCTGTTCATGGCCCACCTACGGATCGCGGCGTTGTGCCAATGCCCAGGTTTTGCTTTATTACTGGTGGTAGCCGATTCCTACGCCTGACTGATGGCAACGGCTAGCCGAGGCCAACCCATCCGAGAACCGTCTTCCACACCCGAATCCACCACCTCGTCCGATAGTAGGCTTCGCGCCGACTGTGGTCGTATTGCAAGGCGGTCACGGCCTGGGCAGCGCTCATGGAAGGCGCCCAATGGATCTTTCCGTCAGTGATGATGTAATGAGACCGGCAGGGCAGCTGTCCGTTGCCGATTGAGGGCCAGACGGTAGGCTTTCCATTGCGCTCCCTGACGCTCCACCCGGCCGGCCCGAGGGAAATCGGGACCTTGCTGCCGCAACCGCAGGCGCACAGGTGCACGGCGATCTTGTATTCGTCGGAGACGTACAAAATACCGGCCTCCGGCTCCGCGGGAACGTAGTGGACCTTCTCGAGGCGGAGTTCCGTCACTCGACGGGCTCCGCAAACAGGTGTGGCATGACGGTGTTCATCAGCAAATGATAGGCCGGCACCGCGTGCGCGTAAAACCCACAGTGCTGCTTGTAGCGCAACATGGCGATGCTGGCATTGAGAGCGTTGAGTTCGGCGATCTGGATGTTGAGCCGATACTCGTCGCCCGGCGGGTCGGTGAGGGGCACCAGCCCCTTGCCGCGGACTTCGGCGGCGTTTTCAGGGAGGAACGTGGTCGTGCGGACCATGCCGGCGAGTGCGCCGTTTTGGCGGACCAGCCCCATTCCGACATCGATGAAAGGAATGCCCAGACGCATGAGGAGGTCGAAGATTTCCGCCCGTGCGGTACCCTTGTCGACGCAGACGAACGCGAAGGTTACGCCTGCGAAGTCCGCCTCGCAGTCGCCGTCGATGGCTTTGGCCTCGAGATGCAGCCCCTTGCGGAAGTTCTCGTAGCGCTGCCGGTAGACTTCGGCCTTCGGCTTGTCGAGCTCGTCCCGCAGCAGCCGCCCGGGCGAGCGGAACGCATTGTGAACGTGGAAGGGCTTTGGATCGAAGCCCCTGATTTCAAGCACATTGGTCTTCACGAGGAAGTCCAGCACATAGGCGCCGGTGCCGCCCAATCCGATGACGGCCACCACTTCACGGGCAAACTTCGCGGCAAGGTCGCCGATCAACGCACGGCTGGTCAGGGTGTCGCGGAAAAGGAAAACACTTTCGGGGCCGGCATCCTCGTCGACGTTGAACGTGAAGGGGTTGGCGTCAGGGTATTTGTGAATGGCAGGCCCCGAGAGGATCGACAGGTAGTGCTCGACCTTGACGAAGAAGTCGGGCAGCCCGCCCGGCGGCTTGTTGGAAAACGACCGCTGCACCACGACGTCGTTCTTGGCCAGCGTCACGGTGGCCGCACCGCCGCCGAGCATAGGTATCGGCTTGCCGTCCAGGCCATACGGCACGCCGCCGGCAAAGAAGACCTGATGGTCCTCAGGCCGAACCCGCGTGCCGTCAATGTCCTTGATGACGCTGACAATCGCGCCCCAGCACAGGTTTCCCTCCGCGTCGAGGTACGGGATGTCCCTGACGACAAGGTAATCGCTGTCGAGCCGGAGCGCGTAGCCCCGGTCGATCAGCTTTTGGATGTCGGCATTATGACTCGCTAGTTGGAATAACATGGAACTCCATCTCGTTCTTCGCCTTGACCGAGGAACCGGGCGCCAAAGTGCCTTCCTTGGGCTTTTCGCCGCGGGTGTAGGTCACAGAGTAGACCGTCTGCGGATGCTGCGGGTAGGTCGGGTCGAAATACGTCACTACTTCCGCGTAGGTCAGATCGTGGTTCTTCGGAACCTGGTGCGCGGTGCCGTTCACCACGATGGTGATGGTCTTGTCGTGATCGTCCTTCTTGGCGGCGCTGTCAGTCATTGCGTGTTTCCTTCTGTTAGCCCTTGGGAGGGTAGGGGTCGTTGCCGTACGAGTTGGAGTCGCGGATCTGGCCGTTGGGGCGGTGGATCACGACTTCACTGTGCTGGTTGATTGCGATGTCCCGGGCCGAAGAGATGGCGTCGGCCTGGGTGGGGTGAAGGGACGTTGGACGGCTGTTGCCGGCGCCGAGCACCGCCCATTGTCCGTCACGAGGTACCACATGCTGATTTTTGCCCATGAAAGTCTCCATTGAAGCCGCTTTGCTACAAACTCGTACAACTATATCTTACGGCAAGGCTTGCGTCAATGCCCACGGTATGATGTTGTAATGCTTTATCAGACGGAGTGCCGCGCAAGCGTGCGCGCCGCTATGACTCGTGGAGAAGGGCTGAATGGTAGAATTGGCCGTCAAACTGAAGCAGCTGCGCGTGAGGAACGCGAAATCCTTGCAGGAGGTCGCTGATGCGGTAGGGGCTTCCAAGGCCCATATCTGGGACCTCGAGCGCGGCGCCAGCAAGAACCCGTCGCTGGTCCTGCTGAAGGGCCTTGCCGACTATTACAAGATTGGCGTGGCTGAATTGGTGGGTGAAGATCCGACGGCCCCAGAGGAAGAGCCTGACCTGATTGCCCTTTATCGCAACCTCAGCGAACTGAAGCCTGAGGATCGCGAGACCATAGCGCTCATTGCCGAGCGGCTGAAAGCGAGCCGAAAATCATGAACATCACGCGGATGGATCTTGCCGACGCGGGCAGCCCCGAGCGCCTCGTTCTCGAGATCCTGAAGCTCGAGCCGCAGCTGCCGATTCCGGTGCCGATCGAGGAATTGTGCCTGAGACTGGACATCCACGAAATCGTGCCGCTCACGACGCAAGGCTATGAAGGCGGGCTCATCACCACGCCCGACAAGTTCAACGGATCGATTCTTTTCAACGAGGCAAGCCCACCGGAGCGGCGGCGCTTCACCATCGCCCACGAGCTTGGGCATTTTCTCATCCCGTCGCACGTACCCGCGGCGGAAGGCCGCTTCTTGTGCAAGTTGCAGGACATGCGCGAGCTGAAGGGCGGGGAGTCGGACCGGCGCCTGAAAATGGAGGTCGAGGCCAATCGCTTTGCCTCGCAGCTCCTGATGCCGCCCCCGAAGTTCCGGATGGATGTCGCGGTCGGCAAAGACCCTGACATCCGCCAACTGTCGTCTATCGCCAAGAAGTACCACGTTAGCAAGGAGGCGGCCGGCCGCGCGTACGTCAAGTTCCGCGAGGAACTTGTCTCTATAGTGGTGACGCATAACGGCAAGGTGCTGCGCGACTATCGCGACACGCTCAAGTTTCCCCGACTTGCAATCCCGACCGGGGCCATGGTTCCCGCACACTCGCTGCTACATCGCCGGAAGCATGAGATGGGCGTGCCCAGTGAAATCGACGAGACTGACGCCGGCGTGTGGCTCCCTGTCGAAAGGGGTCGCCAACCCGCGCCGCTCTATGAGCAGGTCCTTCTGCAACGGCAAGGTTACGCGATCATCATGTTGTCGCGGGACGCAGTCGCCGCCGATGAGGAAGATGTGGACGAGGAAGCCGAAATGACCTCGGCAGAACGGCTCAAACGCCGCCTGTTTTCTGACCGGTGAGGACGGCGTGAGCGACCCGGCGGCTTTTTCTCATAGCGGGGGCAGGGGGGCTGGTTTGAGCGCAGAGCATTCGGTCGTTTCCATGAGGGCAAAGCGCATGGGCCCATTGAGCTGGCCGACACGGTCGTTGCCATCGAGCTCGAAGGCAAGCCCTGTGAGTTCAGGGACGTGTCGCTGCGGCTCGATGAACACCTTGACCTCCAGCTGAGATGGACAGGACCCCTTAGGCCTGGGATGGTCAGGATTGATCAGGATCTCAAGGTCACCTTCGAAGGTGGCACGACGGCCGAGTTCCTGATGCTTTCCCATAAATACCAATTTGTGGGGTACGAAGAATTCTCGGCGACGTCGCGATTCTCGCCTCTGGATCTCGCGGGGAAATCCAAGGGCTTCGCGGAGGCCGTGATTCTGTGCGGTCCGGCAATCCATCCGAAGAAGGTCGGGATCACGCTGGAGTTCGGCAATCTTGCGGTGACCGTGCAGCCATTCGATCACTTCCTCGCGTTGGGCGGCGGAGGTGTCCGTCTGTCGTTGCTGCGCACTATTTCACATCGGGCGCTGCTTCGATCCCTGGATGGCAAACCTCTGAAGGCCACCAAACTGTATGAATTCCTCGGCCAGCTATGCTCCTTCCTTGGATTCATAAAAGGGACCCGGGTCGGGTATGGTGAGGTCCGCAACGCTGCTCGCAACGGGTTCCGATGTCTTGGATTCACCCGGGCCGACAGGCTGGAGGCTCCGAAAAAGTGGTTTCATTGGGCGATGGCCGATGACTTGCCGGGACTGTTTGCTAGCTACATGACCATCTTTAAGACCCCGGAGGCCAAGCGCGGCGTCGGGCGGGCCCTTGCGTACTACAAGATAGCGAACCTCTCTCGCTACGATTCGGTGGAGACGGGCCGTCATCATGTCGGCGGCCGGCTTGGAAACGCTCGCAGCCTATGTTCTGGGGACACGGGGAGGGTGGAGCGTTTCGATGTTGGGCAATGTAAGTCTTGCCGAACAAAATCAGGGCCTGCACCCGGCCGATCAATCCGACCTGCTTGGCAAACGCTTGAAAGCCAAGAAGGGGCAGCCGGTCCGCGACGGGTTCTCGCTACTGACCGAATTTCGCAACGGCGTTACGCATTCGTCGCCCTTCAATTACGACATGGACATTTTCCACGCTTGGGACGCCTCACGGTGGCTTCTTGAAATGCAGCTTCTGGCGCTGTTCAACTACCGCGGAAAATGCCAAGATCGGCGTCTGGAGATGCGATCTCACGCTGGCAATCTTGCGACCTTTCCAGTCGCATAGGCAAGGGGCCAGGTGCTGTTGAACAACGATGGGCGTGACGGCAGGACTTGAACCTGCGACCTCCTCGCCCCTAGATAGCGGTGTCACGCACCACCCAGGTCGAAAGCGAGGCGCTCTATCCTCTGAGCTACGCCACGATCTGCCTATGCATCGTTGTCGACGACCAGTTGCGGCTTCTTGCGCTTCAACCGGTCTGACCTTTCCTCGGTCGCCTTCTTGATCTCGGCGGCCTTTTCCAACGCAAACGGCCTGGCGGCCTCGATCAGGCCATCGAAATGATAGCGGTTCGTCATGCTGCCATTGGGCGTGTTGCGCCGTTCTTCCCGGCCAAGAAGTTTAAGGGCCTCGAGGGCGGCAATGCGTTTCTGAATGGTGCGGGGTGTCACCCCGATCGCCTTGGCGATCGTCTCCACCGAGGGGTGGGGCAGGTTGTCGGGCAGCCACCAGTACTGGACCAGGTGGATGATGATGTTCATATCAAGCGCATCTAGGCCGAGAGCCTGCTGCTTTTCGATGATGATGTTGGGGAAAGCGCTCCAGCCAGTGGCCATGAGCGCCTTGGTCCATTTCTTCTCGTTGGTGCGAAGCTTGTCGACGTCTGCCTTGGCGGTCTCTGGCTGGGCCATCTGGACTCTCCGGTGATCAACTGAGCCTTAGATATCGGTGGTCGTTGCCGAAGCGCAAGGGGTTCAGGGGTGAATCTTGAGTCGGGGGGAGGGTGTTTCAAGGTTCGCCCGGCCTATGTCCCTGGATTCACGGGCCGGGGAACCGCGCTGCACCCAAAGAAGAGGACTTGATAATATGAAGTGTCGATTAGACGAAGAGTGCTATACGCAAGCGATAAGATAGGGCCCCCCGACCAGAGGTTCACCCGGGGGTGTTGACAAAGAGAGCGTCAATACCCATACTTTGCGTGTGAGCATCGCTCCGGGGTTGGCGCCAGGCGCCAGCCGAACTTTTCAAAACGAAGGCCCGGCTAGTCCGGGTCTTTGTTTTTTATCCTTTCAAAGCAGCTGTATTTGATGCCGCAGGATGCCAGGTCCTCGGGCGGCAGGTGCGCGTCGATGAGACGCTTGTGGTCCATCAGGGCCCTGTAGGGCCGGTAGGACGGGTCATAGCCGCCCTTGGCCATCGGATAGAGGTAGAGATCAGCGATCTGCAACATCGGAGTGGCTTTGGTCCTACCGCGCGGCTCACCGCGCACAATGTCCATGAACTCCTCGGCGGTTAACGACCCGTAGCTGGCGGAGTTGGCACCGTCGAACGGCATTCCCTGCGTTTTCAGGATCCGCGTGTAGGCTATGAGGTCGCGGTCCTCGGCCTTGCCGGCCCGCTCAAAGAACACGCGCAGCTTGCGGTCCTGGCTGCGGGCATATTTGGCGGCGCGCTCGATCAGGATGCAGTAGGCCGTTTTGCACATAAACCACAGGCGGTCCTGATACCGGTCCCGGTAGCGGGCGACGTAGCCGGGTCGGTCGATGACCGCGGCGATCCCGATCACGGGCAGCGTAAGCAGCATCTCCTGCAAATCGCCCAGGAATTCAAAAGCGGACTCCGGCTTCTTCAGCCAGCCGAAGTCGCCACGGCCGCCCCGTATCGCCCAGGAGTGCAGCGGGTAGGTGATGCCGTGCTTCTGGCAGAAGGCCTTGTGGCGCGTGTAGAGCTCGTCGACGTCTTCCTTCTTGATGAGGATGCCGCCCAGAGCGAAATAATCCATCTCGTCCCGGCGCTTCTCCTTTGGTTGTCGGTCTGGCTCGCGGCTGCCGCTATCATCGAGGTAAAGGTGGATTTCGCGGTCTGTCATAGGCAGGCTTTCATTGTCCTCACAGCTTGGCGCAAAAACCGGAAACTGCATAGCAATCTGGTTGCCAGATGGGCCGGCAATTCAGCGCGTCGGTTTTCGTGCTGCCTCACCGCTACTCGTCGCTGCCGCCGAATAGGTCGCCTACGGGGACGACGGTAGCCGCGAAAGTCGCCGGGATGGGATTATATGAACTGGCGGTCCAGCACTACATCGCTGCGTCTGCGCGCGCTTTGGCGAGCATCGGAAGTGGATTGCCGACAACAGTCCGTTCTTGGAGGTGAAGGCCGAATGGGAGAAGCAGCCGTTCGACCAACAATACATAGACGATAACCCGGTTTTTAAGGAATATTGGAGGCTGCAAAACCTGGCCTTGAACAAGCCAAACATCTGGATCGGGGAGCCAACAAAACCGGTGCTATCGCGTGGCAACGGGCAGGCGGTGGTCGGGCGGTTCCTGTTGACCTACCGGCAAACCGAGGATTTTGAGAAACTCAACAAGTACCTGCTTGGTCACCTCTTCGACTGGCGGGGAGGGAGCAAAAGTGCTGATTGGCCGTGAGCTTGTCGATCGGATGAAGGGCTATGAGTTTCTCGATCAATTGATGCCCGAGGAGCGCACCGCTCTGAACAGCACCCCGATCGGTTTCTCCTGTTGAACAGATCAACATTGTATTCGCGAAAGAGCCAAAGGGCGATGAAATCATCCGTCTAGGCCGCAAGGTATTGCCAGACATTGAGCGTTTCCTGGATACCCTCAAATCATATCTTGCGCAGCAGGACTTACCGCTTCCGGTGCTGCAGATCGACGTCGGGACGCCAAAGAATAAAGGTCCGGTCAAAGTGAAGGCCATTGCGACGAAGCCGGGCAAGGGCACGAACGAACTTGCAAATCGATAGATTATTTGGCCTCGAGTCGGTATGAAACGGACGTTGCTTCGCAAGTGCCCCAACGCTAATGTTCGCTTCAAAGTACGCGCGGGGGGCGCAGTGGGGTTTAGATACAGAAAGTCATTGAGGCTTATTCCTGGCGTTCGCCTGAACGTCACCGGGAAAGGGCTCAGCAGTGCCTCCTTTGGCAAGCCCGGCTCCACGGTGAACATGGGCCGTGGCGGCATTCAGAGCACGGTTGGTCTTCCCGGTTCGGGTATGTCCTATGCTTCCAAGCGCAGCGGCAAATCAGCTCTTTTTCTGGGTTTATTGCTCGCTGCACTCGTGGCCCTGATCTACCACGCCGCCAGGGGGAGCCGTGCGGCCCAAGTCTCCCTGCTTGTTATCGGCGTCGTCGGTGTGGGGGCGGTCTTAGTTGTCCAGACTTCCGACACAAAACCTGGCGACGCGCCAAACTCGACATTGGCACCCCGAACCGACCGCCAGGAACCAGGGCAGACCAAACCGCTGCCGCCGGCAAGCCGCGACATCAGCCCTTCGATTCTGCCGCCATTTGTGGAAGCGGCCAAAGCGCCGGTTCAGCAGGACGCTCCGGTTGGCGATAGCTGGCCCACCTCCGCTGGTGATCAGCACACGCCAAGCGCGTCATCGGGGAACGATCTGGGCTCCTCGGTATCTGTCGAGCCGCCGCTAGGCGAGCAATTCCCAACGGCAGTCGTGACCAGGACCGCGAATATTCGTTCGGATCCTTCCATGGCCGGCGCCGTGATGAGCCAGGTGCCGGCGGGCACCGCTCTGACCGTACTCGAAATCAACGGTCGCTGGGCACGGGTCAGCAAGGACGAGATCACATTGGGGTGGATCAACCGGTCGCTGCTGGCGGCGCAGCCTTCCTACCAGTAGCACACCGGGCTCCTGCCGCCAGGCCTGCTGTAGGCGCTCCGGCCCCCGCACAAACGCCCATTGCGCATCAGGTCGTATGGGCAGTCGCATCTGCCGACCACTGGGTCTCTGACAGGATCGCCCGAGGCATGCTCCGAAACGGTGCCGTCATCTGGTGCAGCCGCTGGCGCAACCGGTGTGGTCGAAGTCAGCTCGACCGGCTTCGCCTCGCTGAGGTAGTCGCCATGGATCCATCCGATCCGTGCGGAGACCTTCACATTGTACCAGTCTCCCTGTTGACCGTTGGTCTGGACAAGGTCGCCTAGCGGAAGCGTGGTGACGATACGCGACCCGGTGTCCGGCGCGACCCTGACACGGACTTTTTTGGTGGTGTACAGCCAGCGAACCAACGTGGCGGGGTTGGGCTTCTGGGCAGCCACCGCGTCGGGCTTTGCATAGGCAATCGAGTTGTTGCTCGGCTGTGCCTGAGGCGCCGCGGTGGTCGTTGCCGCGGGGACCGCGGGCGGGGCGGGCGGCGGCGATCGGGCGTCGATGCTCGACATGGCCCACCCGATAGCGCAGAAAACCGCGATGCCCCAACCGATCCGTTGTTGGCTGACCATTTCACCCTCCCTGCACAATACAAAACAGAGCAGTCCGCGAAAGTCGAATCGACTTTTGGGTGGCTAAATCTCAAGTCAATTGACAGCAGAAACCGAGCATCTGTAGATAGGGAAGGGGATTGAAAATTGGGGCGGGCAAGCGCATCGACGCGCTTTGCAATTCCGGTTTCAATAATTTTTGGACGCTACCTGCCGAATGCCGGGAGATCCGGGGCTTGCGGGAAGCGATATTTCGGCGAAAAGGCGAGTAAAATGTCCAACCAGTTTGATCAGATACCATTTGGCGCTGCAGAATTCGCGGATAACCCAGAGCCTCGCTGTCCATGCCTCCTTCTGCTTGACACGTCCTATTCTATGAACGGAGCGCCAATCGACGCGCTGAACCAGGGCCTTGTCGCGTTCAAGGACGAGCTCGCGGCCGACAGCCTGGCGATGAAACGCGTCGAGGTCGCCATCGTCACCTTCGGACCGGTCAACATCGTCGCGCCTTTCCAGACGGCTGACCTGTTTACGCCCAGCACGCTGGCGACCAGCGGCGACACCCCAATGGGTGCGGCGATCGAGCAAGGCCTCGAGATGTTGCGACGTCGCAAAGATGAGTACCGCGCGAACGGCATCTCCTATTACCGCCCTTGGGTCTTTCTGATGACGGACGGCGCGCCCACGGACAGCATCGTTGCTGCCGAACACGCGGTCAAATCCGGCGAGGCGGCAAAGGCGTTTTCGTTCTTCGCCGTTGGCGTCGAGGGTGCCAACATGGACATCCTTGCCAAGCTCTCCACACGCCAGCCGCTGAAGCTAAGTGGCCTCAAATTCCGCGAGCTGTTCTCATGGCTCTCCGCATCGCTGTCGGGCGTCTCGCAGTCGCAGGTCGGACAGACCGTGGCGCTCCAATCTCCCGCAGGTTGGGCCGAGGTGTGATGTCTTGGCGCATAGCGTCGGCTAGCGCCATCGGCACTTCGCATGTCACGGCCGGCAAGCCCTGTCAGGATAATTCGGTCCATGCCCTGATCGAGGGCAGGGAAGGTCCAATCCTCGCGGCCGCCGTCTGTGATGGGGCTGGCAGTGCAGCGCATTCGGAGGTTGGATCTTGGCTAGCCGGGCAGAACCTGCTGGAGCTCATTTTCGTGCACTTCACAGAGGACGGCGCGCTCGATCAGATCGACCGGTCAAAAGCGTTGGGCTGGGTGGCCGAAATTGCCGAGCGCATCGCCGCTCATGCGCGCGCACTCGGGCACGAGGTGCGCGACTATGCATGCACGCTGCTGGTTGCCATCCTCGGTCCCACGAGCACCGTGTTCTTTCAGGTCGGTGACGGCGCAATGGTCGTTTCCCACGGCAGTGAAGACGGATGGTCCTACGTGTTCTGGCCGCAGCACGGCGAGTTTGCCAACACGACGAACTTCGTCACGTCGTCAAATGTCGCGGATGTCCTCGAATTCGAGTTCGCGCCGCGGCGCATTGATGAGGTCGCGCTGTTCTCGGACGGTATCGAGAATCTCGTATTGCACCAGGCTTCGCGCAGCGTTCACCAGCCTTTCTTCGATACGATGTTCCCGGCTGTCAGACGATCGGCGGTGGCAGGCGAGGATACAACGCTGTCGGATGGGCTGAAGGCTTATCTGCTTTCGCCGCAGATCTGCGAGAGGACCGATGATGACAAGTCGTTGATCCTGGCCACAAGATCGCCAGCTGAAGCGATGGTGGCCGCAAAATGAATGCCAGGGTCCGCGAGGTATTCACCCTGCGAGGGGAAGCCCTCAAGCTTGGCGAAATCGTCGGCCAGGGCGGCGAGGGCGCAGTCTACGACCTGGCTGCACACAAGAACCATGTCGCCAAAATCTACCACCGGCCGCTCGAGCAGCAGAGGATCGACAAGATCCGGGCCATGGGCAAGATCAAGACCGATTCACTCGAAAAGCTGACGGCCTGGCCGACGGGGCTGGTCTGCTCCAAGGACAGCAAGCCCATCGGGCTGATCATGCCGAAGATCAGCGGTCGCAAGAGCATCCATCAGCTCTACAGCCCCAAAAGCCGCAGAACCGACTTTCAGCGGGTTGATTGGCGATTTCTGACACGTGTGGCGGCAAACACTGCGAGAGCATTTGCGGCCGTTCACGACAACGCCTGCGTCATCGGCGATGTGAACCACGGCGGTGTGCTCGTGGCGCAGGACGCTACCGTGCGCCTGATCGACTGCGACAGTTTCCAGGTTTCATATCTGGGCCAGCAATATCTTTGCGAGGTGGGCATCGAGACCTTCACACCGCCGGAGCTGCAGGGCAGATCGTTTTCGGGCATCGTGAGGACGCCCAATCACGACAATTTCGGTTTGGCCGTGATGGCCTTCCTGTTGCTGTTTATGGGCAAACACCCCTTTGCCGGCCGCTACGCGGGAACCGGCGACATGCCGATTTCCAAGGCGATCGAGGAGTACCGCTTTCCCTACGGGGCGAACGCCGCCGCGGTCGGAATGGCGAGGCCTCCGAGTTCCCCCGAACTCGCCATTGTCGGCCCACGACTTGCAAAAATGTTTGAGGATGCCTTCTCGCAAAGGGGAACGTCGGCTGGCAGGCCCGTGGCCCGGGACTGGGTGGCTGCCTTGGCGGAATTTGAAGCGAATCTCAAGCAGTGCTCAGCCAATTCCAGCCACTGGTCACTTGGCTCATCGCCGTGCCCTTGGTGCAAAATGGAAGGCGCCACGGGCGTGCCGCTGTTCTCAACCATCGTTCCCGCAGGAGGGGCGACGCTTTTCGATATCGCCGGATTCCAGCGGCAGGTGGACGCCATCCCGCACCCCGGGCCGGTGCCGACCGTCCCCGAAACGAATGTGACACCAGATCCCAACGCCTTGAAGCTCAAGGGGCACGCGCGCCGCACCAACTTCCGGGCAGGAATGGCGGCCGCAGTGGTCGGCGTCGCTGGCTTGATGATGGCGCAGATCTGGGTGCTGGGCATCGCCTTGGGGGTCTTTCTGGGGTTGAGAGGTTTCTTGAACATGGACCGTGAGGCTGCGGAATATCGGCGCATCGCCGGCGAGGCCGCCACCCAGTGGAAAAACGCGCAAACCACGTGGATGCAGAGGGCCGGGCCGGATGCCTTTGACAGGCAAAAAACGGTGCTCGCGGCGCTCAGGCGCGAATGGGACATCTTACCTTCCAAACGGGTAGCCAGGATCTCGGAGCTCGAGCGCAACCGCCGTCAGGCGCAACTGCACAGGTTCCTAGACAACTTTGAAATCTCATCGGCAAAGATCGAGAGCATCGGACCGGGCAAGAAACAGGTCCTGGAGTCGTATGGCATCGAAACGGCGCTCGATGTCGAGAGAAACAAGCTCTACAGCGTGCCCGGATTCGGACCCAAAACCGCGCAGAAGTTGTTGAATTGGCGAAGGTCCGTCGAAGCCCGTTTTATCTTCGATCCCTCACGCGCGATCGATCCACGCGATATCGCGCAGATTGACCAGGATATTCTCGGCGACCGCAAGCGGCTGCAGGGCGCCTTGATTCTCGGTCTTGAGCAACTCAAGCAGACAAGAGCCCAGATTCTTGCCGCCCGTGAACACAGTCGCCCGGAGATGGAGCGATTACGGTTGGCATTGGATCAGTCGTCGGCAAACGTTGCCGCGATTTCAGGTTGAGACGGCTAACGCTGGATCGCCAATCAGCTCGGTGAGTTGTGGCTTACCTTCATCTCCCAGGTTGCGCGCCAGTGTGAAATACCCATTTCGCCCTGTTGGAGGCCTCGACGATTGTTGCCGGCCGGAGAGTGCTGACTCGAAGGAGAGGTGAACGGCGGCTTTGCGCCCAATCCCGGTCGTTGAACTTAACACTGTCGCCACCCAGAAGCTGACATCCCTCCATTGAACGACTGGACCGGTAGCGATACCGGCCTGACGCGGCTTTCAGGGGCTGCCGCGGGTCAGCTCGCGGACATGCCGGCAATGGGTCTTCAGTTCTTCGACCGGCGTATTCTCGATCACGCTGCCGGCGACGGGCGCGTGATGGAAATTGCGTGTATAGAAGTTGATGTCCCTGAGATCGTCCAGCGCGCCCTTGTAGCGGTGGTCGGCGGGCGCCGTCTCCAGCTTGCGGATGATCCCGTCGAGCATTTCATCCGGCGCGAAAAGTTCGGGATCGCCGTTGCGGTAGAAATGCTCCAGCACCTTGCGCAGTAACGCCCGAATTTCTCCCGGCTCGCCTTCGGTGGCGTCGATGAACTTGATCATCTTCATCCGCTCGGTCTCATTGCGGGGCTGGGTTGCTTTCTCAAGGTCGAACGCTGCAAGGCTCGCGATGCCTGGCGCGCCCGTCTGGATGGCGCAGGACGTAATCTTGGCTCGGTCGATGCGGTCCCATAGCAGGCGCAGGAATCCCAGCTCGTGGGACAGCACGATCACCTGCGCGGCACGGTCGGTCAGCTTGTTGATCTCATTGACAGTGAAGGTGCGGCGGAACTCGTCCATACTGGTGAACGGGTCGTCGAGCACGACGATGGTCTCGGCAAGGTGGGGGTCGGAATTGACGGTCGCGAGGAACAGCGCAAGCGCGAGCACGGATTTGTCGCCGCTCGAAAGGGTGTTCTTGAAGCTGGGCGCGGCAATGTCGTCGGCGCGTGGGGGCACGGCGGTGCGATTGATCAGGATCGAATAGGCGGCGGCAGGCTCCTTCCCCTTGTAGTTGGGCGGCTGATAGTCGATCTGGAACCCGGCCCCGAGCCGGTCGAGATAGGCGTTGATCGTTGTCCCGAGCGTTGAGGTCACGCGGTTGGTGTGAGTGGTCAGCTTGCCGCGCAGCTCTTCCTTCTGCGCTCTCAGGTTTTCCTGTTCGTCGAGAAGCTTCTTCCGCTCGTCGACAATCGCAGCCACGGCGGCCTCGTGCCGTTTGCGGCGCGCCTGCAGCAGTGCCAGATCGTTTTTCAGGGAGTCGAGATTGGCGCTCGCCTGGGCGCGCCGGACATCTTCGATGCGCCAGCCGAAGGCGGCGATCTCGTCATTATAGGCGACTACAGCCGCCCGCCCTTCGTCCCACTGGCGCGCCAGCGCCTCGTACGCGCACTCCTCGATCGGCGAGACTAGGTCCTCCTGCTTGTTCTGAAAGGCCCGATCGAGGCCCTCCGCGGCGTCCTCCATTCGGACGGCGATCTGCGCGACGTCGAGCGCGGCATCGCTGGCCTCGCCCGTAAGGGTCTTGAGGTTTGCGATCGCGGCGCGGTTTGCGTCCGCCTTGCCGGCGAGCGCCTGCCGGAAGTCACCGCGCCCGTAGCGTTCCAGCGTCTGGCGGCGCTGCTTTACGGCGGCAGCAAGGCTCTTATAGGCATCGCTGAAATAGGCGCCATAGAGGTCGAGCAGGCTGCGGTCGCGGAGTTCCTGTCCGCAATAGGGGCAGTCGTGCGCGGCATCGAACGCAAGGCCAAATTCCAGCCATGTCTCGTGCGCGACCGGCGCCGGGCGACCAGAGGCGTGCCGTGCGATGTGATCCTGGAGCCGGCGGTGCAGATCAGCGGCCACATCGCCGATGGTCTGACCGAGCACGGCTGTCAGTTCGGCGGCCGAGGTCGGAACAGGAAGGGCCTGCGGCAGCGCCGCGGTACTGATCTGCTCTTTCTCGGTGGCACGGCGGACTTCGAATTCCTTCGCGGCAATAGCGTCATTCGCCGCGTCGAGGGCGGCAAGATCCGCAAAAGCGGCGGCCGTCATGCGCAGGTTAAGGGCGGCGGTGGTGGCCGCGAGGTACTGGTCTTTTTCTTTCAGCGCCTGCCCGGCTCCCTTAAGCTGCTGGTCGATCTCCACGGCCCGCCCGATCAGCATGACCCCTTCCGCGCCGACGACTAGGCCGTACTGGCGCTTCATGTGATCGAGAGAGACGGAATCACCAGAGAAAACATTCTCGTTGATAAAGGCCTGATCGAAGATGGCGATACCCGGGCGGGGGCCTGTCCAGACCGCGCCGTCGAAGGCGCATTGCTGTCCGTCGACTAGCAGCAGGACCTTCTGCCGGCCGCCGGTTGCGAGAGTTTCGCGGCCCTTAATGATGTCCGGCTGATTGCGCGTCAGCGAGCGCAGGATATCGGCCAATGTGGACTTGCCCCAGCCATTCTCACCGAAGATGAGCGCGACCTTCGAGAAACGAAGACTGGCCGGTGCGGTCAGCTTTTCAAAGCGACCGACTTTCTGGATGTCGATGATCTTCTGCAGCGCCGGCATTCGCCCTCCCAACAACTTTTTCCGTTGGACCGGCGTTGGTGATCAGCGCACGCAAGCCGCTGCTATCAGGTCTCCCAGGCCCATATCCAAGACTAACAATCAACATTTACTCGCGATTGCGGTCAATCGCCGAATGCGCCCCTGGAATATGGAAGTTATTTGTCTGTTTTGATAGGCAAGCAGCGTCGAACGCCTTGTCATGGGGAGCGTGGGGCACCGGACGGGTGCCCAGTTTGGTCCGTGAAAGGCGCGCTGGCCGAGATTCGCAACTGAACGCCGCCATTCGGCTTTCGATCCAAAGACGGCTTCGCGCCCCATGTCGGTCGCAGAGCCTTCGCTCAGGAGCAGACATTCCGCAGGCGGTTTTTGCGCGTCATATGATTCGACCTTGCTGCCGGTCGGAAGCAACCTCGTGGGGTCATGGCAGAGATTGCCGTCCAGCCGGAAAACTGGGCGGGCATACCAAGGTGAAGTTTATGTTGTTGAGGAACATCCGTTAGACATTGTGTGGCGCGGTGCCTCGCGGCTACAGAGGCCAGTCGAGGCAACTTCGAGTTGCTCTAACCATCAAAGGCTAAGCGGTGGGGCCGGATATCGAAGATCGCGTAATTTCTCTTGGCCGCGGGCTAACTGCGATACCTGAGCGCCTTCTGCTAGCCCATGCTCGCGGCGAAGTCCTATTCATTTGCGGCGCAGGGATTTCGAGACCTGCAGGACTCCCTGATTTTCGTGAACTCGTAATCGATGTGTACGCGCGTCTGGACACAAGCGTACATGCCGTCCTGGCTGGTTTGCCAGCTGGTGTGTGTAACCAATGGCAGGTCGATTGTTCTGGCTTGACCGAACGCCAGACGGCTGAAGTTAAGCGGTTTATCGTCGGCGACTATGACGTTGTCCTGGGCATGCTTGAACGGCGTCTTGACGATAGGACCCGCGGCGACAGCCAAGTCAGGCGTGAAGTCGCTGCGAGTCTCCGCTCCGGTGCCAACAATCCTGCACCGATCCATCGGGCGCTCATGCGCCTCGCAGACCGAGGCGGGGTCAGGACCATTGTCACCACGAATTTTGATCTGCTACTCGAAGTAGCATCTCAGCGGCTTCGATCGCCCGTCCAGACCTATGCATTGGGTTCTATCCCCAGGCCTTCTAGGCAGATGGATTTCTCGGGTGTCCTTCACATACACGGCGCTCTGGACAGAAACCTGTCTCGCTTTTCCGAGCTCGTGTTGTCGGATCAAGATTTCGGTGAATTCTACCTGAGGCGGCGGGTCGTGCCTGATTTCATATACGATGCGGCTCGCCTCTTTCACCTCGTCCTGGTTGGATATAGCGCAAACGATCCACCGATGCGCTACCTGTTGAATGCAGTGGCCGCCGATGGCAGTCGCTTTGACGACTTGAAAGAGCGCTTCACCTTCTTCGGCACAAACGCGCCAGATCCGGTATCATTGGAGGACTGGAAGGCGCGCGGGATCACGCCGGTTCACTACGACTCCAATGGCAATCACAATGCGTTACTGGAAACGCTTGACCGATGGTCCGAACTGTCGGCCGTAAATGGAAGCAAAGCAAAGATCGACGCGGAGCTTCGCCGGATCGTCAAGGCAACCCGGGCGGCAGCCCCAGAACCTGATCGCGACTTATATGATCACCTTTTCCGCCGAAGCAATGCGAGCGAACGCGTGCGGTTAGCATCGCTAGTATCTGACGCGAAGGCGGACATTGGTTGGCTCGACGCCATCGTGAAAATCGCTAGTGAAAGAGAGCGAGGGCGGAAATCATGATCCGACCTTCGGCTTATCTCGACCCGTACGATCGGGACACGTTCCGAGCAACGATCGCATTTCTGCACAAGCGCTTAGCAGAGCAAGGTACGATCAACTGGGCACTGAGCCTGGGACGGGATCAACGTGTTGAACGAATCGCCGTTGAAGACTTGCTGAACAGTCCCGGCGCCCGGGACTTGCAGGAACCCTGGGCAACTGCTTGGCGCCTGGTTGAAGAAAGCTGGTCCTCCGGCTATTCCGAGAGAGATGATGGAACGGCGATCTATGGCATCCAGAAGCGGCTGCGTGCCGGGGATCGTTCTGGTGCGGTTGTTTCCGCCATCGTGAATCTTGTTGCTCCACGCCTTAAAGTGGAACCGGTTGATTCCTGGCGCTGGCAGTTCATCAAGAAGCCGCGGTCCCCTAAGTCTTTCGAACATCTCCTTTCTGCGAGCCTGACGAGCGGCGGTCTTATCGATCTGAAATTGCTTCAACTCGCCAACCTGTCAGACATCCAATTCCTAAACTCGGTAGCCAGTGCTCTTGAAGCCGCGATTCTGCACGGTCTCGATATCGCTAGACGGCTCGGATGGGATGGGCAGCGTCGCTTGTGGCAGCTCGGAGATTTGGGGCGGGTCTACTACATGACCGCTCCTCCGCAGGCTGGCGAAAGCAAAGACCCGGATTCCTACCATCACGGGATCGCCCCCTCCGTGAAGCTCCTCCATGCCGTTGTCGCGCGGATTGCTGAACTTGACTCAGGCGCCGCGCGGCCATTTCTGATGCGATGGAGCCTGGTTGACTCCCCGGTGCACGTTCGCCTGTGGGCTGCCATGTCCCGGAACTCTCAGTTGACCTCGGCTGAGCAGGTCGGGTCCTTCCTCGTAGGGCTCGATGATCGCAAGTTCTGGGACTTGCACGTGTTTCCCGAGATCGCTGAGCTTCGGGCAACGCGTTTTGGTGATCTGAATCAGAGAATCCAAGAAGCCATTACCGAACGCATCCAAGTCGGTCCCCCTCGGGATCATTGGCCAAAGAAGGCTGAGGCGGCAAAAGTCAAGAACGCACGCCTCTACTGGTCTGTTCGCGAGCTGAAGCGTATAGAGGTTGCGGGTGGCCAACTGACATCAAGTTCGAAGTCATGGCTCGACGCACGAATGCCGCAATTTGCCGATCTTGCCACGATGGCAATCGACGCAGGTTTTCCGGAAGCGGCAACCGCAAGATGGATGCCTCCGAACCCCGATGATCGGTACAATATACTTGAGGGGGTACCGCGTCTGCGCGCGCTTGAGACGGCGCTTTCAACGAGCCGCGGCGGCTGGGACGACGACCCCGCTGAACGGGCGAATGATTGGCTGCAACAACCTGAAAAGGCCGCACTTGTCCTCGGAGATTTGGAAGCCGCAGGAAATGGCGTAGATGACTTCCCCAGAGTTTGGAACCGTTTCGGCTGGGCACATTCACCAGGTTCGCAAGGACCTCTAAGCGCGGCGCAACGTGATCTTCAGGGTGAGGCAGTAAGAGTGCTAGCGCTTCTGAACCAACTCTCAGAAGGGACGCTATCAGCATCGATAGAAGGGGTCAGCGCGTGGCTGGACGCGTGGAAAGAGCAGATTGTCTCCAAACCGCTGGGATTGCCCGTGTGGTTGCGAACTTGGCCGATTGCCGTTGAGGCGACCAATATCAGACCGGAGAAAGGCGATGATACCGATCTCAGCGTCACCGCCCGCTCCGAGGACGACGATCGGGAGCCGATGGATCTCGACACGCTCAACACGCCCGCCGGAAAACTTGTTGGTGTTTTCTTGGCGGCATGCCCAATGCTCACGCCCGATTCACAGGCATTTGCCGTTGGATCGGTTGAGCGACAGATGCGCGATGTCGTGATTGCTTCAACCGGGCGAAGCGGACTGATCGCTCGGCATCGTTTGATCGAGGCACTGCCTTACTTCCTCCGCGCTGACCCGGACTGGACACAGGAGCATCTGATTGTCCCGCTACTGAACGACGACGGGGCGTCGCTCGCACTCTGGCGCGCCATTGCCCGGCGCACCCATTTCACCGAGGTCTTGAAGATTATCGGCAGCGCAATGGTGGAGCGAGCGACCGATCGCCGGCTAGGGCGGGAGACGCGGCGAAGACTGGTGTTCAGCATCGTCATCGAGTCGCTCCACGCTTTCCGCGAGGGGCGGGAATCCGCCGTACCCAATCCGCGGATTCAACAAATGTTGCGCACACTCGATGACGAGGTTCGTGCGTCGGCGGCGAACGCGATCCAGCAATTCGTCCGCGATTTGTCCAAGAAGGTTCCCGAGGAAGGCCAGCCTGAAGGCGAAGAACCAGAGAACGCACCTTCCGCCGCGGCACTGTTCCGGTCCGCAGCTGCGCCCTTCCTTCGCGACGTTTGGCCACAAGAGCGCTCGCTCGCAACTCCAGGCGTCAGCGGCGCACTTGCCGATCTTCCCGCCACCACGGAAGAGGCTTTCGCCGAGGCCGTAGACACTATCGCACGCTTCCTCGTGCCCTTTGAGTGCTGGTCGATGCTCAACTACGGCCTCTACGGCGACGAGGGCGGGGCGAAGAAGCTCGCGATCATCAACGACGAGGACAAGGCAAGAGCATTGTTGCGATTGCTCGATCTCACCGTGGGAATTTCGGAAGGCGCCGTCATTCCCGACGATCTCACCGATGCATTGGATCAGATTCGGTTCGTCGCGCCATCTCTTGCCGATGAACCTGCCTTCCGGCGCCTCTCAACCTCCGCTCGTCGTTGAAACGTGTGATTGCCAGAAGCCGTCGGTCAGCTATTTCGTCCTGGAGTTGGGCTTACTGGACATCGTCCTCGATGAGCGGATGTCGCATGAGACAGCTGGTTGGCGGCGGTTCAATTCCGGTTGCCGGATTCTAACTGGGCGCAACCAAACTGGTGAAAACGGCACTAAGCCAGGATTTTGGTCCTTCATCCTACCAAATCGCCAAAATACATCAGGTGGTTGGATACCATCAAAAATACCAACACCGAGACGGGGGAAACCCACTTAATAATGGTGCCGGCCTTCATCGCGCCGCCGACCTAGCGGCCCCTCGAAACCTCTAGTGCAGACGCAGGGCTTTCGTCCGCGCATTCGGGTATCGCCGCCTTGGTGTAGCCCTGCCGGATGCGTTCGGCGTCGGCCGGATTGCTGAAGGGTAACCGCCCCACGTGCTCTGAAAAGCGATAGCTCGGATTTATCTTTTTTAGCTCGGCGCTCACGCGCCGCGCTTCATCGAAATCGCCAAGGTGGCCAAGCGCGGCAATCAGAAGCCCCCGCGACAGGTCGGTCTTGGGCGACAGGCGGATACGCTCGCGAAATGCCTCGGCCGCTTTCTGGTACTGCCCGGCCAGGAGGTAAGCCGAGCCGATGAAGTGCCAGGTCAAATGTCCCTGCAGCGGATCGAGGCGCAGCGCGTGCTCCAGATCCGGAATCGCCTCCAGCGGCGCGCCGTTGTAGATGTTGCCCACCCCGCGGAGGCCGAAGGCCAATGCGAAGTTGGGGTTGAGAGCAAGCGCCTTCTCCACCTCTTCGCGATGTCCGGCCGGATCCTTCTCCCAAAACTTCACCAGCGCGGCCATGTAATGCCCATAGGGTAGGTTGGGGTCCTTCTCGAGCGCCAGCCGACTATAATGGGCAGAGAGTTCCTTGCTGTCGGTGCGCCCGCTCCAGTGGTTCTGGAAGTCGTGGTTGTACGCGTGAGCCAGGCCGGCATACGGTTCGGCATAGTCGGGGTCGAGCTCAATTGCCTGGGTGAACAAGGCGACCGCGCGCTCGAATGTCTCGTTTG
The DNA here is from genome assembly GCF_057784235.1 of Mesorhizobium sp. CNPSo 4670. Taxonomy (NCBI): domain Bacteria; kingdom Pseudomonadati; phylum Pseudomonadota; class Alphaproteobacteria; order Hyphomicrobiales; family Phyllobacteriaceae; genus Mesorhizobium; species Mesorhizobium sp. CNPSo 4670. The sequence goes on along the minus strand of NZ_JBWJFQ010000016.1, from coordinate 122,377 downwards.
TCTTATCAGGACGGGACAAGACCTCGCGCCCGTGCAGGAAAAGATCATGCGCCTGGATGTTTCTCGTTGGTGTATGGGCGATGCGGGCCGACTCGGCCGGGGTCAGGGCAACCCTGAGGGCTTCGACGATGCGGTGCGTCACGTCGTCCTGCAGCGCGAAGATATCGGTCATGTCGCGGTCGTAGCGGTCCGCCCAGACATGGGTCCCGGTCCGCGCATCGATCAACTGGGCATTGATTCTGACGCGGTTGCCGGCGCGGCGGATCGAGCCCTCGAGCACCGCAGTCACGCCGAGCTCGCGCCCGACCGTCCGGACATCGATGTTCTTGCCTTTGTAGGTGAAGCTGGAGTTGCGGGCGATGACCGAGAGGCTGGCGACCTTCGACAGGTCGGTTATGATGTCTTCGCTGATGCCGTCGGCGAAGTAGTCCTGCTCGGTGTCGCCGCTCATATTGGCGAACGGCAGGACGGCGATCGACAGCTTTGCCGACTTTGATCCTGCCGGCCGGCTCGTCGAGGGTTCCGACGTCGCGATCGCCTTCGCGCCGGCGGCACCGACCGCCAGCGAATAAACTCGGATCGGCTCGGCTATGTTCTTGAGCTGCGTGCTGCCGAGATCGGCGACCGAGAGGTCGAGCCTCGCTCTGACCTGGCGATAGGCATCTTCGGACAGGCAGATGCACCCGGGCGCCGCAACGCCCTCCAGACGCGAAGCGATGTTGACACCATCGCCCATCAGGTCGCCGTCGCTTTCCTCGACAACGTCTCCCAGATGAATGCCGATCCGGAACTCGATGCGACGGTCCTGCGGTACACCGGCGTTGCGCTCCGCCATTCCGTTCTGCACCTCGATAGCGCAGCGCACGGAATCCACCACGCTGCGGAACTCGACCAGCGCTCCATCCCCGGTGCGCTTGATCACGCGCCCGTTGTGCACGGCGATGGTCGGATCGATCAGGTCGCTGCGTAGTGCCCGCAACCTCGCCAAGGTGCGATCTTCGTCTTCGCTGGCGAGCCGACTATATCCGACCACGTCTGCGGCTAGGATTGCGGCTAGCTTGCGATTCTCACCCATAGCGCCCTCCGCGGCTATCGAGGTTAGCACAACGAACCGTTGAGCGCCTCCCCATTCGATGGGTGCGATCCAGGCGAAAGCCGTCGTTGAAATTAGCGCGCGCCTAACGGCAGCTATTCAAGCCTCGACGCCCGGAAGCCGACAGTCAGAACTCGGCCCCCTTGCGGCCATTCACAAGCCGGGCCGATAGCCGAAGTGAACCAGTGCTATTGACGTCGAAACCACATACGCCGCCACTGCATGTTCGCCTTTTGTGCTTCGAAAGTCGCATAAAGGGCAGACCGGTATGATGTCCGGAATTATTTGGCATTTCATGGGGTTTACCAGTCCGGAATTAAGTGCTGCGGATGTCCAGCTATACAATTGAAAACAAGAGGGTTTTCAGGCCGAGGATAGGGGTTCCCGATCCAAGGACCGGGTTTACCAATGGCCTCAATGACAGTTAATTCTGGACTGGCGTTAGGTGATTGAATTTGCGCGGAATATAGGCTCCGCTGTTGGTCAACCCGCTCACGGTCGGTAACAGATTGACTGCTCGCCGGCAACACTCATCGATTAGCGGGCACGAGGCGTGATATCCACGCCGTGGATCAGATAGAAAGCCGTATCGGCATGCGTTTCGAGATCGGGCAGCCGACGCGGGAGGATTGCGTGAGGATCGGCGCCGAACACAACGTTGAGGGAGCCGACGCCTACGAAGCGATTGCCATCTACGGTGAGAACACCTCCCTTCGCGCACTTTGCCACCTCCTCCAGAACTGCGCCGCCGTTACCAACGGCGTTGGCAGCATTCGTCTTACCCGGATCGAGACCACGCTTCGTGTCATGTCGTGCGGCAGCGGTGCGCTCAAGCTATTGCACGAGCGCGGAAACGACCTCCGAAGATCGGCTTAATTCCGGACAGCGACAGACAATTCTGAACGGCACACTGAAACGCTTACAGTACCGATCCTGACCTTGATGGGAGGCACTACCGCGAGTGCGTTAGACACGCCGCCTGCCAAGCTCGACAAAAAAATTAATGTCCAGCTCTTAAATGGACAAACAAATTTTACCAGCTCACTAAACTTATGATTGATGGTGCGATCAGGACCGCGACGCCCTCGGCGCCGTAGTCTCAGACTCAATTTGCTTTACAGAGAAATCACGGATATGATCGCCGCCCCCCCCGACCGCATCAAAGTCCTGTGGTTCCTGCCGACCCATGGCGACAGTCGCTACCTCGGCACCTCGGAAGGGGGCCGTGCGGTCGACCTGCCTTATCTGACGCAAGTGGCGCAGGCAGCCGACACGCTCGGCTATTATGGTGTGCTCCTGCCGACCGGCCGGTCATGCGAGGATTCCTGGGTTGTTGCCTCGGCGCTGGCGCCGCTGACGAAGAGGCTGCGCTTCCTGGTCGCCGTGCGTCCCGGCATGCGGTCGCCGACACTCGCGGCGCGCATGACCGCGACGCTCGACCGCATCACAAATATTTGACCTGGGGCGAGCCGCCGGCCGATGTCGAGCTCAAGCTCGACGCCGTGCGCGAACTTGCGCAAAAGGCGGGGCGCAAGCTCCTTCGGCATCCGCCTGCATGTGATAGCGCGCGAGACCACGGCGGAGGCCTGGGCCGCGGCCGACAGGCTGATCAACCGGCTCGACGACGCGACCATCGCCTCGGCGCGGAAGGTCTTCGCGCGCATGGACTCGGTCGGCCAGGCACGGATGAGCGCATTGCATGGCGGCGACCGGTCCAAGCTCGAGATCGCGCCGAACCTCTGGGCCGGCGTGGCCTGGTGCGCGGCGGCGCCAGCACGGCGATGGTCGGCGATCCGGCCACGATCGCCGAGCGCATCGACGAATACCGGCGGCTCGGCATCGATACCTTCATTCTCTCGGGCTACCCTCATCTCGAGGAGGCTTATCGCTTCGGCGAACTGGTGCTGCCGCATTTGCCCACCGAGCATCCGGTCAAGACGCCCGACTCGTCCGTCAACACCGTCCGTTCGGCGAAACGATCGCCGGCGACCACCGTCTGAAATCGCTCGCCAGCGCCTCGTGAACGCGCTGCCGCCCCGGCCGCGAAGCCATATCGTCATCCTCGGGCGGCGGCTTCACTGGCGCGGCCGTCGCCTGGCACCTTGCCCGGCAACCGGCGCGCCCCATGATCAGCGTGATCGAGCCGCGCGCCTTGCTGGGCGGAGGGCTGGCCTATTCCAGCGAAGAGCCATCGCACCGGGTCAACGTGCCGGCGGCCCGGATGAGCCTGGCGCCGGACGGCCCGGAGCACTTCCTGCGCTGGCTGGGCTCCAGCGGCGAGGTCGAGCGCGATGCGGATGCCGTTTGGCGCAACGATGATATCTATCCGAGGCGACGTGTGTTCGGCCGCTATGTCGCCGAGCAGCTGGAACCCTTCGTCGCGGCCGGCGTGATCGACCATGTCCGGGCCAGGGCCACCGGGGTGACACGAGCCGCCAACGGTCGTGGCTGGGCCGTCCAGACGCCCGAGCGGCGGCTATCTGCTTGCCATGACGCATCCCTTGCCGGGCGTCATAACCGCGCTGGCGCCGATCGTGGACGCTGCCGGCTTCATCGCCGATCCCTATGCCGCCGGCGCGCTGGCCGCGATCGATCCGCGCGTATCGGTGTTGATCGTCGGTTCGGGCCTGACTTCTGCCGATACTGTGGCGGATCTCGATCGCCGCGGCCATCGCGGCCGCATCCGGGCGGTGTCGCGCCACGGCGATTTCGCTTCGACGCCGGCGAGCACCGCGCTCGGCCTGCTCCCAAACATCCGCTCGACCCTGGCGGCGGCGAAGGCCTTGGGTGTCAATTGGCAGTCGGTCTTCGACCAGTTGCGGCTGCAAGGGCCCTTGCTGTGGTCGGCTCTCGACCTTGGTGAACGAACGCTGCTGGTGCGGCGGCTGCGCGCCTTCTGGGACGTGCACCGTTTCAGGATAGCGCCGCAGGTCGAGAACGTGCTCGATCGTCGCCACGCCGAAGGTACGTTTGAGAACATAGCGGCAAGACCCGTGGGATCGAGCCACGAACGAGGCGTCCTCACCGTCAGCCTGCGACGGCGACGCGGGGCCGGTGGTGTTGATGACCGCATCAAAGCGTGGCCCCAAGCCGAAACCAGGCGGTCTGATCCGGATGGATCGCCATGGGCTCGGCATCGAAACCGGACTCGACGGCCACGCAATCGGGCCGGACGGCCAAGCGCTTGCCGGGCTGTTCATCGCCGGTCCGCTGGCGCGCGGCACGTTCGGGGAACTGACGGGTCTGCCTGAAGTTGCCCGCCATGCGCAGACCGTCGCGTCCGAAATCGGCAGCCAGCTTGGCGCCTTTGCGGCCACTAAAGCGGCTCGTTGAAAACCGACGGCGAATGCGGCCGCTAAAATTGGTATATCCGTCCAGCAAGGGCGTTGTCACGTTGTTTGAAATGTGGCCGCGGAAGGCCGATACCGCGCTTTTCAGGCGGCCGGCGCGGCGGCGGGGATCAAGTTTAGACAAACACCATTCACGCTCGCCACGAGATGACGTACCTACGCAGCGCATTGGATCAGTGTAGGTCCCCTGCGGAAAGCAGGTAGGCGTTCCCAGGTGTTTGATCGGTTGGCCAGAGGCAAGGGTCCTTTGAGGCTTGAACCTCGAACAAGGGGGGAGCTTTGGGCCAGCCCCAGCAAGCAGGTCTCGGATCTGCGGATCGTCGAGCATCGGTATCGCCAGCGACCGGTTCGCTCCTATTCCTCGCGTGTGAACGATACCGCCGCGCGTCATCGCCGGCCTTGACGGTTTGCATCCGTTCATTTCCCGATTGCCGAATGGGAAGCGAGAGGCGACGCTTGGACAGATCCTGTTCGAGAGTGTCGTAATAGATGGATCTCTGCTGAAGGACGTGGGCGAGGATCCGCACGGATTCGCGTTTTTGCCGGTACGTCCGGCAAGGCAAGCTTACCGGACATGATTGGGTGGCGACAGGTGCGGCGGTTCCTGGCCAGGATTGTCGTAACAAGCGCCGCCGTACGTCATCTTGGTCGCGATGATTCTCCGCCCTAAACTCTTCCGCGCCATCCTGCCCATCATCGCAAGATCCCAGAGATCGTGCCACGAAATTGCCCTTCGGACATGCCATGATGCCCATGATGGGCACAAGCACGTATGTGCGGCGCGCAACGCATCGACCCAACGGCCGCCGCTCTTGATGATATGGATGATGCCGATGACGCGGTGGTCGTCCACCCGCGGCTTGCCGCGCCTGTCGGTGGGCAGATGCGGCTTCAGCTTCGCAAATTGCGCACCCGTCAGCAGAAATAGTCGCGATTCATCGATGACCTCCATCTGGAGACCGTGAAGCACGATAGCCGAGCGCTTTATGGGTCCGGGCCTAATCCGACACTATTCGTTGTCACCGGCGGATCGGCTGGATCATTGCCTCGGGAATTGAGGGGCCCGGCAGCAGTGTTACACTAGAATGCACGGATCGACGAGTCACCGCGGGATCGTCGAGCGCTCTTAGCAGCTTGCTCGTAGATTCACGACTGCTGACAACCCCCTGCCGAGGTCAAAATGCGTTCCAAAATCGAGGATTGTAGTCAACGAAAGATTTGGGGGTAACCAAATCAGCCCATTCGCTCGGCTTATGTGAGCCAGGACTTGCCGGAAAGGCGATCGTCTTTTTGCCGTTCACGAAGACACGATGATGAATATGCGCATGAATTGCACGTGCCAGGACCTGGCTCTCCACGTCGCGTCCGATTGACACGTAGTCCGACGCAGATTGGCCGTGCGTAATACGCGCCACGTCCTGCTCAATAATTGGCCCTTCGTCGAGGTCTTCCGTGACGTAGTGCGCCGTCGCGCTGATAAGCGCTGGCGGATCGGAGCTCTTCCAATCGAGATAGTGGGCGTCGTCTCGAACTATTTCGACTACCAAAAGCTCGTGGTGAACCACGACCTTCCATTTTATCACATCACTCGTTCGAATTAGCTGACAAGAAGTGACTTGAGGTTCATCGTGGGGTCGGCCAGTGCTGCAGGCGAAAGCTTGAGGCGCCTCGCGATCAAGGTCTCGGAGAAGCGGATCTCCTTTGCGATGACGCCAAGTGAACCAAAGCCACACGCCGCAACAAGTTTGCTGTCGTGGTCCAGGTAGAAGAGGACCGTGCCCTTTGGACCAAGATCTCGGTGCACGGCAGGGTGATCAGGGCAGATGCCCGCGATCTGAAGCGTCTCTTCATATTGATCCGACCAAAACCACGGAATGTCGTCGTGAATTTGGTGTGCTCCCAGCATGTTGGCAGCCGCAGTCATCGCCTGACGCCGGGCGTTCCGCCACGCCTCCAGTCGCAGCCGCCTTTCATAAAGGGGGTGTGGAAACGAGCAGCAGTCCCCGGCAGCAAAAATGTTGGGATCGCTGGTCGCTAGTGTCCCATCGACAACGATGCCGTTGTCGACGGACAGACCAGCTGCCTCTGCTAGCTTCACGTTGGGCACGGCGCCGATCCCAACGACGACCATGTCGGCGTAAAAGACTCTCGCGTCTTCAAGAGTGATCAGTGTCTGCTCAGCGCGCTCTTCTATCCTGGTGATGGACGCAGATGTAACGATCTGAACGCCGGCTCCCTCGTGCCTACCCTGGATCAAGCGGGCCAAGACTTCAGGCACCGCCCTGGTCAACAGACGCGGTCCGGCCTCAAGCACGACACACGATGCCCCGCGAGAAACCGCACTCGCGGCGACCTCCAGTCCGATAAAGCCCCCGCCAATGACAACGATTTTAGAGCCTGGCACAATGGCCCCCCTCAAGCGAACTGCGTCGTCGTGCGTCCGAAGGGTGAGAACATTCTGCGCGCTGCCGTATCTCGGTGGGAGTGTACGGGGAGCGGCCCCAGTCGCAAGGAGGAGCCGTTCGTAAGGCACGTTCGCCCCATCGGAGATTTTCACCGTATGATGCGAGCGGTTGATCGATAAAGCCGATCGACCGAAGAACGTCGTTACGCGAAGTTCCCTCAGGCGATCGGAGGTCAGTATGTGCTGCGGGCCTGGCGGCGGTTCTTCCATCAGAAACGCCTTGGAAAGGGGAGGTCGCTCATATGGCAAAGAATCTTCCGAGCCAATCAGGATCAACGGTCCCGTCCAGCCACCTTCGCGCAAAGCGGTGACCGCGGCTGCTCCAGCCTCGCCGGTGCCAACGACGACCATGCCTCGTTCGCTTTCCATTTGTCCCTCCTGAGAAGTTCGCGTGTGTTGCCGCGATAAAAAAGGCGAAATAATCTCTGGCAGTGCCGGTCGCGACCAACTTCTCGCTCACACCCTGATGTAGACGGCGTCAGCTTCAACCTTCACTTGATAGCTTTTGAGGTCGATACAGGCAGGCAGGGCGCGTGACTCTCCAGATCGATAATCGAACGTGCCGAAGTGCTTGGGACACTCGATGATGTTACCGTCGACTATACCATCGGCGAGATGCACCTTTTCGTGCGAGCAGTGGCCATCCATCGCGAAGAACTTGCCGTCGGGTGACCGCACGACAACAAACGTTCGGGTGCCGACATCGACCCTCAGGATTTCCTCGGGTTGGAGTGCGTCGACGGTGCACGCGACTACCCAGTTTTCTCCACTTGTCATAAGAGCTCCTTGAACATGGGTCGGTTCGAATACTCGCCGACATTGCTACAGATCGGCCCCGCCACAGGGCCGAGATTTTGGTGTTGCATCGCTGGAAATTACGGTGCGCCTTGATCAGGCAGAGCCACCGCGGCTGTATTTCTTCGCCTTGATCCGTCTGGCCATCACCTCGTCGGACTCTGGCGAGCCGTCGTGGAAGGTGCCGAACCATTCATCGAGCGGGATGCGCTTTTCTCCGTAGTTCACTTCGAAATACTTGTGGTGGAGATAGTGATAGTAGTTGTCGGTGTCGATCATGTGGTCTCCATCTACGACCATCTTGTCGAATCCCACATGCGACTTGGCTGGAGAAAGTCCTGCATGCATGAGTTGGAACATCGAATGAAGCGGATGTGACGGTACGACGAAATGTATCACGACGCCCGTGAAGTACAGGAGGTGCTCGACGGGATGCATGGAAAGACCCGACCACGGCCCCGGGTTGACATTATTGTGGTGAAGTTTGTGAACCCAGTGGTACAAAGGGCCCACATGTATCAGCCGGTGAATTAGGTAGAAGTGCAGTTCGCGCCAGGCGGGCACGAGGATGAGCAGTGCTACGAAGTAGACAGGGTGCTCGGCGAAGGCGACATACGGGAGATACCCGTTGGCATAGAGCCACCATGTGACGGCCTCGACCGCTGTCCAAATTGGAACCGCACTGCACATCGTCCAGAAGATGTTCTCCGCGTTCTGATTGCCGAACATGAAGGTCGGGTTATCGCTGTCGGGCCACTTCGCATTATACTTGAATTTCGTCTGCTGGCGTCGCATGACATAGAGAATGAGGTGAAAGCCTCCATAGAGAGCAACCGTCAAAGCAGCGTTTCGGGCAAGGATCAGTGATACCCATCGCGCATGAAACTCCCGCATGGTCTCGAGCGAAGGAGTAAGATAAAGCCACACGATCAATGAAGCTGCGAAATAGCCGGCATTCCAAGGCCAGAGGTAACCGGGGTATCCCAGAAACCAACGCAGGAACTTCAACGGCTGAGCTGGCCAAACAAAGATAGGGGAGCGTTGTAGCTTCTTATTCGGCGTCCAGTTCCCGCGCTTATCGCGCTTTCCGTACAGGGTGTCGTCCATTTCCTTTTCTCCAGTAAATCGGCATTCTGAACCGGTCATTGGCGCCGGATTTTACCGTAGAGGGCGATCAGAGCTCTCGATGTTACGGACCGGTGAGCTCTCAAACGCCTTTTGCGTCGAGCGCAGAGACGAAAGCTTCGAATTCCATGTCGCTGATCTTCGACACTTCCCGGTCACCGGGAAATGCCCTCATACCGACGTCATCACGAAACGCCCGCAGCGCGCGGACGCGCTCTTCCTGCACACGCTTCTTCAGTTCATGCAGATTGCCGTAGGCTTTGGCGTGACGAGGCAGGCGCTCGGCCTCACCACATATGTCTTCCGTAAAAAGGAAGAGCGCGTCGGCATCGGGACCCGAACCGAGTGACACGGTCACAAGACCGGTACGTCGCCGTATCTCTGACATCACTTTGGCAGGAATGACTTCGCATTCGACTGCGAAGGCGCCAGCATCCTCAAGTCGCCGGAATCGCTGATACAGTTGGACGGCTTCGTCCGTGGTTTTTCCGACTGCGCGGAGCTTTCCCACCCAGGTGGATTTTCTTGGTACCAGTCCGAGGTGCCCCATCACCGGGATGTCTTCAGCAGCCAGAGCGCCCACCGTGGACAGCCCCCTGGCAGTTATCACGGCGTCCGCTCCATCGGTGAGCGCCTTGAACGCGGAGCGCAGAATTTCGTCGGGCGTCACTGCCTCGGCAAACCCAAGGGCAGCCGTTGTGAAGATCCTGCGCGATCCTCTTCTAACCGTTTCTACGTTGCGGGCGCGGGCGACAACCATCTCTATGCCCGCTTCTTCGGCTGCCGCGGCTTCCTCTTCCGTGTTGGCAGTGACCTGCGTGTAGCGTTTGCCAAGCGACCGGGCGGCTCGGAGATCCGCAACGGTGACCGTACGTTCGGCCTCTTTGGCACTCCAGTCGAATATACGTTGCATGCTGGTTTTCCTTCCCGTGAACTCACGGAGCCGTTTGGGCGATCTTGACCTCGGCCGCACAACACGTGTGCGACCGAGGAAACCTTGGGAGGCATGGTAGCTAGTTCAAGCGGTGGGTATATTCGATGGCTTTGCATCGCTCATAACAGGAGCACCGCCCACCGCATCGATCGGATCTGGACCAGACACTGGGCTTCCCGGCCTAGCTACGCTGGCACATGTTCAGCGCTCTGGGAGAAGTTCAGTGAACGGTACATCTCATCGACCTCATCTCGTCTTGCCATGCCTGGAATTACCCCAAGCTTGGTGCACACCAGAGCGCCACAGGCGATGCCGAGCTGTGCTGCCTCTACGACGCCACGCCCCTCGGCTAGTCCCACAGCAAAGCCGGAGTTGAACGCATCGCCGGCGCCTGTAGTATCGACGACATCGATCTTGGCTGCGGGAATTTGCACATCGATCGAATCCGTGACGATTAGAGCTCCCTTTTCGCCAAGCGTGACGACCACATTTCGCGCGCCGCGCGATCGAAGAATATCGACCAGTTCGCGAGAGGGGCGAGGATCGTCGGCTTTGAGCCCGAGAAGGATTCTCAGTTCGCTTTCATTAGGGGTGAGATAATCCACGTACTGGAATATCTCATCCGGGAGCGGCGTCGCGGGCGCGGGGTTCAGGATGGTAATCTTGCCGTGTTTGCGGCCTAGTATCATCGCTCGAATTGCCGCGGATACAGGCGCCTCTAGCACCGCCATTACAACGTCGCTGTCCTGGATGCAGCTCTCGGCATCATCCACGAAAGTGGCGTCCATGAGGTTTGTGGCGCCGTGGTCAATGATGATGAAGTTTTCGCCTTTCTCGTTGAGAATGATGAAACCAACTCCGGTCGGGCTATCTGCCACTTGCCGCACATGAGCGCTTCGGACGCCTTCGACTTTGTAGAGGTCGGTAGCGATCTCGCCGAACTTGTCCTGCCCAATCATTGCGACCAGTGCGGAGTCGGCTCCCAGACGCGCAGTACCGACGGCCTGGTTAGAACCCTTGCCGCCCGGTCCCATGTCGAAGCTGCTGCCAAATAGGGTGACGCCGAAAACAGGGATTTCGGGAGTCCGAATGGTCAGGCCGACTGCGAAACTGCCCACGACCGTGATTTTAGGTTTAGCCATAGATCCCTCCCTCGGTAGCAAACGGGGCAGCCGCGTCGAAGCCGTGTCGTCTTTCGGATCCATGGCGAATGAGGCGCCGGGGACTGCGGACACAAAGTACCTTCATTTTTCTCCTCCCAGTGCCTAGGATCACCCTACGCATACAAAACGCGCATCCTCCGGAGCGACCCGAAGGCACGCCGTCAATTCACTAAAGCACCATAAGCTGGTCAGATGGCGCTGAAAATGGACAAATGTCGCGCCGACATGTATGAAACGCGCATGACAAATATACCGCAGCGCACTCTGTTTCCGGAGAGTCACTACTACGTCCCGGAGGATGGCTGGACTCAACACGCTTACACCGTGGTACGAGCCGGCAAGGCCGTTACGTCGGTCGATCATTTTATTCAGCGTGACGCTTATCCGGGTCAAGATGTCATGGTCTGTCTTTCAGGTCGCGGTTTTGTCTCGACCGAGGGTCGGACATTGAATGTCGAACGCAATCAATTGGTCTGGATTGCAAATGAACTGCCCCACGCCCATTGGCCGGATAAGACCGATCCTTGGACCGTGCTGTTTATGAGGCTCGACGGACCAAGTTGCACCGCGATTCGCAAGAAGGTCTTTGGTTCGGGACCTACAATCGTTTCTCTAGCTTCACTGGAGGAAATCGAAGCTTGGTTCGGGTCACTGTTTGAAGCCCTGCGTGCTCGACGGGACGATATCGATCTCGCACTCAACCGCTTCGTTGGGGAGCTGGTTCACAGCATCGCAATGCCACGGACAACTTTCGGTAAAACCAGGCTTCCTGCCGCCTTGGTCGAAATTGTCGGCAAGATGCGCAAGGAACCCCAACGATCCTGGCATGCGGAAGAATTATCCGCGGTGTCCGGGCTCAGTCCTGCTCAAACTCGACGCCTGTTCCAAAAATATCTGCAGATAAGTCCCCGGCGATGGCTCACCAAGGAGCGCATCATGATGGCGCAAAAGATGCTCCTCGAGACTGATCTGACCGTTGGCGACATCGCCGATCAATGCGGTTTTTTTGACGCCTATCACTTTAGCCGCGAATTCAAGCGGAGCATTGGTACAAGTCCGCGTAATTGGCGACGAGGTGAGGGGCGTTGAATTCGCAAAACCGCCACACCTATGCAAGCTCGCGCTGAGGTCTCCTCGGAACATGGCCGGTCAACAGTCGCATATGTCCCCAATGCGGTACAGCCTCCCGCCCGCCTGCCCGAACCGACGCGCAAGCTAAACGTCGCCGCTGATGGCCTCCCCAGCTTCGTTGACGCTGAAGCATACCAGCGAGATTTGTAGATTGCTAAGGAAGCGCGCGTGTTCAGCACGATGCGATGCGCGCGATAGGTTCCGGCCAGGATGTTGTGCACCTGTTCGATAACCAGAACCTGCACACCGGTTGCTTCCATGATCCGCAATGCGTCCTGTTCCACTGAACTTGATGCCGCTAATGCGCATAGTGACGCCATTTCGATTGATGCACAGATTGAAGCTTAGACCAATACCTTATGAACACATTTAGCGAGCAGAATTCGCCTAATACTTTTCAAACCCGACCATTTTCATGGCCCAGCGGCTGACGCCGCCTTTGTCGTTGCGATGGATAAACATCTTTCTGATCGACGTCTCGAGGTTTCTGCGCTCGATCGTGGACAAGAAGGCAATGTCGAGCTGGCGCGTCTGCTTGAACCTCTCGACTACCGCAGCGGTCGGGTTACAGGACGGCAATCTTGAGGCAGTTGGGTCCACGACATGCAGATCCTCGATGATGTAAAAGCCGCCTGGCTCTACGATAGGAAAAAGCTTTGCTAGAGCAAGCTGCTGATGGTAAGCGGCGTGCGAGGCATCGTCGATGATGATCCTTACGGGCGGCAGTGAGCCCGCAAAGCGTTCCAGGGCCGCCGGATCGCCCATGTCCAGCGGCTCGAAACGAAAGCGGTCTATATTGAAGGCACTGAAATCTGAAATGTCGCAGCCGATGATGTTGGCATTTGGAAAAAACTCCAACCACATCTTGATCGACGGCATGTCTTCGACCTTGCGAGTGAGCAGTTCTTCGCGATCGGTACAGCCGCGCTGCAGTCCAATCTCGACCATCGTGAAAGGTTCGCGGCGGAATTCCTCGAACAGAAACGAGTAATAGCTGGTGTAGCCATGAGCGTGGTAGACCTCATCGCCCTTGTCAGTTCCGAGCGCATTGGCCAGTTTCGTCAAATTTGGAACGCTCATTGTAAAATCACCTTTTTTGCACCAGCGCCACACGGAACAAATATTTTCGGCTAGCACTGTCGTTACGAAAATTCGACGGAGCCAGCCATAGCGCTGGCCCCTTACTAAGGCGATGCGTTCAAGAGGCGTGCCAAACGCCCAGTGCTGATTTGTCTTGGCTATCCCGTATGTGGCATGTGTCGCGCGCCATACAGAATGTCGTAACTCCGACATTGGATCGCAGGCGTTCCATATGGATGCCGTACCTTTTAAGCCTGCTGCCGATCTGGCGCCTGACGAGAGGCCATGTCGAGGAGGAAGGTTGGAGGAAATAATATGCGCGGCGGCTCGATCGAAAGCGCAGTCCCCGACGTGGCCGTCGCTCCCGTGCGGGTCTCGCCATCCTCTGCCGTCATGACGTTGACGCGGCCGCTTGAAGCGCTTCATGGTCCTTTCCCGTTGGGTCGGCTGGTGCGAATTTTCCGGTTGATTATTTGATGCCTCTGTGGACTGGTGTTCGACACCGAGCATGAGTTCGCGCCTGCCAGCGCTAGAGGACTGGAGCTGTCGGTGATCATGACCCGGCGTCTGTACTTGAGCCTTCAGTAACTTGCACATCAGACGCTTTGCCGCCTTGGCATTTCGGCGGCTTTACACCAGCACTTCGAGTACGAAGCCGTCCTGATCGACGGCACGCCACAGCCGCTGCTGCCTGCCATTGATGGCCAAGCTGCGGCACCTCAGAGGGTTGTCGCCGCGCTCAGGCCATGCGGAAAATCCTTCTTCTGAGGCTGCGGACGGAGGTTCATCCGGATTTTTTGTTTTGTAGACCCTGCGCTGGTTGACGAAGGTACGTTTGTTTTATTAAGCTGTCTACGCAAAAACATTTGTGCCATAATTGTTAGCGAGTGAACATTGGGGAACATTCCAAAGCTGATCATCAAGCGCCTCGCGCTGGGGATTTTTGTCCTATGGGTGGTGTCGCTTTTTATCTTCCTCGGGGTGTCCCTGCTCCCGGGAGATGTGGCGACCGAAATCCTAGGCCAGTCCGCCCTCCCTGAAACGGTCGCGGCCTTTCGACACGAACTGGGGCTCGATCTGCCCCTCCACATCAGATATGTGCACTGGCTAGGTGGATTGCTGACCGGGGATCTCGGCCACTCCCTCGCAAACGGGCGTGCCGTCTCGCAATTGATAGGCGAGCGGCTGGGCAATACCTTGTTCCTGGCAGGCGTTGCGGCTTGCTTCTCGGTACCGGTGTCCGTGCTCTTGGGGTTGCTCACTGCGCTTTATCGCGGGTCGCTCTTCGACAGGTTCACGAACGCGGTCACACTCACCTGGATCTCATTTCCCGAGTTCTTCGTCGCCTACATCCTGATCATGTTCTTCTCCGTCCAAGCAGGCTGGTTTCCCAGCTTGTCGACGATCAGAGACAGCGACAGCTTTACCCATTCCCTCTACTTAGTGACGTTGCCGGCATTGACGCTCACTCTGGTCGTCACCGCGCATATGATGCGCATGACGCGGGCGGCAATTATCAGCGTTCTGGGTAGCCCATTTATAGAGATGGCAAAGCTGAAGGGCATTGGCCAGCGGCGGGTCATCGTGTGGCATGCACTGCCCAATGCCCTGGCGCCGATCATCAACGTCGTGGTGATCGATTTGGCCTACCTCATTGTAGGCGTTGTCGTGGTCGAAGTTGTCTTCGTCTATCCGGGACTCGGGCAACTTATGATCGACTCCGTTCAGCGCCGCGATATTACGGTCGTTCAAGCCTGCAGCCTAATATTTGCAGCTACTTACGTTTTGCTGAACATGTTCGCCGACGTGTTGGCGATTGTCACCAATCCAAGGCTTATGTACCCCAAATGAGTACTCCCGCTGATCTTTCCCCGTCGCCGAACACAGCCCCGGCCGGCCGGCCTCATCACCCGGATTCCCGCCGCTTTGGGGCATTGCTCGACGGCCTTCACCGGGCGCCTCTAAGCGCTTGGTTCGGTCTTGTCATCGTGGCCATCTACGTCGCGGTTGCGCTATTTGCGTCCTTGATCGCCCCGTACGGGGAAGGGCAGGTGGTCGGCTCGCAGTTCGATCCGTGGACCGCCCAGCATCTATTGGGCACCGACAATCTGGGTCGGGACACGCTGTCGCGATTAATATACGGCGCACGAAACACCGTCGGCATCGCGTTTCTAACGACATCGCTTGCCTTTCTTATTGGCGGCAGCGCAGGGCTTGTTGCGGCTGTCGTCGGTGGTTGGGTCGACCAGGCCCTAGCACGACTGATAGATATCCTGATGGCAGTCCCGCAGTTGATTTTCGCCTTGCTGCTGCTTACAATTTTTGGTGCGTCGGTCACTTCGTTGGTTTCGATTATTGCCGTGCTCGACGCGACGCGCGTCTTTCGCCTGGCGCGCGCGGCGGGAATGAACATCGCGGTGATGGATTATGTGGAGGTGGCGCGCCTGCGGGGTGAGGGGCTGATCTGGATACTCTCGCGAGAGGTGTTGCCGAACATTTTGCCTCCGCTCGTAGCCGAGTTCGGTTTGCGTTTTTGCTTCGTTTTTCTCCTGATCAGCTCCCTTTCGTTTTTGGGCATCGGCCTGCAACCGCCCACAGCGGACTGGGGCTCTATGGTGAGGGACAACGCAATTCTTATCACCTACGGTGATATCACCCCACTGTTGCCCGCCGCCGCCATTGCCCTTCTGACGGTCGGGGTAAATTTTCTGGTGGATTGGTTCCTGCACGAATCGAGCGGTTTAGATGACGAAACTTGATAGCATCCGTGGCACCAAAGGTGATGTCATACTGGATGTGAGAGGCCTTCGAATCGGTGCCAAAAGCAAAGCCGGTTGGACCCAAATCGTCAAAGGGATTGATCTCACGCTGCGACGCGGTGAGATACTTGGTCTTATCGGCGAATCCGGCGCCGGCAAGTCGACGATAGGGCTAGCCGCCCTTGGGTATGTTAAACCTGGTTGCCGGATCACGGATGGGACCATCCTTTTCGCTGGAGGAGATTTAAGCGAGCTTTCCGAGGCAGAGTTGCGGCGTCTCCGAGGCGTTAGGATCGCTTACGTCGCTCAGTCGGCGGCAGCTGCCTTCAATCCAGCGCATAGGCTTATCGATCAATACAGCGAAGTTGCCGTCGTTCACGGTGTTAGCGATGCTGCGTCCGCCCGAGCTCAGGCGGTCGAGCTTTATCGAAAGCTGCATCTGCCTGATCCGGACACTTTCGGCGAGCGCTTCCCGCACCAGGTCTCCGGTGGCCAGTTGCAAAGGGCGATGGTGGCGATGGCGTTGGCGTGCAAGCCGGATATCATCGTCTTCGACGAGCCAACGACCGCTCTTGATGTGACCACTCAAATCGAGGTGCTGGCAGCGATCAAGGATGTTGTCCGCGACTTCCACACCGCGGCGATCTATATCACCCATGATCTGGCGGTTGTCGCCCAGCTCGCCGATCGCATCATGGTGCTCCGGCACGGCGAGCTGGTAGAAGAAGGCAAGACCCGGCAGATCTTGGAGCAGCCTTCGGCCGACTATACGCGCCAGCTACTGAGGCGAGATCCTCCAAAAGGCGATACAACGACCGCAAGTCGAAAGATCCTGACCGTCTCCTCCGTGGATGCCGCTTACGGTTCGATAAGGGTACTCCACGACGTCAGCCTCTCCGTAGGGGATGGCACCACGGTAGCGGTGGTGGGCGAATCAGGCTCTGGGAAATCAACGCTCGCGCGCGTCGTTACCGGCCTGCTGCCTTGCAGCAACGGTACCCTTTTGTTCGATGGCAACGCGATTGATTCCTCGCTCAAACGGCGAAGCTTGGATTTACGGCGGCGCATCCAGCTCGTTCATCAAATGCCCGACACATCGCTGAATCCGCGCCACCGCGTGCGGGAGGTACTTGGGCGGCCATTGACCTTTTATCACGGGCTCACAGGCCGGCTTCGCACGGCACGCATGATTCAGCTGCTTGAGCAGATCGAGCTCGATGCCACTTTTCTGGATCGCTTTCCCGAAGAGCTCTCAGGCGGCCAGAAACAGCGTCTGTGCATCGCGCGTGCGTTAGCCGCGAAACCCGATCTGATTATTTGTGACGAGGTAACATCAGCCCTCGATCAATCGGTGGCGCAGGGCATCCTTAGGCTGCTGATGGAGCTACAGAAGAATCTGCGGGTTTCATATCTGTTCATCACGCACGACTTGCAGACCGTTAGAGCTATCGCAGACGAAGTCGTTGTGATGAATCAAGGACGCGTCGTTGAGCAGGGCCCGAAGGACGAGTTCTTCGCCCCTCCACATCATCCTTACACGCAGCTCCTTCTGACCTCTGTTCCGGAGATGAACCCGGACTGGTTGGACTCGATCCGAGAAACTCGTGCAGCGCTAGCTACAGTGGTCGGCGCAGCTTAATGGGATTTCGACCGCGCCTCAAGTTCTGATGGTGTCGTCCCTTTGCGGCACGATCGTGCCAAAGAGGCGTCCACATCATCACTCCAATCGTGGTCACCACGTCCTAATCGCGAGACTCCAACGTAAAAGACTATCGGCGGCTCCTATGCCGCGTCACGCCATAGAGGAACCGGAGTGCGCAGAGGATCTTGTTCCCCGACCAGGAGATGCCCTTTGACACGAGTTGAACCTTGGAAGCCATTGATGTCAAGGCCCAGCCGATCAGGCGATCGGCCAAACTTGCGGCTAAACTTCGCGACTGCATAAGGATTGCTGCGTGGTGTGGCCGAAGATAGATTGGGGATTGTCATGTCCTCAATCATCCGGCGACGCAGAGGGCTCATCTCAGCCAGTGGATCTCCTGTCTGAAGGATGGGTTTGCAACACCCAAATCCTCTCAGACGGGAGAGGCGTCTCTCGAAGCGGGCACCAATTGCCGCGACTAGCGGCTTAGTTGTGTGCCCAGCATGTTCAACCGCTTGGGGGTGAAAGTCCCTTAGCCAACCTGATGGAGGTGAAGGCTTAGCAAAGCGCAAGGGCATTACCGCGAGGTGGTGTCTGAAGGAAGCGTGGAGCCGGCCCGAGCCTCCTAAGCAACCTCCTGCTCGACGATCTCGACAAGGAACTGACCCGACGTGGCCACCGTTTTTGCCGCTACGCCGACGGCTGCAACATCTATGTCCGCAGCCGCCGCGCCGGCGAACGGGTCATGGCTTCCGTCAGCCGGTTCCTGACCAAGAAGCTGCGGCTGAAGGTCAACGAGGCAGAGAGCGCGGTGGCGCGACCGGAGGAGCGGAAGTTCCTGGGTTCAGCATCTCGAACGACGGGAGCGAGCGGCGCATCGCGCCAAAAGCTCTCGACAAATTCAAGACGCTGATCCGGGACATGACACGCCGGACACGGGGCATCAGTCTGCCGCAGCTGATCAAGGAGCTAGAGCCATACCTCATCGGTTGGCGCGGCTACTGCGGCTTCTGCCAGACTCCACGGGTGCTTACGAACTTGGAAGCGTGGATCCGCCGAAGACTACGCATGTATCTCTGGCGGCAATGGGGGAACGGGCACGTCCCCCTGTCCCGATCAATCCGCACGCAACTCCTGCAGGCACTCGTCGGCGTGCTTGCACGGCAGATGGTCCAGCGCGTTCCTGAGGAAGTGCCCGTAGCAGCGCTGCCAGGCCGCTTCCGGGATCACCTCGCCGATCGCCGCGACCAGGCCGCATGGTCGTCGGACACGACCAGTTCGACGGATCTGGCGACGGCCGTCCCAGTTGATGCCGACGGCAATAAGGACCGCTTGGCTCATGACGATGCCCCGTCTTCACGTTGCTATGGGGCGGCAACGCGGCGGGTGGTGCCGGAAAGTAGAGCACTGTCGCAGAACGGATTGAAAACCGCGCTAAGTATCTCCACGCGCCGTTGCGAATGGACGGGGATTCCGCTCACCGGAAACCCTTCAGCGCCTCGTCTCGATCTTTTCCGCCCTGCGAAACCTTTTCGCTCCGTCTCGCTCAAGACAGTCCGCGTTTGCAATCCATCTTGCCCGGCTGAACGCAACGACGAGTGCAAAGCCGTGACTGCGTTCTGCTAACAGAAGCGCACACCCCTTCACCGCATTCATAAGCATACGACGTGACAGCGCCTAGAGTGCTGGTTGCCTCGCTGCACGATGGCGCCAGCGGTATATTTCTCAGCCAATTACCCTAACATGCATCAACTTTAACACTTCTTCATCAAACCATCACAAATAGCAGATGCATAAATACGGCGTTGTTCTCAACATAATCAAACACTTGGCGTACAATGTCGCATTCCGCCACTACGTTGACGGCAACTCAATACCTGATAGTCTTCAGCCGACGATTTGGTCAGGAGCAAGGGTAGTCCAATGGTCAGACGTATTGCGACGTTATCTACATTTCAATTCTGAACACTAGGGATAAACGATGAGATAGGGATCGTCTGGCGGTAGGTCAGAGGATTTTTGCTCGGCGGGCCCTGGTTCGAACCCAAGTTCCTCAACCAGTTGCGACATACTTGTCTTAATCGCCGCCTTCTTGGAACTTCGTTCAGTTGCCGCTGACCTCGACAACTCGACGATACTAAGAGCCTAGACGCAAGAGTGGATGACAAGTGAGAAGTGCTCGGCCAGAACGATTGCGCCTGCGCGAAGGAGAAAGATATGCAGCTTATACTGGAGCGCTTGGCCGCAAAGATAACTCAAGCCGATACGGTTCAGCAGTCTTCCGGACGCTTACGTACTGAGGAGATGTTCGACCCTGACTTCGTGCCGCCCATTCCAGGAGACGACGTCTATCAGTTTATTGGTCACTCTGATGCCATGTTTCCAGACGGGGGCGGTCTAACAGAAAAGACAAACAAATGGAAAACTCCACCTGATCGCCTGCCGTGGAGCACCATACGTGGCAATCAACGTAATGTACAAATAACGGCCCACGATATCCCGAATGTTCTGGACGGATTTGAGAATTCCGTAAAGGTACTCTCACTTGACTGTTTCGATACGTTGCTATGGCGCAAGACAGCGACACCTAGAGACGTTTTCGCCGTATTAGCCGGTAATCCCGTCGCGCGAAGTTTAGGGATAACTCCTCACCAACGCATTAGCGCAGCTTCGCGTGCCTATCGAGCGAAGGCTCTAGAGAACGGTTCCGGGGAGATCGATATCGATGACATTTATCGACTTTTTACATCGCTTTCCTGTAAGGAACGGGAGCTATTGGCTGAGGTGGAAATCCAGACCGAAATGAATGTTTGCTTTGCCTTCGCCCCATACGTAGAACTGATCAGGCTGGCGCAAGCCCGTGGTATCGAAATTATCGTCGTGAGCGATACGTATTTGCGCGAAGACGAGTTAAGGCGCCTCTTGGCTCGGCATTTGCCTGCAGACGTTATGCAGGCAATCAGTAAGATTTACTGCTCTGTCGATTATGGTGCATCAAAGAGTCATACTCTTTTTGACATCGTAATCAAGGAGTGTGGCGTCCCCGCGTCGCAACTACTTCATATAGGAGATAATGCCGTAGCCGATGCTCAGGTGCCGCGGAAATGCGGAGTGCGTGCGCTGCATTTCGTGCCGTTTGCTCGTCAGGTCGTAGACTTTTTACGACTACAGCACGCAGCGTCTTCGTTGATTTTACTCGAACAAGCTGCGCCGGGAGCAGGGGCTTCGCCCTGCTATAGTCCATTTCGGCCCATTTTTGCTGTAGCAAACCTGCAGCCGTACGCGCCTGAGACGATGATCGGCTACATGTCGTTTGGCCCGGTGCTATACACCTATGCCCGTTTCCTTGTAGACGAGGTCGAGGCATTGCAACAGCAGGGCAAGCGAGTAAAGGTCTTTTTTCTGTTGCGTGATGCTTATCTTCTTTCAGCTGCGTGTGACGCCTATGCGCGCAAGTCTTTCGGCAAGCTTGTGCGAATCCGCAAGTTCTTTGCTGTTGCGGCCTCTTTCAAAACCCGCGCCGATGTCGATTATTACATCAGCGGGATCGAGCCCGAATATGACACTCTTCATGCAACTGCAAAGCAGCTTTTGCTTCCGCCTGAAGTGACCGAATTGTTAATACGGGTCGCCAATCAATCGAACGATCCAAAAACGGCGTTCCATCAGTTACTGCACGACGAAGGCGTGCTGGAGTTGATCTTCAAAAACTCCTGTGCTTTGCGAGCCCGTTTGATGTGCTATATGTCAAAGGAATTGGAGTTTAAGGAAGGCGATACCATCATCTTGGCGGACATAGGCTATAACGGTCAAACGCAGGAATATTTGGCTCGCGCCTTCAGAGACGAATTGAAAGTCGACATACTGGGTCGCTATCTGGTCGCCTCCGACGAGCCTTACCGTGCGGCAAACAGCAAAGCACTCATTACATCGCCTTGGTGGAATTACACTTTATTTGAGCAATGCTGTGCTGCCAAGGAAGGAGCGGTCGTGGATTATGATGTTGACGGCGAGCCAGTTCTTGGGGAGATCACGCAAAGTGAAAACCAGTACGAGAAGATTTCTAATGTTCAATCTGAATGCTTGCGGTTCATCAATGATGCGAGGGCATTGTTTACGAAGACCGGTGTGACGCACGAGTTGTCGCTTTTGCAGGAGGCCGCCCATGCGGCTCTATTCCGTCATGCATACATGCCTATTGAAGCGGAGCTGGAGTATTTCAAGGACTTCCAGCACGACAAGTTTATGGGTCCAGATCGCAATAAGACGATCTATCATCTAGAAAGTGCTTGGAAGAATGCGAGGTGTCAGCCCTCACCTCTTCGGTTGGGCGCATATGAAACGCGGAGCTTGGGGCTTGACTTCACATTCAGCGGTCTCGTGCAAAGAAGATTTCAACTTGATCTAAACCCTGAAGATATGAATGTGCGTTTCTCACCTCTGAAAGTCTTGATAGAGGGAAAACACGAGTCCAGGGTCCTCGTGCTTAGAGCACACCATCTGCACGACGGATATTTCTCCATTTTGCTTCCATGTGTAAACGGTACCTGCTTGAAAATGCGCTTGGGGGAACATTATGAATGGCTGCAAATCGAGAAAATAAAACTGCTAGAGGAGAATATGCCACTATTCAATTTTTCAAGAAGCGTGGGGAAGAACGTGTTGACCTCTCTCGGTCTAGAAGGAATTAACCGGCAGGGAGAGATTTACCGGTGCCTGTCACAAGAAAGTGTCGCGACAATTGGTCCCATCGAGATGCAACGGTGCGGAACGCCTCACTACTATCATATGATATTTCGCCCATTGGTTTCAAGGGCATTTGACCCGATGAGTACGCTAGGTCCCTCGCAATAAAGGAGGAAAAGGCACCATAAAATTAACCGACGGCTGATGAAGATGTGCGTCACTGTCAGAAGTTGCTCGTAATCCGCTCTATCGTCGCGACCGCCTTCCCCTCGAGATCATTGCGCAAGCGGTATGGCTTCCCGCTCAGCCTGCGTATGGTTGAGGAAATGTTGGCGGCCCGCGGCATCAGTCGTCACGTATCGGACCATTCGACTCGCCGCAGCCATCCGGGACAGGCTTTTGCACTGCCACGTCACTCAAACAGAAGGTGCCGTGTGAATGATGACGGTATCCTTTCCATCGAACTCGATTTTTGAAATAGCCTCGAAATAGGCCTGGTTGCTACTCAGCCTCAGTGTATTGCTAGCCCGAAAACACCTAACCGAAGACGCTGATCGGCGCGCCAAGAACCTCCATATCAGGTTCAACCGCCAAGCCGGGACCCGGCGTTAGATACATGCGGCTCTTCTCAACGAAGGCTCCGCCTGCTGCCGTAACCGTCTCTATCAGATTCATGGTATTCCAGACCTGAAGAAGCACCCTTTCCGGTGTCGAATATGCCATGTGGCCGATTGCTGCATTGGCGATACTGCTACCACCCGTATCTTGAATATGCATTGGGACATTCAATGCTAAACACACGTCGCGAATTGTTCGCGTCTTGGTTAGACCACCATGACGGCCTATTTTAAGATTTAAGCCATTCAGAACACCATCGCTCTTAGCCCGGATGAGAATGTCAAGGCTGTCGACACATTCGTCTAAAATCATCGGGCGACAGGTTGCGCGGCTGAAGTCTCGGCACTCTTCGTAAGTGCGGCATGGCTGCTCGAACACAATGTCAATGTTCTGAGTGCCTCGTGAGACTCGTATCGCTTCATCAAGGCGCCAACCACCATTGGCGTCGATTTTGAAGGTCTCTCCTGGCTGCAATCGCGTAGCGACGCCTTGTAAAAAGGCGATGTCACGATCTGGATCGCCGGAGGCCTTTGCCGCGAACTGTCGACAGCCATCGGCTCTCTGATAAGTGATGTTGCTGTCCATCTCAGCATTTATTTCATTTCCAATCCCGTCCGATAGGAGCGGCGGCTGGGCGTTGCAGGACCCGAGCAAATCGTGCAACGGCATATTCAGCTGCTTGCCCAGCAAATCCCAGCAGGCCATATCAATTGCCGTTTTCACATAAGGATGGCCCATAAGATGGCGATCCATTAGTTCATTAATCTCACTGACAAGAAGAGCGTTTTTTCCAATCAGAACCGGACCTAATTCTGCAATGCCAGTCGCGACTCCCTGGCCGTAGGCAGGAAGATAGTTTGATCCCCACGGAACGCTTTCCCCAAAGCCAACCAGACCGCTCTCAGTTGTCATCTCGACGATAGTAGATTGCACTTGAGGGTAAGTCCGGCCGCCCGAAAGCCGCGTCTTCTCACCGCGACATTTTAGGGGGACTTGATAGACTTTGAGTGTGGCTATGCGAGATTTTGAGTCGTCGTCTACGTTCTTCATAGTTTTTCTTTCCGACGACGCAGCTAATAACGCTATCTGCTCGTAGTGGAACCTTTCCATTTAGCTATTGGCGGTTCCGCGTCCTAAGCAGAATAAGCTAGCCCCAACTGCGCAAGCCGGTAAGGTTGGGGACGCGCCATAAGCCCGGAGATCACTCCGCTGGTGGGCTGCTGTCCGAATCCTGGGCATTGGGGACCAGGAGGCGTAAGATAATTGCAGGCGACCCAGGCTGGTGCTGAGGCCGCCTGCGGCGGCAGCGGGGGGGGATGGCAACTAGTTATTCGGAGAACCAAGCCCGCTCAGCCAGGCGAGCTCCCGCCATGGCGCGGATCGCGTCGGGCTCGACACCTTGCACCTTAGTGCTGTAGCCGTCCAACGTTGACCGGAAGGCGAATATGCAGCTGCCACCCTCATCACTGCAGAGTACTTGCATTTCGTTGTACATTTCACGTCTTTTTTCCGTGTCGAGTTCGGTCTGTGCCGTCTTCAGGAGTTGGTTGAAGCGGTCACCGCACCAGTGTGATTCGTTCCAAGGCGCATCACATTGGAAGGCGAGTGAGAACATCATTCCGGGCGTCGGCCGCACGCCCCAGCCCGTCATAAAGTATGGCCGCTTCATCCAAACGTTCGACCAATATGCATCTTCAGGCTCGCGCTTGACGGATAAATTGATTCCAGCGCGCTTGGCTTGCTCCTGCATCAGTACGGCACAATCGACGGCGCCACTGAAAGGAGCGTTGGCGGCGCTAAGTTCCACGTCAAGCTTGGTCATTCCGGCTTGCTTGAGATGCCACTTAGCCTTTTCCGGATCGTATCGACGTTGGGCTAGTTCTTTGTTGAAGAACGGATCGTTGCTAGGAATCGGATGGTCGTTGCCCAACTCGGCGAAACCTGAAAACGCGCTTGCGACAAGCGCTTGACGGTCAATTGCGTATTTGATGGCAAGCCGCACATTCTTGTCGGAGAAAGAGCCTTCTCGGATGTCCATGGCACTCGCCGCATAGCTTTGGCCGACCGCCTCAACGATTTTAACGTTGTTCTTTCGGCGAACCAATTGCACGATCTTCGGCTCGATCTGGTCGGCAGCGTCGACAGCTCCTGTGGTGAGCGCATTAGCGCGCGCGGTCGCATCGTTTATGAACGTAAACTCGATGCCATCGAACCAAGCGCGGTCCGATTTCCAGTAGTTTGGGTTGCGGTGGGCCGACAGGGTAACGCCAGGTTGGAAGCGATCAAGAATATACGGCCCGGTGCCAACAAAAGTGGTCCAATCGTTGAACCCTTCAGGAATGATCTGCAGGTGGAAGTCGCCCATTATTACCGGAATGTCCGCGTCGCCTGACGCGAGTTCGATCACAACAACATGATCCCCATCCGATCTAATCTCGGTAATCCCCTTGAGCAGGCCCTTGGCCGCCGACTTGGAATCCTCTCCCAAATGCCGTTTGAGGGAATAGATAACGTCCGCGGCAGTTAACTTCTTGCCGTTGGTGAACTCAACCTCCTTGCGTAGCTTAAACGTCCAGGTCTTGGCACCGTTGCTGCTTTCCCAGCTCTCTGCAAGTTCGGGAACTGGGCTTTTATTAGAAGCGAGCTCCACCAGGTTATTACCAAACAGCCAACCATAGGCGTATTGCGGATCGGAGAAATAAGTCAGCGGATCGAGGCTGTCGCTGGTACCGCCATTCGAATAGCCAACGCGCAGGATTCCGCCGCGTTTCGGTGCGGCCATAGCAGGCCGACTTGCTATCCCGACGATGCCGATTGAAGCGATAGCCGCCCCTACTCCAAGGAGCGTGCGACGTGTCGGGTGCCACGATTCTGATGGAGTACGTTTCATTGCTTTTCTCTCCCATTTAGTCCCCCTTGCGTTTCAACGGTCGCTGTCTGAGGGCGACGAACAGCGCTGCTCCGGAACATCTTCTCGCCCGCCGCGCTCCTCGCAACCATAGCGGCGCTTGGCACGAGAGCGAATGATGTTCGGCATTGACGGTGAGCGTACAATTGTTTCATTTAACTGTCTATAGAAAAACACTTGTGTCATAATCCGGCAACGAGAGGCGGGCCTATGGGAACAATGCGACGATGGTTCTGAAGCGCCTGGCCCCGGCATCTTTGTGCTGTGGATCGTCTCGCTGATCAAATTTCTCGGAGTTTCGGTGCTTCGGCGCGATGTGGCGACAGAGATTCTGGGGAAAGGCCGCTCATTTAAGTGGCCGCGTTCCGCCGCGAGCTTAGGCTCGATCTACCGTTGCATGTACGCTACGTTGGGTAATTCGAACGCCAACGCCCCCCGTCTCGGAATTGGCTGAGCGTTTGGTACGCGAAATATTCTGTTTCCGACCAGCTTTGCCGCCCTCTCGGCGTTCTCTCTGCTGGCGCATCTGCCATAGCGCGGCCTGCGGTCACCAAAGTCGATCACGGCACTCGCCAGCCTTCCCCATTCCACAACAAGAGCCGCAAGCTCAATCGCAGCAGCCCGATCCATAGTGGTCGATCAGCGTGCGCCGTGCCCGCTACATGGCAGCGCTGGGCGCCATCGGAGCCGGTGGCGCTTCAGAACTTTCTACAGCGCCATCGCGGCCCGGTCAGCGTCAAAGAAGCTGGCTATCATCGCCGTCGCAAGGAAGCTCCTCGTCGTCATCAATGCGACCTTCAGACTTGGCTGGGCACCGCCGACGCGACGAATCCATCGAGAAGATGTTTTTCTTCTTTTTGGCAATGCGATCAGTTCGATCTCGTGAGCGCTTCAAAAGCGCTCGTAATAGCCATCGCAGCGCTTGGCGCAGATGATGTTCAATTGACGATGGGCGTACGCTTGTTCTATAGTCCTTAACGATACAAACGATTGTGTCATTATCCGGCAATAGGTTGGCCCATTGGGAGGGCAGGTCTCATGGGAATATTGGGACGTTGGTTCTGAAGCGCTGGGTCCTTGGCACTTTTTGACAGCAGGGAGGAAATCATGCCGACACTGAAGATCTAGCTAGATAGCCGCCGCTTACGTTGGCGCTGGTAATGGCAATGGCCATAGGGCGCAGCATCAGCCGGCGGAAGGTGCAAGTCCGCTAATCTGCGCAGCACTCACCAACGTACTGTCGAGTCGCACCGTGAATCGCTTGGCTACAAGGATGTTAGGGTTATGAAAGTCACTAAGGTCTCAATCTATAAGGTAACACTGCCAGGAAAATCAGTTGAGTCAGCCAAGCGGTACTTTAGTGCAGAACACGATAAGTCTAAGACCGATTACGATTCAATTATCGTAAAAGTGGATACCGATGCCGGGACCTCTGGGTTAGGTGAGGTATGCACTATTGGAACAGATTACATGCGGGGATTCCCTGAAGGTGCGGCCGCTGGCGTACCGATCATCGCAAAAACTTTGATTGGCGAGAATCCCTTTCATGTTGATCGTATAAATCGAGCTTGGGACCAGAGCTTCAGAGATGACCTGTACGTCAAGGCGCCGTTAGATATGGCCCTATGGGACATTATCGGTCGCGCGACGGGCAAGCCCGTCTGTGATCTCATGGGAGGGCGATATCCTGGTCAGGCACCGTTATACCGATCCATTTCGTTCCCACGGTCGCATGAAGTAACCCCGGAAGAGGTAGTCAATGGTTGCCTGGACGCAAGAAAAGAGGGATTTCGGCACTTTCAACTGAAGGTGGGAAAGTCGCGCGGACGTACGATCGAGAAGGAGATCGAACAGATCAAGGCAGCTGCTGCCATACGCCAACCTGGGGAAGAAATCGTTGTCGATGTAAATACCAAGTGGACGCTTACCGACGCCATCAAGGCGGCTAACGCACTGCGTGATCTCCCCGTAATCATAGAACAACCTTGCAATACCTGGGAGGAATGCATCGAATTTCGCCGGCATTGCGACCTGCCTGTGAAACTCGACGAGTTGATCGAGACGCCGCAGGACATAATTCGCGGCTATCAGGCCGGAGCAATGGATATCATCGCGATTAAGGTCGCCCGCGTGGGTGGATTAACGCGGGCACGCCGGATGCGGGATCTAGCAGTCGATCTTGGCATTATGGTGGTGCCCGATGATGCATGGGGCAGTGAGATTGTCTCTTCGTCGCTGTTACACTTCGCGGCAAGTACCGATCCAAAGTATCTTCATTGCTATACTGACTTGACCGATTACGTAGACTATCAAACTTGTGAAGGGTACCCAAGGCGCGCCGGCCCCAACATCGTCGCATCGGACGAGCCAGGCCTCGGCTTGACGCTTATCCCGGAGAGGTTAGGTGGGCCAATCGCAGTTATCAAATAGCACGCTGCATGTAGCTGACATTGCACCGAGCGGATAGACAAGAATACTCTAAAGCTGAAAAGTAAGAACTCGTTCGGCGTCGTGACCTCATGTTGTATAAACCGTAATATACATTATTTTAGAAGCACTTATGGGTAACCTAGCAGAAACGATACTTTGAAAATCCGCTACCCCGAAACCGTCTCGGCTTTTTGTTTGGAATGGCGGACCCGATAAATAACCGTTGTTTAGTAACTGGATTTTGGGATATAGGCAGCCGGTTCCACAACGCCCTTTTGGAATCTTTCGATTGCCAACGCTGTGGCAAGGAGCCGACTGCTGCATTTATGGTGGGGAAGGTTCTGAGAGGTCAGCAAGATTGATATAGCTAAATTGGGAGGATCAACTTATCCATCCGGGCTCAAGCATGCTCGGTTTCTTGGGATAAGGCTTGTCCGCCGATACGGCCTTTTATGGGTGCCCTATGAGGCTCAGATTCTGGCATAGTTGGAAACCGAGGCGACACTCGGCAGCCCTCGTGCTGCGGAGGCTGATGAACATCGATTAGGGTAAACATTCGGCGAGGGCCGCGGTGGCTATGATTTCGGGCAACAGTTTTCTGCGGTAGGTTTCCGCGGTGCGTGACCCGCAGCCCTGCGCTCGTCGACGATATGCCGAAGGTTGTCGATGCCGTCTCGGTGAAGACGACGATAGGTTCGCTTAATTCGGACGCGGGATAGTCGTCGTAGGCGCTCAGGCGTGGGTCTTCAGAGAACATCTCGATCGAGCAATCGCGCAAAAAGTCTTCGTCCTCTTCGAGCATCTCGGCCACATATTTGAGGGTGTAAAGCGCAGAGTTGCGATATCCCATTTGATGGCCTCTTTTTTGGCCCAGATCAGGCAGCTTTATCTGCTGCGATCGTCAAGGGGCCCCAATTTCAGGGAAGCAAGTCCTCGAGCCGTGTGCCCGGCGTGTCGGCGATGCGGGAGAGAACATCGGCAGCGGGGCGCTATGAACAGATAGATTTTTGCGGGCGATCGCCGCGGGGCTGAGCTGCGAAGATGCTGCGCTCGAAGCCGGAGTGTCGCAGCCTGTAGGAACCAGATTGTTCCTACAGGCTGGCGGTATGCCACCAGGGATGTGCCCAGTGCAGTTCCGGCCAATCCGGTCACTTGCGCAAAGCAGCAGTTGTTCCCTGTCGCCTTCAGCCTGTCAGGGAACATGGGAGACTAGCTGTAGGACGCGACCGGCCCACCCAAGCTCTCGAAGTCGGGCTCGACACCCAGTCCAGGCGCGCCCGATGCAAACATCTTCCCCTCCCTGGTTAATGGGGCGGGAGTGCCGGTGTGCTCGTTATTGTAGTTATGCAAATCCGTCGTATTGATCAGGAACTCATTTGGGGTGGAGGCGGCAAAATGCGCAACGGCTGCCGTGGTGATTTCGCCGCCCCAGCTATCTTCGGAAACAACGGGGATGCGATTATCAATAAGCATGTCCCGCATGCGGCGCGCCTTGGAAAGACCGCCTTGCTTCGAGATCTTTAGACAAATGACTTCCGCCGAGCGATCCGCAATGACGCGTCTCACCATATCGAAGCTGTCAATGCATTCATCGAGCTTCATCGGCAGATCGACCTTGCGCCTTACCTGAAGGCACTCGTCATAGGTCTGGCAAGGCTGCTCCATGATATAGTCAAGGTCACGGGTGGCCTTCCCTACGCTGAGGGCTTCGTCGACGCGCCATCCTTGGTTTGCATCGGCAAAGGCCTTTTCGCCCGCAAGCAGATTGGGCACGGTTGCGCGAATGCGTTCTATATCGTCTACCCAGTTGGCGCCGACCTTAATTTGAAACTGTCGATAGCCCTGCTGGCGAAGGCTGTTCATCTCAACGACCATGTCCTCGGGCGCTTTTTGAGGCGCAACCTTATAGAGGGGAGCGCCATGCGTATGCCGTCCCCCAAGCAGCATCCACACAGGCTGCTCGACCGCTTTGCCGAGAAGGTCCCAACAGGCTGCGTCGAATGGGGCCTTGGCATATCCATGACCGCGTATTGTGTTGTCCATGATCCTTTCAATCACCCCGACCTGCCGTGGATCATGCCCCATGATAGCAGGCGCTAGCAGTCTCGCAGCCGCTTCAGTCCCTTCGCCATGGGCTTCCATATAGTTTTCCCCGCAGGGGCAGAATTCGCCCGCGCCTGTGAGGCCAGCATCGGTGCCGATAACCACGACCGTCGATCGAGCGGTCGCGATTGCATTACCTCGGCCCCATTTGTACACGCCGCCGATGTAGGTGAGGTTCTTGCGATAGATATCAACTGAAGTGATCTTCATTTTTGGCAGGGCTCCGTTGTGTCGGCCTAGTCAATAATTGTACTCGATTGACCGAGCACGTCAGCGTCAGGATTGACGCCGATCTCCGGTCCGTCAGGCGGCGATATCTCCCCGCCACTGCGCGCGGATGCGCCAGGGTCCAGGCCCGGCGCAACATATCCGGACAGGTTGCAGGTGTTCAAGAGCCAGCTTACGGGGGTGGCGGCGGCCAAGTGAAGCAATGCTCCAGTGGTGACGTCAGATCCCCACGTTATCCTCGATGCACATCTGGGCGCCGAGATGCAGTCTCGACCGTCTCAAACAAACGGGAGGGGGAAAAGAATCCTTGACCCGCCGCCCCAACCAAGCCCACCCGTCGTCAGGCACGCCATCCTCACCGCGCTCGCGCTGCCGCCCCCAATCCGTTGTCCCCACTGCCGCAGAACCCTCTCCGCTAAAAATCTGCCAAAATAGTGTTAGGACGTGGTGACCACGATGTTCCCGACGTGCCGTTTTTCCATAAACAACTGCTGCGCTTGACGGAGCTCCCGCAAAGGGTACTGCGCTGCCAGCAGCGGCTTCAGTAGTCCCTGCTCAATGAGGCCTACAAGTCGCTTAGCCGTGCCAGGTGGCACAATGGTTGCGCCAGTGAGTTGCAGATCCTTGTAGATGAGCTGTCGCAAATCGAACTCGACTGTGGGCCCTGAAATGGCGCCGCAGCTGGAGTACCGTCCTCCTTGGCGCAAAGCCTCAATGAGATGACTGAAAATTTTGCCTCCGACAACGTCAATCGCGACATCGACCTGGCCGCCTACCGCTGACCGAATTGCGTCAGATAGCACCGGTGTGTTTCGATCAACCACCGCATAGGCGCCAAGTTCCCTGAGACCGGCCATCTTCGACGGGCTCGCTATAGCAATGACCCGCGCTCCGCGCAGCCGACACAGCTGCACAGCAGCTGACCCTACTCCGCCCGAAGCTCCCGCGATCACCACTGTCTCGCCGGGTCGAAGATCCGTTCGCGCAACCAGGTTCTCCGCCGTCGTGTACGCGCAGGGGAATGTTGCAAGCTCGGCATCGGAAAGCTCGGTGTTGATACGCAGCGCATTGCCGGAGCGTATCACCGTATATTCGGCAAAGCCGCCGTCGCACTCCGATCCGAAATAGATCGCATTGGCAAGGTCCATCCAATCACCGGTGCCAAGCAACCAGGGATCCACAATAACCCGCTCACCAACACGCGCGGGATCCACCCCCTCACCGACACCAACGATGGTGCCAGCGACATCAGCGCCCTGGATCAAAGGGAACCGAACCGGCGCACCACCCCAGCTTCCTTCCTCTGATCGAGCGTTGGCAAAGCCATCGCTGCCGGTCGATGGCGTAATTCCGTCTGTTACCGATTTGGAATACCAAGCCGTGCGAGTGTTGATGTCCGTGTTGTTCAAACCACAGGCACCGACCCTGATCAGAACCTGCCCAGCGGCCGGCGCCGGAATGGGCCAATCTTCCCGGTAGTGGAGTTTATCCAGGCCGCCGTGGCCAGTAAGTACAACGGCACGCATCACGGATTGTGAGCTCACGTAAGTCTCCCGGAATGGAACGTTGATACCGGTGTCCCAAGCCGGTCGGCGTCGGGGCTCACTCCTAGGCCGGGGGCCGAGGGGGGCGTAGCATAGCCTTTGACATTCCGCGCCCCTTGACCTGGAACAGGATCGACGGCCAGATGGTGATGACAAAGCCAGCTCGCCAGCCTGTTTTCGCGCGGGGTGGAGGACGCAAGGTGTATGGCTGCCGTGTCAGCTAGGGCGGATCCCCCGAGATCCTCCAAATGCATCTGCCAGCCGACCGACACGCCGAAGTCGCGTATCTGCCTTGCCTTGGTCAGCCCGCCAACGCGATTAGGCTTCACCTTGACGCCCTCGCACGCACCGAGCTTCCATGCATCAAGATGATCCTGGAAGGTATGCAGACACTCATCGAGCATAATAGGCTGTTTCACCCGGCTTGCCACTCGCGCGCATTGCGCAAGGGTTTCGCAAGGCTGCTCTACCCATCCACGCAAGGCGACATTGTTCAGGACTTGAACCGCGACCGCAGGAACCCAGGCGCGGTTCACGTCATAGGTGACAATTTCGTCTGGACGCAAAGCCGCTTCGATTGCCTCTATCCTCGAGATGTCAACGACAGGGTCACTGCCACCAACCTTCGCCGAATGCGTCCGATATCCATGCTCGTAGGCCTGACGGATCAGCGCGATCATCTCGTCGTTCGATCCGGTGGAAATAGACGAGTTGACGGCAACCGGATCGGCTTTGTCGCCCCCAAACAACCGCCAAAGAGGCATTCCAGAAACGCGCCCCAGTATGTCCCAGCACGCCATGTCGAGTGCCGATTTGACATAGAGGTGGCCAGGCAAGGCAACGTCCATCGTCCGATTGATGGCGTCGAGCGCGCAAGGATCCTGGCCCAATAGAGAGGGCGCCAGCGTTCCAATTCCAGCACGAATACCGGGCCCATGGGCGGGTAGATAGGTGTTCCCCCAGGGGCAGCCTTCACCCCAACCCGATACGTCCTCATCGGTGTCGATCCGGACGAACGTGCTGTCGAGCTTGTCGAAGCGGAGCCGTCCTCCCGACAGCCAATACGGTTTCGAAAGAGGCAGGTCTACCTGCCAGACGGTAATGCTGGTGATCTTCATAGCATCCCTTGCTCCTGCAGCACTTTGCGGGCAACGCGAAAGCACTCGAGCGCCTGGGGAACGCCGCAATAGATGCCGACAACGTGGATAACAGCGCGGATTTCGTCAGTTGACACGCCATTGGTAATGGCGCCACGGCAATGGGTTTCCCATTCCTGCATTTTGCCCAAAGCGCCGATCATGGCGAGGTTCATCAGCGAGCGCGTTTTCGCGTCGATCGTCTCATCTCCCCAACCAAAACCCCAACACCATGCTGTCATCGCCTCTTGAAAGGGCCGGGTGAAATCATCGGCCGCAGCGAGATTGGCTTCGACGTACTTTGCACCTAACGTGGCCTTGCGCTTGGCAAGACCGACGTCAAACAAATCCTGTTGCAACGGAGTTCTCCTTCAGCGAATGGCAATCGCGATGTTTTTGGTTTGCAGGTAGTTCCAAAGCGCCTCTCGGCCTTTTTCGCGGCCGTAGCCGGATTTGCCGTAGCCACCAAAAGGTGTCTCGACGCCCCCGGCGTACCACTCATTGACGAACACCTGTCCGGCTCTTAAGCGCCGCGCATTCTTCATTGCGCGATCGACATCTGCCGTGAAGATGCCGGAGACCAAGCCATAATCGGTGCCGTTCGCCAGACGCAGCGCCTCATCGTCACTGCCGAACTTCAAAACCGAGAGAACAGGCCCAAAGACCTCCTCCCGTGCGATCGTCATATCCGGTGTTACGTTGTCGAAGACGGTCGGCTCCAAGAAAAATCCTGGACGGTTGAGGCGCCTGCCACCGACGACCGCCCGACCTCCCTGCCGCTCGGCTTGCCGGCACATGGATTCAGCTCGATTGCGCTGCGCGTCCGAAATCATGGCGCCCATGTTGGGACCGAAATCGGGCCTATCCACGCCAGGACCTGCTGAAATGGAGCGCGCCATGTCCGCAACGCGTTCAACCACTTCATCGTGCACATCCTCATGCACGATCAGGCGAGACATAGCGGAACACACTTGGCCGGCGTTGAAGAAGATCCCCCAACGGACATTCGACACAAGGTTGTCCAGGTTCGCGTCCGGCCAAGCGATCGCTGCCGATTTACCGCCCAGTTCAAGCACGCACGGAACCACATTTTTTGCGGCGGCCGACGCGATACTGACCCCTGTGGGAACCGACCCGGTGAAAACAATCTGATTTACGTCGGGGTGGCTGACGAGGGTCCCGCCCGCCTCGCGGCCCAAGCCGCAGAGAATGTTCACCGCCCCCCGCGGCAGCCCCGCGTACTCGGCTGCGCTTGCGATGAAAGAATTGGTCAGAGGGTCGAGTTCAGGCGTCTTTACGACGCACGCGTTGCCCGCTGTCAGAGCCGCCGACAACGAGCGTGCGGTCATCTCGAGTGGATAGTTCCAGGGGACGACATGCGCGGATACGCCGAACGGTTCATAGACCGTGAAATCGTAGTAGCTGTCTCCGAGAGGTATGGAACGACCTTCGATCGTTTCGCACTGATTGCCGTAATACTCGAAATATCGAGCCGCCCCTTCCACCTCGATGTGGGCCTCCCAAAGCGGTTTGCCCGCTTCGCGGCATAGGACATAGGCAATCTCATCGATATGATCGAGCAGATAGGTGCCCATCGCCCGCACCATTCGCCCCCGCTTGACGGGGCGCATTTCTGTCAACGCGCCGGACTCATGACAGGCCTTGGCAGCCTTTACCGCGCGATCAACGTCTTGCGCGCTCGCCAAGGCTTGCTGCGCAAGCGCCTCTCCAGTTGCAGGATCATCGACGGTGAGATTTCCGGCACCGCCGTCGGCCCACTCGCCATCTATGTAGTTCTTCCAATAGGCCTTGATCTCAGACATCGACACCTTCACGCATCCACTGCTGCAACATTCGTACCGAGTGCTCGGAGTTCACACCGCAGTTCGGATCGATAACGAGCGGACCCGGTCTGTACCCGCGACTGTGCAAGCCGCGCTGGACGGCTTCGACGATATGGATATCCTCTTCGACGGTTGTCGCCCTGTCCTGGATCGCCAATTTTCGGATGATGTCGGACTCGGCTCCGTCGATCGTATACCAACCACGCCAGACGACGACTTCGTCGACATTCTTAATGCGCCAGTGATAGGTGTTGAGAATGTTGCCGGGATAAACCTGAAAGGAAAATGTCGGCCAAAGAAACCAGGATGAATATTCCCCAGCGCGCGCATTGGCGTTGAGGTCAATGGGATAACTCATTCGGTCGAGATTCTGGCATTCGGTAGTATGACGCAGACAATAGCCCTGAGGCTGGATGTCATATGTTTCGGGCTTTATAACCCCGGTAGCAAACGTCTTATGATTCAGAGCACAGTGGTAGCATTCGGAATAGTTCTCGATCGATACCTTCCAGTTGCAGCTTTCAGGAATCTCGACCCATTCCAGAGGCTTCAGCTGGTCGATGTGAGGGACAAATTCCGTCAGCTCCTGGCGAACTTTTGGGAACCATTCGTCCATCGGTTTGGCGTGCGGATCGAGATTGACAAAAACGAATCCGCAAAACAGTTCGACGTTCACGCTCGTCAGACAGATGTCGTTGCGATCGAACCCTGGGACGGCATTGACGTTGGGCCCGCCTCGCAGCTTGCCCGTGAGTTCATAGGTCCAGGCGTGGTAGGGGCATACAAGAAGCCGAGCGTTCCCGCTTCCCCGTACCAGTTCGTGCGCGCGATGCTGGCATACATTGTAAAAAGCGCGGACCTGGCTATCTCTGTCGCGAATGCAAAACAGGTTTTGCCCTGCGAGCTCAAAGGTGAAGTAATCGCCAGGTTTCTCCACCAAAGAGGAATGGCCTGCGAATTGCCACGTCCGGCTCAGAAGTCCGTCTTCTTCCTTGGCGAAGATGGTAGGGTCGGTATAGTACCGCGCTTCCAGCGATCGCAGGGGCTTCGGCGGCTCGGACGAAACGTTCATCGTGGTTCCTCTTTCCAATAGACACCAAGCTCGTAGCGGCGTTTATGAAACCGCTCGATATTACTGACTGCATCGGCCGCCGCTTCAGCCACCACGAAAGCAACGATCGTTTCAAAAAGCGCCGTCAAGGCAACGGTCGACGGGAAAAACTGCGGCGTGTCGGTCGGGATGACGAAACGTTGGTCGGCGCGGGCCAGGATAGGCGACGCGGGACTGTCGGAGATGCCAACGACCTTGATGCCATAGGCGCGAGCCAACTCCACGGCCTCGACGACCTCGCGCCGGTACGGCTTGAACGTCATCGCTATCAGGAGATCGCCTTTCTCGGCGCGAACCAACCCGTCGACAGGAAGCGATCCCTCGCGCGGAATCGCAACGACGCTGTCCACTGCCATGCTTGCCAGATAGGCGAAATTTCGGGCTACCGAACTGGCAAAGCCCAAGCCCAAGACGTAGGTGGTGCGCGCCTTTACAATGGCATCCGCCAGTTGCTTGATCTCGGTCGCGCTCGTTCCCGAAAACAGACCCTCGATATTCTCGATCGACGTCGATGCCATCTGGCTATAGAGGCTGGCCAGTTTTCCGCCTTTGGATAGCGACTGCAGCCAGCGAGCCCGGTCGGGAAAATCCTCGCGTCCGCGCATCACTTGCTCGCGAAAGGGTTTTCGAAAATCCTCGTAACCCTCAAAACCAAGCGCGCGCGCCATTCGCACCAGCGTATTGGGCTTTACGTCCGCGCCTTGCGCCATGCTTCTAATCGACGTGATGCTGATCATGTTCGAATTCTCGAGCACGTGGGCAGCTGCCTTCTGCAACTCGGGAGTGAATGTAGATAGCCGGCTCGTCAGAGCGTCGAGAACCATTGTGGCTGTTTTTACCTTTGGTACAGTCATGTGTTTCATCCTTGACAATCGTACACTTGTTCGATAGCCCTGTCTACAGGCAGTTTTCTCGGGAGACGACAATGAGCATATCTCACGCGCGGGTAGTAATCATAGGCGGAGGCATCATGGGATGCGGCCTCGCCTACCACCTTGCGCATGAAGGCTGGACCGACATCGTATTGTTGGAGAAGGCCGAATTAACGTCAGGATCGACGTGGCATGCCGCCGGGCAGATCACACATTCGACCTCTAGTTTTTCACTCGGAAAATGCGTCGGCTACAACATCGATCTCTATTCCAAGGTGCTAGAAAAGGAGACCGGACAATCCGTAACCTGGCATGGCTGTGGCTCTTTACGGCTGGCTTACTCGGATGACGAACTTGACTGGCTCCGTCAGACCTTGAGCGTCGGAAAGGCGCTGGGCTTCACCATGGAGTTGGTAGATCTGGAGCGCATCAGACAGCTTCATCCCTTTTACAATCTCGAAGGCGTGCAGGCGGCCTTGTACACGCCCGAGGACGGCCATGTTGACCCTTCCGGTGCCACCTTCGCACTCGCGCAAGGTGCACGTCAGCTCGGAGCTAAGATCGTTCGCCAATGTCGGGTCATGGACGTAAAGCCAGAGCCCAACGGCGAATGGCGCGTCTTTACGGAACAGGGCGAGATCGTTTGCGAGCATGTCGTTAACGCGGGCGGCACTTACGCGCGCCAGGTTGGCAAATGGGTTGGGCTCGATGTCCCCACCACCTCCATGACCCACCATTACTTGATAACGGACACGGTTCCGGAATTCATGACGCTAGAGAAGGAGCTTCCTGTCGTTCGGGATGATCGGTTGGTATCCGGTTACATCCGGATGGAGCAGAAATCTGGCCTGATTGGCATCTACGAGAAGGCGAAGCCCAATGCTGTCTGGATCGAAGGCTGTCCATGGGAAGCCGAGCATGAGCTGTTCGAGCCTGATTACGATCGCATCATGCCTTGGCTTGAAAATGCGATGGGTCGGATGCCCGTGCTTTCCCAGCTCGGCATCAAGCGGGCTGTGCATGGTGCCATTTCTCACCCCCCGGACGGGAACCCACTGATCGGCCCAGCGCCGGGACTGAAGAACTTTTGGCTCAATTGCGGCTGTCAGATTGGCATCGGTTGGGGGCCAGGGCTGACGCGCGAACTGGCCCGTTGGATGGTTCACGGCGCCGCCGACATCAACATGCGCGACTACGACCCACGGCGTTTTGGCAAGTTTGCCGATTCAGCCTATCAGGCCACCAAGGCAAAAGAAGATTACCTTCTGCGCCATGAAATACCCTTCCCGCACCTCAACCGTCATGATGGACGGCCGGTCAAGCCAAGCGCACTTTACGACCGCCTGCAGAAGCGCGGTGCTGTGTTCGAAGAGGTATATGGTTGGGAGCGCCCTCGCTGGTTCGCGAGGGACGGTCTTGAGCAGAAAGACTACTACTCGTTTCGACGGCCCGCCTGGTTTCCGCTCGTTCAGAAGGAAGTCAATGGGGTGCGCGAATGTGCCGGCCTGATGGATATCTCAGCCTTCTCGAAGGTTCAGGTGTCCGGCCCGGATGCTGCCGGGTTCGTTGATCGACTGATACCGAACCGGCTCCCGTCGAAAACCGGCCGAATTGCTCTTACGCATTTGCTTAACGATAGAGGTCGCATCGAACTGGAAACGACGATCGTTCGCTTGGCGGATGACAGCTTCTACTTCACCTGCGCTGCCTTCTTCGAACAGCGCCTCCTGGACCACCTGACGTTTGCGCGTACGGCGAACGAATCCGTGACCATTACCAATCTTTCGGATAGGTGGGGCGCGCTTGCGCTTAACGGGCCACGGTCACGTGACATTCTGGGACCGAATACCCAGGTTGATCTTACAAACGCGGCTTTTCCCTGGCTGACGGCTCAGGAAATCGAAGTCGCGGGGCAGAAGGTTTGGGCGTTTCGCATGTCCTATGCGGGCGAGCTGGGCTGGGAATTCCATGCCTCTAGAGAAAGCCTGCCGGCTATCTACGATGCCCTGCACGCCACCGGCAGCGCCTTCGGCTTAGTCGACTACGGCTCATTCGCAATGAACGTCATGCGCTTGGAAAAGATGTTCAAGGGAGCAGGAGAATTGACCAATGAAGTGACGCTGCCAGAGGCCGACGTCATGCGTTTCGTGAAGTTGGACAAGCCACAATTTGCCGGAAAGCAGGCGACGTTGGAAGCAATGGAGAGAGGGCCGAGTTGGATTTGCGCTTATCTTGCCATCGAAGCCGACGGCGTGTCCGATGGCAATGGCGGCGAAGCGGTGTTGCTGGGTGATCGGCAGGTCGGCTCCGTCAGCTCCATTGCTTATTCCTCGACTGCGGGGAAAATCCTGGCCTTCGCCTATGTCGCTCCCGAAGCTGCGCAGGTCGGAACGAATTTGCAGGTCATGGTGCTCGGCGAGCCTCGAGCGGCGTCAGTTCTCGGCGACGCCGTCTTCGATCCCAACAATGAACATCCACGGGTTGATGCTGAAAGCTCAAGCCCGTCCAAGAAGGTTGCGGCACATGCTTGACACCGTCGGGAATGCTAGTGCCACACAAAGCGATTGGGTGAGCCGGGCGAAGGCAGTCTTACCCGGCGGTGGATTTGGAAATTTTGATCCTTCCATCGTCATACGAGAAGGCCATGGCGCTCATGTCTGGGACGAGAATGGCAAGGAGTATATCGACTTTTTGATAGGCTCGGGACCTATGATCCTAGGTCACGACAATCCCGAGGTGATCGAGGCCATTCGCGAGCAAGCGACGAGGGGGCTTACCTTTTTCGCCAGCAACAGGCATGCGATCGAACTTGCGGAAATCATCTGCGAGGCGGTGCCGTGTGCAGAAAAGCTTCGATATGTTTCGACGGGCGGCGAGGCGGACATGTACGCCATGCGCCTCGCACGAGCGCATACTGGTCGCGATAAGATACTAAAGTTTGAGGGCGGCTATCACGGGATGTCGTCTGAAGCGCTTATCAGCGTTTTTCCGGACCGAATTGAGAATTATCCCAACGGTGTTCCAGACTCGGCTGGGATTCCGGAGCAAGTCCGGGACGGCGTCTTCGTCGCGCCCTTCAATGACGTTGAATTCCTGCGTCAATTCCTGGCCGAGCATGGCTCGAAGATTGCCGGGATCATCGTAGAGCCGCTCCAGCGCTTGATCCCGCCGGCGCAAGGCTTCCTGGAGACATTGCGCGAGGAATCGTCGAAGCGAGGCATCGTTCTAATCTTCGACGAAGTTGTCACCGGATTCCGCCTGGCCTACGGCGGCGCTCAGGAGCGATATGGCGTGGTGCCGGATTTATGCACCTTGGGCAAGATCATCGGCGGCGGCCTTCCGCTTGCAGCAGTTGCGGGGAAGACGGAGATCATGGCCCACTTCGACAGAGCCGCTGTTGGGAAGGACGGGTTCACGCTTCAGATCGGGACGCTAAGCGGTAATCCACTTGCCGCTGTGGCCGGCCTCAAAACCTTGGAGATCCTGCGTCGACCCGGTAGCTACGACCGACTTCGAGAATATGGCGTAGCGGTCATGGGCATGCTCAGCAGCGCGCTCGACCAAACCGCTGCCGCTTACCAGATCGTTGGCGATCCAGTGCTGTTTGACGTGGTCTTCACCGAGCAAACCGTGAAATCATATCAAGACGTCGCAAAAGGCAATTCCGCGGCGGCCGGTAGATTCAATACCGCCCTGCGTGAGAAGGGGATTTTCAAGTCTCCGGGTAAGATCTACCCATCCCTTGCCCTGACCGACAGTGATCTGGCCTGGACGAAAGAAGCAATCGATCACGCTGCCACTAGGGTGCTGGCAGCATAGAGCACAAAAATCCCTGAGGAATATATGCAGGACAATGTTGTCATTGTCGGCACGGGGCAGGCTGCGCTCTCATGTGCCGTAAGATTACGCGACTGCGGCTACGAGGGCGCCGTTACCATGCTTGGTGATGAGCCATGGCTGCCCTACCAAAGGCCGCCGCTGTCCAAGGCCTACCTGAAGGGCGAGACAACAGCGGAGCGATTGGAATTTCGTCCTCAGGAGTTCTTCGCAAAAGCTGGAATTGTGCTCGAGCGGGGCAGCCGGGTTACCTCCGTCGATCGGGGCAACCGAAGTGTTACAACATCGGCCGGCAGAAGCTATGCTTATACCAAACTCGTTTTAACCACAGGCTCGCGGGCACGGACCCTTCCGGAAGCGATGACGCACGGCCTCGACGGGATTGTGACCCTGAGGAGCATCGCGGACGCCGATCGCCTTCGGCGCGCGTTAGCAAGTGGAAAGCGCATCGTCGTCGTTGGCGGCGGTTTTGTGGGGCTGGAAGTTGCTTCGATTGCTGTTCGAATGGGCCATGGAGTTACCATTGTCGAAATGGCCGACCGTGTCCTCAAGCGCGTCGCGGGCGCTCCAACAGCTCAAGCGATCGAAGACCTCCATGTGCACCACGGTGCGACCATCCTAACCAATGAGCAACTGTCAGGATTTTCTGGCGACAGCGGCAAAGTCTCGAGCGTATATTTGCAAAGCGGGAGGATGCTTCCTGCCGATTTGGTGCTGGTTGCGATTGGTGGCGTGGCGAATGTCGAGCTCGCCGCGGAAACCGGCCTGACAGTCGAGAATGGCATCGTTGTTGACAGATACGGGCAGACATCCGCCCCCGACATCTATGCGGCTGGCGATTGTGCCGCTTTTCCTTTTGGCGGTCGGCTAATCCGCCTCGAATCGGTACAAAACGCCATCGAGCAGGGCGTCGCGGTCGCAAGTGCCATTATGGGCAGACCGGTGGCATACGAGCCTGTCCCTTGGTTTTGGAGCGACCAATACGACACCAAGTTGCAAACAGCTGGTCTGGCACTTGACTACGATGATATCCTCCCGGTGTCCGTGCAACCGGGCTCTTCGGCGTTTTGGTACTTTCGCGACGGCTTGGCCGTGGCCGTCGACACGATGAATGACGCAAAAACGCATATGGCCGCGCGCCGGCTCTTCGGAGCTCGTGTCGAGCTCC
This sequence comes from Mesorhizobium sp. CNPSo 4670, assembly GCF_057784235.1. Classification (NCBI taxonomy): domain Bacteria; kingdom Pseudomonadati; phylum Pseudomonadota; class Alphaproteobacteria; order Hyphomicrobiales; family Phyllobacteriaceae; genus Mesorhizobium; species Mesorhizobium sp. CNPSo 4670. Next base: position 80,356 of record NZ_JBWJFQ010000016.1, on the reverse strand, counting down.
GGCGTGAATTGTTTCTAAAACCCGACTTCAACCTCATGCAGTACGCCCGTACAGCTACCGCGTCTTAGTGACTAAGGGAAAATCGATGAAAGTGCTTGTGCCCGTGAAGCGGGTTGTGGATGCGAACGTCAAGGTTCGCGTGAAGGCCGACGGTTCGGCGGTTGAGCTTGCCAATGTGAAAATGGCGATGAACCCGTTCGACGAAATCGCGGTGGAAGAGGCGATCCGGCTCAAGGAAGCCGGCAAGGCAGAAGAGATCATCGTCGTGTCGATCGGCCCGCAGCAGGCGCAGGAAACCTTGCGCACCGCGCTCGCCATGGGCGCCGACCGTGCCATCCTGGTCAAGACCGACGAACAGACCGAGCCGCTCGGCGTCGCCAAGGTGCTGAAGGGCGTCGTCGACGCCGAACAGCCCGGCTTCGTCATCCTCGGCAAGCAGGCGATCGACGACGATTCGAACCAGACCGGCCAGATGCTGGCGGCCCTGCTTGGCTGGGCGCAGGGCACGTTCGCCTCCAAGGTTGTGCTCGACGGCGACAAGGCCACGGTGACGCGCGAAGTCGACGGCGGCCTGCAGACTGTGGAATTGAAGATGCCGGCGATCATCACCGCCGACCTGCGCCTCAACCAGCCGCGCTATGCCTCGCTGCCCAACATCATGAAGGCCAAGAAGAAGCAGCTCGACGAAAAGAGCCCGGCTGACTACGGCGCCGACGTCAAGCCGCGCCTCAAGGTCGTCAAGACCGAAGAGCCCGGCGGCCGCAAGGCAGGCGTCAAGGTCAAGAGCGTCGCCGAACTGGTCGACAAGCTCAAGAACGAAGCCGGCGTGTTGTAAGCGATCGGGAAAGGAACAGATAAAATGGCAATTCTCCTCATCGCCGAACACGACAACGCCAGCCTTTCCGACCAGACCGCCAAGGCGCTTTCGGCGGCCTTGCAGATCGGCTCGGATGTGCATGTGCTGGTGGCCGGCAAGGGCGCCAAGGGCGCTGCCGATGCCGCCGCCAAGCTGAAGGGTGTCAGCAAGGTGCTGCTCGCCGAAGCCGACGAACTGGCCGAGCGCCTCGCCGAACCGACGGCGGCCCTCGTCGTGTCGCTCGCCGGCGGTTACGACACCATCATCGCGCCGGCGACCTCATCGGGCAAGAATGTCGCGCCGCGCGTGGCCGCCCTGCTCGATGTCGCGCAGGTCTCCGAGATCATCGAAGTGGTGTCGCCCGACACTTTCAAGCGGCCGATCTACGCCGGCAACGCCATCCAGACCGTACAGTCGACCGACGCCAAGAAGGTCATCACGGTGCGCACCGCTTCATTTTCCGTCGCCTCCCAAGGCAATGCGGCTGCCGTCGAGATTATCTCGGCGGCAGCCGACCCGTGTGTATCGTCCTTCGTCGAGAACAAGCTCTCCGACACCGACCGTCCAGAACTGACCTCGGCCAAGATCATCATCTCTGGGGGTCGTGCGCTGGGTTCGGCGGAAAAATTCCAGGAGGTCATCCTGCCGGTTGCCGACAAGCTCGGTGCCGCCGTCGGCGCCAGCCGCGCCGCTGTCGATGCCGGCTATGCGCCGAACGACTGGCAGGTCGGTCAGACCGGCAAGGTCGTCGCCCCCGATCTCTACATCGCGGTCGGGATTTCCGGCGCCATCCAGCACCTGGCCGGCATGAAGGATTCGAAGGTCATCGTCGCCATCAACAAGGACGAGGAGGCCCCGATCTTCCAGGTTGCCGACTACGGCCTCGTGGGTGATCTGTTCGCCATCCTGCCGGAGCTGGAAAAGGCGCTCTCAGGTGGCTGAAGCGAGAAGGATGGCTTGGGTCGATCCTCTTGCTTGAGGTTAGGAAACGACGGCATCCTCTGGTCGGTATGCCACTAAATTCGAGCGGTGACAGAGTGAACTTAATAAACAAAAGATTTGTGATCGAGCGGCAATCGGACCGCGTAAATCTAGATGCCTTCCCATTCATGCCTTTGGCTGATGGAATGACGGAATTCTTGGTAGTCCTTGTTCCGGGATTTTCACAACTGTGTATGTCGTCGTTCATCGATCCATTGCGGTACGCAAACAGATTGTCCGGGCGCGATCGGTTTCGATGGAGATTGATAAGCGACGACGGCACCCCTGTTATGTGTGCCAGTGGCATCCGAGTGTGCGTGGATGCAAGTCTTGATGAGGAAGCCAAGCTTCTGAAATCGAAACGTTTACCCGATGGCATCGTGGTTTGCACGGGCGAGGGAATCGAGCACTATCAATCAGCACCACTGGTGTCGCTTCTACGCCTCTGTGCGCGTCGCAATGTGAGGCTTTACGGACTTGGCACCGGCGCATGGGTGCTTGCTGCGGCCGGTCTGTTGTCAGACATGCGCTGCACCATCCATTGGGACACGATGGCAGCGTTCTCGGAGACATTTGAAGGCCTCAAGCCGACCGACGCTCTGTTCGTCGAGCAGAAAGGAATAGTTACTTGCGCCGGTGAATTTGCGGCATTTGATCTCGCGATCAGCTCAGTAGAACAGCGATGTGGTTCCGATGTGGCGCGATCAGTCTGCCGCTTCCTCACAGCGGATCGATGGCGCGAGGGGGAAAGCTGCCAATCAGCTCCCCTTGGGCTTCGCTTCAGCGGCGCGAGCGAAAAGCTAATCCGCATCATTCGCATTATGGAAAATTCTGTAGATGAGCCATTGACGATCCGCGCGATTGCTCAACAGCAAGGCCTTTCTTGCCGGCAAATCCAGCGCCTCTTTCTTCACCATCTCAAGGCGACGCCGATGCGATACTATCTTTTGCTCAGGATGGCGCGGGCGCGCCAACTGCTCGAATTGACCGATATGTCCGTGCTGCAGGTGGCAATCGCTTGCGGTTTCGTCTCATCATCGCATTTTTCAAAATGTTTTCGTGACCATTTCGGCGAGGCTCCCAGCGGTCTGCGACGCGGTTAATATAAGTGGATCTATCTCTGTTCCGGCCCCGCAGCCAAGGCTGCCCCTTGCTTGACCGCAAGCAGCACGTTGATGCCGCTAGGCCGGAACCGATGTCGAGCACGCAGCGGACGGAAACGTCGATTCTCTCCAGCATCTGCGCGACCTCCTGTATCCATCCGGCGTATACCGGCGTATCGCGTCTTGTTCGGGTGATGAACGAGTGGTCTTAAGCGTGCTCTTATGAGCGCACTTAGGAGCAGTTGATGGGTCAGATCACGTTGCTCACAGGCCCCGAACGTCGGCGGCGGTGGAACGAGGAGGAACGGCGTCATGGCCTTCTCCGAATTCGGCATCGAAAGCCTTCAAAACCTCATCGCCATCCATCGCGACGGAAACAAATAGGTCCGTCCGCGTCCCTCACCGGATGGATACGACCTCCTCAGGCCGCCCTCCGAAAGGAAGCCCTCGCCCCAGATGAATTCCAAGGCATCGGCTAGATCCGTAGGACAGTGCATCGTTGGCTCGCCAGTGACGCAGGGCTGTCCGGGGAAATTCATGCATTGGTGAAGCCCATCTGGTTTGGCGAGGAATTGGGTTTTCGTTGATTTGGGTTGACTGGTTGACTGGCGGCGGTTTGTCGATGGCGGCGATGTTTCGTCGCTCGAAGAGACATCGGACGACGAGGTCGGTGAACCTGAGAATGGGCATGGCGATGCGGCAGGCGCGAGCTGCGATGCGCAGCTGCGCATAAGCGATCATGGCGGCGAAGAGCTGCAGGCGGATGGCATTGTCGTTGGTGCCGAGGAACTTGCGGATCTTGAGATGCTGCGGTGTCGCCGTCCTGGCGTTTGACGGTCAGGCGACGCAGTGATCGGTTGGGGTCGCCACATGTCACCATAGATGATCAGCGGGCGGACATAGCGTGAGCCGTAGCTTTGCACCCCTGTGATCCGTGAAGAAGACGAAGCCCGAAAGCTGTTTGCTGAAATATCGTGCCATATAGTTGCTATCGAGTTCGCCGAAGATAAGGAACATCGGCCGGTTCTTCCTGCCAACCGACGGCAATTTTCATGGCACCCAAGGAACGCTCGATATCAGACAGTAACCACGATGTTTCCCACGTGTTGCTTTTCCATGAAGGCTCGTTGGGCCTTCACAAGATCCGGCAATGTATACTCCGCTGCGAGGAGAGGGCTCAGGAAGCCACGTTCAATTAGATGAACCAATCGCCTAGTCGTTCCCGGCGGCACGATCGTTGCGCCGGTCAGTTGAAGGTTCTTGTGGATGAGTTGCGTGTGGTCAAAATCGACTACTGGTCCCGAAATGGCGCCGGAGCTCGAATAGCGTCCACCTTGGCGCAAAACGTGGACGAGGTGGTGGAAGATACGGCCTCCGACGACGTCGAGCGCGACGTCGACATCGCCGCCAGCTGCCGTACGGATCGCCTCGGACATTTCCGGCGTCTCGCGATCGACGACGGCGTCGGCGCCAAGCTTCCTCAAAACGATCGATTTGGATCGTGATGCAATGGCGATGATTCGAGCTCCGCGCAATCGGCACAACTGGATCGCAGCAGTTCCCACGCCGCCCGAAGCGCCGGCGATTACGACAGTTTCTGCCGGCCTCAGGTCTGTGCGTGCCACCAAATTCTCTGCCATGGCGTAGGCACCTGGGAACGGTGCGAGTTGGGCGTCGGACAAATCGCAGTCAACGCGAAGCGCGTTTTCAGAGCGTATAGTCGTGAATTCAGAAAAGCCGCCATTGCATTCCGACCCGAAGTAGATGGCGTTCGAAGGATCCATCCAGTCTCCCGAACTGAAAAGCCAAGGATCCACGATGACCCTTTCACCAATCCGAGTAGAACTCACGCCATCACCGACCGCGGCGATCCTGCCCGCCACGCTGGAGCCTTGAATAAGCGGGAAGTTTATCGCAGTGCTTCTCCAACTGCCTGCGTCACACTGAGCCTCAGCAAAACCGGCGCTTCCAGTAGTGGGCGTAATGCCGTCGGCGACACGCTTGGAGTGCCAAGCCGTCCGCGTGTTGATGTCGACGTTGTCTAGGCCGCATGCGCCAACCTCGATGAGCACTTCTCCGGCGCGCGGCGCCGGAACGGGCCAGTCTTCACGGTACTCAAGCTTCTCAAGGCCGCCGTGGCCAGTGAGGATGACAGCGCCCATCAACGTCTTCAAGCTCATAATTGCTCCTCAAGGGTACGAGAATGTCGATGCAGAGGGTGGAGACTTCCGAGATCTGGGCGACTCCCATGCCAGGCGCGGAGGGGGCATACCCCTCAATGTGTCTGGCGCCCTGTCCGGAAACCGGATCCTTGGCGGATGGTGATGGCTAAGGACATCTCGACAAAAGTGTCCAAGCAGCACGACGTCAATCGTTGGAATGATTGTATCCGGCCGAATCATTTTACCCGGCACGCGAAGATCGCGTCCTAACAATGGAGATGCAAGCGGAATATCGAGGGCGTTTTTTCGGAACCAACGCTGGGCGGCCTGATTTCTGAGCGAGTTCGGCTGGCCATCGCGAAGCCCGTCAGGAGAGCTATCGCGAACAATTGCCTTACGGTGAACATCCCTAAGTGGCAAATCGCCACTTATAAGTCTCACTAGCGCATGCTGGGTCACCCTGAAGAAGGCCCCGCGCATTACAATGTCTGTTGCCGCGTAACTTCCTCTGGGTTCGAGAGGAAGGCCGGGGTGCAACAGTGGAGCGTTAGTGAAGGGATCTCGTTCATAGAGTCAGGACATTTGTGGCCTCTCGCACGGGACTGCGTGGAGAACCTTCTGATAGAATTCTTCCAGCGGCGCATTGCGTTTAGGAGCTGCGCGTCGTCAGACATTTTGCACAAGCTCGACAAAACCGAACAACCTACTGCAACTCCCGCGCCCGTCCGGCACCATTCCCAGTCTCCCAGATCGAGTCGAAGTTGCGCAACATCACGTCCGCGACGCTGAAGGTCTGGTTTCCTTGCCGCGAAGTCAGGCGTGCGTCGATGTCGGGATAGATAAAAAAGGGAAGGGAAATTCGCTCGGCCGGACCAGTGTGCACGACCTGATGCGGCGTGCTCTTGAATCGGTCATCGCTCAACGCTTGAAGCATGTCGCCGAGATTGACAACGAGACTGTCGGGCAAGCTCGGCGCCGGCACCCAACGTCCCCCGAACCACACCTGCAAGGAGCGCGTGGGGAGTTCCTCTTGAAGCAGCAGGGTGAAGAACCCATTGTCGGTATGCTTTCCAGCGGTCCCGCCGGTAGATGGATACCGGATCACGCGTTGCAGGACCGTCGGTGGGCTGAAATGGCATCGGAACCAGCCCTCTTCCATTTCGAGCAGATCTGCCAACGCCATCCCGAGCTTAGGCACAACTTCGTTCACCACAGTAGCCTGCAAAGCAAGCAAGCTTCGCGCGAAGCCAGGAGCCACCGCGTCATCCGGAAGGCGTGTGCTACCAGCAAACGGACGCCGATCGCTTTCGTTCTCGATTCCGAGGTCGAACATTTCTTTCGGATCGGGGCCGGCCTCGGGATGTAGCACCTCGCCGTACAAGGGACTGTATCCACGGGCGGTACTGGGGTACACGTTTTGGGCGGAGTGGCCGTAACGTTCTTTAGTCGGTTGTGGCAAGGCGAAGAACCGTCGGGACGCCTGGATCGCTTCTGTGATCTGTTCTTTCGGGATTCCGTGCTCCAGATAGAAGAATCCGTACTCCTCGCAGGCCAGGCGTAGGCGCTCGCGCTCTTCGTGTCTCGTTGCATCGGCTGCCAATTTTGCCAGTGAGATCTGCGGTAGTGTGATCATAGCTGCTGCTCCGTTTCTGCGCAGGCCGTATCGGGCACTTTAAAAACCCAGTAATGCGCGCCCTCCTCGGCGATGTAATTTCCGTCGCTCAGACACTGTGCCGCCACAAGCACGCCCGCGTCCTGCAGACGCCTCACCTCATTCTCAAAGCATGTGGCCGTCGCATAGCTCTTGCGCGTGCTTGCGATGATGAAACCCTTGGGGCGCGTGACGCGAGCCAATTCGCGCAATGCATCAGGTCGGACGTGACCGAGCGTGAATACCCCGCAGCAGACCGTAATATCGTAGGTGGCGCTCAAGTAGTCGGAGAACGGCCTGTTAAGGTCGATATCGCCTTGGACATGCCGGTAGGCGCGGGTTTTCCGGGCCTGTTCGGCCATCTCATCGGAGAGGTCAACCCCGTCGATCAGCCGGAAACCAAGGCGTTTCAATTGCACGCCGACGAGGCCCGTTCCGCAGCCAGCGTCCAGGATTGCAATGGCTGCTCGCTCGCCAGCCAGATAGGCTGTCTGCACGGTGCCGGCCAATTCCGCCACCACCCTCGGTCCGCAGTATTCCTCGCGGCCAACATCCAACTCGTAGGAACTCGCCCAACCCCTATAAAAGTGGGCCAAGCGAGCGGCATCCCCGTCGAGGACATGGGAGGCCTTGATGCGCTTTGCAGCTTCGTCGAATCCTGTCTGTTGATCTAGGTTGTTCATCACGCTTCCTCGGTTTGGGGGCAGATGAGATGCAGTGCAGTTCTCAGCGGAGGCGCAACGGCACTGGCTGGACCCACTACCTGCTTGTTGCCGAATCGCTGCGCATGGCTATCCGACCATGCGGAAGCTCCTACGCTCCAGGTGATCACGTCGTGGATCAAGACATCGCTGAGGCCCATGCCGCGCCCCAGGTCAAACGCCTCGTCGAGGATCATTCGGTTGACGTCGGTGAGCTGGTCGACCAGAGACTTGAGCAACTCTATCTGGATGTCACTGAGCGGGACTTCGTCGAGCAGAAACACGTGCTCACGCTTGGGTTTCGTCCGTCCAACGGGGTCGGTCAGGAATTCTCGGTCGGGCGGATACGCGGGGTCGGCACCATACTTGGATGGCGCGCGATAGCCCGGCACTTGCAGCCGAACGTCGAAGACCACCTCCGCCAGCTCGATGACGCGTAGATGGTTGTCGTATCGGTCGAACGTCCGCCCGGCCTCGCTATAGCGCTTTTCGACCGCGCGCCCGATCGTCAGTCCCACCCCGAGTTCGTCGGCCAGCTGGACGGTCAAGCCCATGTCCTTCACCGTGATCTCCAGGGTGCAGGAACGATCGTAGCTGCCATCCAGGAGAAACGGGACGAACTGCTCGATAGCAACGGAGTTCGCGGACGAGCCGACAAACTTGCGCCACGCCTGCTGCGCTGGAACCCCTTCGCGCACGCTTTGGCAGAGCGCGTGGCCGCTCGCAACGGCTGCAGCGTAAAAGAGTAGGTTCGTGAGTAGTTTGACCGACTGGCCCTGACCGATGTCTCCGACATGGAATGAGACAACTCCCATGGTTTGCAACACCGCTTCGCTCCGCACATAGGCCTTGGATGGCCCGCCGACGAAGAAGCTGACATTGGCAAAATCGACCCCCATGTGGGACAGGTTGCTTACGGGCGCTTCTAGCGAATCCACGCCAATTGCTGCGGCCCGACGGGCGATCTCGAGCGTATTGTGATAGTCGGTGGTGGACGTATCGATCCAGACGCTCCCCGGGCGCATTCCGGCCAAAGCGCCTTGCTCGCCCGTCATGTTGTCAAAGACGTCTTGTGGCAGCGGCAGGCAGGTGATGACAATGCCGCAATCGCGGGCCGCGTCGCGCGGTGCGTCGTGCCAACGGGCTCCCTTTTCGACCACATCCTTCGCAGATGCTGGATCGATGTCGTAGACGTCCACCGGATAGCCGGCTTCCAAGAGCTTGGCGATCATCGGTCGCCCCATCCTGCCGGTACCAACGAATCCGATGCGTTCGACGTCGCGGAAATAAGCTGCGCTTATAGCGGCAGACACGAGCTTTCCTTTCCTAACTACAGTCGCGACTTTCTCTCAGCCGTGCGTCCAGCGGTACCTGTCCAAAAAAAATAAATTCTGATCTGCAGTAAAGTCAAATAAAATGTATGATAAATATAGTATACATATTCATTGCTGGTTTGTTTCACATGTTTAATATTTTGCGGACAGCGTTCACAATTGCGGACCATACAAGGCGGAGCTAGGGACACTTTTCGCCCCGACGTGCTTCACCGCGGACATTCCCCGAAGAAAGGAGGGCGGCTCCTCGGACATATCATCGGCGAAGCAAATCTTCGCAGGCCCAAGCCATCGGCAAGCTACTCGCAAATCGTTCCCATCACCGGTCGCGCGTGCCGCCCGCGCTGGAACTGTTGAGCGTCTTTCGTGCCGCCACGGGGCGTCAATCGCGCCGAGCCCCGAGGCGGGATCATCATCGAATCACCCGTAGCTGTCTGAGAGAGAATCTGCTGTGATACGCATCGGTCCAACAAGGTCGTCCGATCCAGAACCGGTATGCTGGATCGTCCGGGTTGCCAGACGCTTTGAAGGCGCAATATGCGACCGACGCCGCAAGGTCCTTGCCATGCTTTTTAGTCGCTGCCTCTATCGCCTCGTCGTCAGTTAATCGCCTCCATCCCGGAACCACGTTGCCGCAATTTCCCACATCAATACCTTCGATCTGCTCCCGACAAGTAAGTCGCGATCTAGCCCTGCTCAACAGTTTTGCACGATCCTGATCATAGGGCAGCGGCTGCATAGGCTGGGTTCCCAATGCGCCGCGGCGGCGTCATTGCCAAGGTTAAGAGATTTCGCGAATGGAATTTAGGTTAGACGAACGAGACGCAAAGACGTTTGAGCGTCTGACTGCGTCCTTGCGCGATCGCCGCTCGGCCGAAAAGTGGAACGACTTCCTTGATGACTGCGTCCCAGGATCCGGCATCATCGCGCGCATCCAGGCGAAGTCTCGGGCGCAGGGCCGACCGGCTGCGGCATAGTTGAGGACAAGCCGATCAGTATGGTTACCTTTTCCGCCACCTCGTCCAGAGTAGCGGTAAGCCGGTTTATCTGCGAGGCGGTTGCAGCCAGCTCCGGGCCGTAACGGGTCACGAGATATTCCCGGTTCTGGCTAAGGGAGTGAAGATGTTTGGCGGTTTTTGCGCGAAGGCGCAGCCCCGCTTCCAAGGCGAGACCCGTGCGCGCCGACAAGTCATGCTGCATTTTGCGGATCTGGTTGGGGCTGTGCCCACGGTGAAGCAAAGCGAGGTCAGATAGAGTTCGATCGCATGGATCGCCGACAACCTGAACGGTGCTCGAGTGAGCGGTTTACCTGGCTGGCCGAACTGAAGCAGCATGGTTGCCGCCTTGCGGTATTCTTCCGCAAGTTCGTGGACCTGCAGCGAGGAGACCAGCTCTCCTGGGTATTTTTCGTTCCTCAATCTCCATTCACGTACTCTCCATTCATTCAATTAAAATGGCACGCAGAAGTTTTGGTAAAGAGCAAAACAATCTTATTCTTCGGGACTCTCCATTTCTTGGCATCGCCATCGTAAACCGATCAAGACCCGATGCGGTGGGGTCTGGGATCGAGGCGACCGCAGTGGCTCTCGACGAATGAAAGGGCACATGTCGCGCCTGACTTGTCGTTGCCTCGCAAATCGACGCCGGAAGAGATCGGGCAAATGGCCGATGGCATCACGCCCGCGTTTTCCTATCGCGCCGACAGCACATTGTGCGACGATCGGCGGGAGTCGATGTGGCCCCGCCTTCGTGAACTGCTGGTTCGGCAGGTGGGGAGGAACAATGAAGGTCGAGGCTTTCAATAGCCCCATTTTCGTGAAGCGCTCCACCTACATCGTGCAAGAGATTGCAAGTCTTGCCGAGGCTATCGATCTTCTCGATGAATGGCCGCAAGATCTCAGAGATCGTGCCCACGAAACTGCCCTTCGGACGTGGTACGATGCCTACGATGGGCACAAGCCGGTATGTGCGGCGCGCGACGCTCTTTACCGACTTTGCAAAGCAGGTTGGCATATTGGAAGATGCGACCTCTGCGATGCAGCGTCAACTCACGTGTTGTTGTTGTTGTTCTTTTCGGCAGCCGCTTCATTTTGTCAACCAGCCGCTCCAGCGATCCGGCGCGTTCCAACTCCGCAAAGAAATAATGCGGCGTGACGCGACCCAGCCGGTGCATCTTGGCCAGGTTCCACACATAGGGATACTCGACCATGAAATCGGCTCGAAGCGAGGCCTTGGGCTGTTCGGCCTTGGTCACGATACCGCCGCCCACGAGCCGATCGGCCTTCTCGATGATTTGGCGCACCCTCGTTTTCGACAGGCTATGTTCCTGTGCCAGGTCGGCAGCACTCTTGCCCCTCATAAAGCCTTCGACCAGAGCAACGTTCCTGTCGACAGTCGGGCTGAATGCCCAACAGACGCGCAGTTTTTCCAGCATCATCCGTTTGTTCATCCGGTTATTTGGCCCGCCTGCAAACCCTACCCGGCCATATCGGCCATTGGAAGACCCACCAAATCCGTCATAGCGAAACGGAATTGAGTCGGCTCGGGCGGCGACGGGTCCCACGACGGTTGTTAAGCAGTCAAAGCCGGGTTCGCGCACAGGGTGGTGCTTCTGCCGGCGACAGGTCGACGTCCACCGAACCATATTCGGGATAATCGATGGTACAGATGCCGCAGCCTGCCTTCGTGCCAGCGGGCACTCGTCGCCGACAGTTTTCGCAAAAAAGCCTGGGCGTTCTCGACGACGCTACGGCATATTAATTCCTCCCGCGGCTATTTTGCGCGTCTGACGGAGAAGGCGGGCAGAATGACCTCCTTCGAACGCGAGCCGATCGGGTGAGGCGCGGGCAGGGGATGGGCGCCATAGCACCTAAGCGGACGACGGTTGATCAGGGGCGCACTTCGGACAAGTACCTTCATGCTCAGCAACTGTCGAAGGAGGGAATGGGCGCCGCTGGAGTGCGAAGACGAGCACGCGGCCGGTAAAGGATAATCTCCAGCGGGCTGTTTTGGCTGAGGCCAAGGCACCCGAAGCCTCACAATCAAGCCGCGATTTTTTCTTTTACGCGGCGAGGGGATGAGGCCGCCAAGCTCGATGCTAGCCCGGGCCCCCCTGGCGGGATCGTCAACCGGGATACTCCCTAAATATCGAGACGTTTAAACCGAGGTTCATCACTCGTCCGCTAGGGTAGCGCGTGAACAGTCGGGGGCGAGGGGGTCATCCATTGGGCATTACGCGAAATGCACGTCGGACGCGGGTCTATGTTCCCAGCCAAGGTCCGGCGAGTTGGCAAGCCTTCCTCGCCGAACCTGAGAGGCAATGGCGAACCGGCTACTCGGCAAAGACGCTTGCTCACTGCTGGGAAAGTGCTGAAGGCTTGCCGGCCGAAGTCGCGCAGATGTTCGATTGTCCGGCCGAGCTACTGCTGGCCTTGCCCGAGCACAGGGTGCCACTCGACGGGGGCAACCGTGACAGCCAGAACGACGTGTTTGCGCTTATCCGCTTTGGCGAACAGACCTGTGCTGCAACCATCGAAGGCAAGGTAAGCGAGCAGTTTGGACCGACCGTGGGAGAATGGTATGCCGAGCCGTCGCCGGGAAAGCGAGAGCGCATGCGCCAACAGTGTGGCTTGCTCGGCTTCGATGATGTGCCGCCATTTCATATCCGTTATCAGTTGATGCACAGGACGGCTTCCGCGTTGATCGAGGCTCGGCGCTTCAAGACCGATGAAGCCGCCATGATCGTCCACTCGTTCTCGCCAGCCCGAATGGGGTTTGAGGATTTCGCCACCTTCGCAAGCCTTTTCGGCGCCGAAGTCAAACCTGACACGTCGAGCTCCGTGATCCTGAAGTCAGGGCAGCGGCTCCGCTTAGGTTGGGCCAACGGCAACGGGGATTTTCTCAAATGCTAGGAGTTCCGGCGGATGCCAGATCGAACAGCATGGGGACCACTGCACGGAAGCGAAATACGACCAAACAGATGGGCGATGCTTGCGAGATGATCGTTGCCGCGGAGCTCACGCTCGCCGGCATCCCTGCTTTGAAAGTTCCCGACAACTGGCCCGGTTACGATGTGATCGCGCAGCCATTCGACCGGCCAGCGCAACGCGTTTCGGTAAAGTCGCGGACATTCAAGCGCGGTGCCGCCTATGTCGGCTACAACGACTACGACCAATTCGATTGGCTGGCGATTGTTCTGCTGCCATCCGAGGGGTTCAAGGCTCGCGCAATCTACCTCGTTCCCAGGCCCGTAGCCGAGGGATTGGCGCGACGTGACAAGGCAACCAGCAAGACCGCTGCGGAACGATACTTTCGTGACTTTCGTGTCGATCAAGTCCCCGCGTTGTTTGCGGAGTGGGATGCCAATTTCGAATTGGCAGCGACCCCAGTGTTTGCTCCCTTACTGAACGATCTCAAGTAACGCGGCGTCGATCTCACGAATGACGATGCGGCGGCGCAGGTTCGGGCGATGGCGTGGCGCGGCGCGTCGGCCGGGGCACAGTCTTTGCAGAATTCGGACTCGGCGCCTTAGTGGTGGTCGAATCCGTGTTCCGGTCGCTTGCGGATGGTTGTGGAAGACCGCTCGACATGGTGCTGCTCGACGGAGCCCTCCGATTTCATAACAGGCAGGCCGTTGAGCGGTTCCGATAGGATTCTGGACTTTCCGTTTGTTTTGGGCGCATTCTTGCGTCGGGGAGAAGGGGCTTGGGCAAATCCCGCTACGATGATCGGTCGGGGCCGTGGCGCAAACGTAATGGCGCAGGACCCCCGCTCGCACGACGCTGGGCCAGCGTGCCGATGCGGCTGGTCTTCGTGACGGTGGTTGCGACTTCCGCGCTGGTGACGCAGTTTGTCATGCACAACAGCGGGGGCTGCCGGAAATCAATCTGCAGAACCTGGTAACGTCGCGACCGGTAGCAATTGCTGGGTTCGCATCTGTCATCGACGGCGACACGATCGAGATCCATGGCCAGCGCATTCGCTTCAATGGTATCGATGCACCGGAGTCAGCACAACAGTGCGACGACGCGAAGGGCTTTCGGTATCAATGTGGCGCCAGGTCCGCCACCGCTCTCGATGCCTTTCTCGCCGCCTCGCGACCGACCCAGTGCACGTTTGTGTCATGGGATCGGTATGGCCGCTATGTCGGCAATTGCCGGCGGGCCGATGGTGTCAGCGTCGCCGCTTGGATGGTCGAGAACGGCCAAGCTCTTGATTGGCCAAAATACAGCCAAGGAGCCTACGCCATGCTGCAGGAGAAGGCCAAGGCGGCAAAAGTCGGCATCTGGGCAGGAACGTTTGAAGCGCCTTGGGATTGGCGTGCCAAGCATCGCGCTAACAACGAACCGTCATCGACGATCGCTCCCCTGCTCGCAGCGTCGCCCAGTGCCTGCAACATCAAGGGCAACATCAGTGCCCGCGGGGAGCACATCTATCACATGCCTGGCCAAGAGTATTACGATCGCACCGTCATCACCACCAGCAAGGGAGAGCGCTGGTTCTGCAGCGAGGAAGGGGCGGTGGCCGCCGGTTGGCGCAAAGCAAAGCGTTAAGCCACAGGGGCAGGTATTGCCCTGCTTTTCACCTGCGCTGGCGCGGGCCGCGGACCGCTGAGGCTTCAACGGCCCCGAAAGTGCGAGCATGAGGCAGCGTCAATTGATGACTTCCCGCTGGCGACATCGCGCACGCGCCGGGTAAACGAGCGACTTTGTTCAAAGCCTGGCTTCCGTCGCCCTAGCGGCTGCCTGGCAACCAGACGGGATTGCTTCTGCGCGTCGGGCGGATCGCGGCTGATAGCCACGCATCCGCTTGGCGCGCAGCAGCTCGAGGAAAAGGGCGACGGCTTCACCCTCGGTATCAAAGGAGTGCTGTATCGTGCGGCCGGTGGTTCCAATCCGGCCCCAACGCCGGACCAGGCAGGTCTGGCCGAACAGGGTCTCCTCGATCGACAGTGCATAGAAGCGCGCCATGTTCCGACGCGCGTCGCGACGTTCGATACAGAGGCGATAGAGCTGCGCGATCATTGCGCACAGAATCGCGCAGCCGGACGCGCGCGTCCAACGAATGGTTTGAATCAGCAGACGCGGATCGATTCACTCTGGTGATGGATGGAACCGAACGTCTGTCGTTCGAAAGCGTCTCTGATGACCCTTCCCGCAAAGATGCAGCCAATCCTTGTTGGGCCGTGTCGTGCGCGGTCTGTCGTAACGATCGACGCTGATCACCGCGTAGAGCGCTAAATTTTGCCCTACAATTTGCCGATCAGCCGTTGGCGGCTGCTGTGTTCCCGCGCCCAAGCCATGTCAAGCGTCGGCCCGAGCAGATATGTGCGTGGCCGAGGCGTTGAAAGCGGCGAATGTCCGAACTCATGCTGCGACAGTCGCTCTGTTGAAGGCCCCAGCATTTTGCCGCGGACGCACGCTTATATTGTCGATCAGCCGGGTTTGTCCGAGCCAGCTGGCGGCGAGGAGTCGTGCGGGACGGTCGAGCGCTGCCATTGGCATTAGGTCTTCCTCGGCACGCAGTTCGAGATATTCCACTCGCTCAAAACCCGCAGCAAGTATGGACTGGCGCGCGACGGCAAGAATGGGTGCAACGGGGTCTCCGTCTGTCAGTTGCTCGCTGGCCTCCCGAAGGATTTCGGCCAGTCGCGGTGCTGCTTGGCGCTCGGCTTCGCGTAGCCGCGCATTGCGGGACGACATCGCCAGTCCATCGCTTTCGCGCACTGTCGGACATGCGACAATCTCGATCGGAACGTCGAGGTCGCGCACGAGTAGGCGCACCACATGCAACTGCTGGAAGTCTTTCTCGCCGAAGAAAGCGAGGTCAGCGCCGGACTGCAGAAAAAGCTTTGTCACGACTGTCGCCACGCCATCGAAATGACCGGGCCGGAATGCACCGCACAGCCCCTCGCTCACCCCGCTCACGGATACTGTCGTGACAAAGCCCTTCGGATACATGTCCAACGCATCCGGTGCATAGAGGACGATGTGGGCTCCAATCGGCGCCAGCTTCGCAGCATCGTCATGTTCAGTACGTGGATATGCTTGGAGATCGGCAAGGCTGTTGAATTGCTTCGGATTGACGAACAGCGTTACAATCACGCGGTCGGCCTTGGCGAGGGCTGCTCGCACCAAGCTGAGGTGTCCGTCGTGAAGGGCACCCATGGTTGGAACCAGGGCAACCCTCGAGCCCTCTCGGCGCCACGCGGCTACGATGCTGCGCAGTTCCGCAACTGTGCGAAGGATGGGAATGCTCACGCCGACTCTCTCCTCTTCTACCCGCCTCGCGCCGCCAACGAGATGGTCGTATCGGTGCTCGTGCCGCCTGCGCACTTTGCACTCGCCGCACCTCGACTTCGCCCCGAGACGGGCCGGGCCATCTCAAGGTCCTTCCGCAACGTCAGGCGATGATGCATTTGCCACATTTTTGTGCAAGTGCGAAGACAAAATTGCAACGCACAATAATTTGCCGACGACGCTCTCGTCGGGGTCCGGCAGCGAATGTCCTCTAGGAAGTTCGCCAGTTTCGGCGCCGGTTGACAGGGCGCTATTGCGCCGGTTTGGCACGATTGAAGGAGGAAACATCGGCACGACTAACTCTGTCTCCCGACCTAGCTCCCCCTTTCCAGTTTTGAGTTCGCGCCGAATGCGTTCGCAAGGCCTCTAACGCGCGACGATCGCTCGTTGGACTATGCGTCTACGCTCAGGCCTTGGCTTTGCGTTTCGTCGCGGGTTTCTTGGTGGGAGCAGGTTTCCTACCCAAGCCTAGCGATTTTGCCAAAGCCGAACGGGTCGCCGAATAACTCGGCGCGACCATGGGATAGTCCTTCGCCAAACCCCATTTCGCCCGATATTCATCAGGCGTCAGCCCGTGACTGGTCGCAAGATGGCGCTTAAGGGACTTGTATTTCCTGCCGTCCTCGAGACTGATGATGTATTGCGGAAACACTGACCTTTTGGGATTAACTGCCGGCTTCGGGGCGGGCTCTGATATGGGAGACGACTGGCCAATATTAGTCAATGCCGAATTCACGCTCGCGATCAAATCCGGTAATCCGGACACTGGAACCGCGTTTTTCTGGACATAGGCGGCAACGATATCTGCAGTAAGCTCGATCATATTATTGCTTGGTTCCCCGGGCATCATTGTGCTCCTTCAATCCCCACATTTCTCATATCCGTCAAAGGGACTATATGTACCCAACCTATGCCACCTGAATTTTCTACAATCAAGCCAGCTATTAGAAATTTCTGCGCGACAGTATTTGGGCAAATCGATTGTTCGTTTCGCGGCATAGAGGAAAGACGCCAAATCAGTTCTCGTGCAGGGGCGCATACTGGGAGAATGGCGCATTGCCACGTCCTACGAAGTATTTCCCCGTCTATATGAAGCTCCCTGAAGGAGGACCGATAATGTAAGCAAAGAAGAGATGGCAGAAAGGTATCGATACGTCACGGGAAAAACGCGCCCGCGACGCGGTGCGCAACCTTCAGTCGAGTGCTTTGGCTTGTGGCTACGGGCTACAAGGCTGAGGCTTCATCGGCATGTCACGACGGTGGAGGCTAATTAGGGAGGGGGGTCTCCTCCCAATTGGCTTTATGTCCTTTGTTCTCCTCGCACGACTCCTTGGCCAGTTGATGCCATGTAACGAAGCTCGAATGAAGCAGAGGTGATGGGGGCGGCACGATGATCATCCTCGTTATCGGCTGATCGGGATTCGTGGGTCACGCCATCGTTACGGGCAATAGGTACAGGCTGACCCTGCTGTACAGGGGCAACCGCCCCGTCAAGGGGACCGGGCTGCTCGGGGCAGACCGCAACGAGGCGGCGGTGTTGCGCGCGGTTCTGGAAGGGCGCGCCTTCGACGCAGTGGTCGACACCAACACCGGCTTGCCGAATTGTCCTTCAAGCCACCTGGAGCGTTTTCATGACAGAAGAAGCCGACAACAATATCGACACCCTCATCGAGCTCACCGCGGAAGTCGTCTCGGCCTATGTTTCCAACAATCCGGTCCCGGTGGGCAATCTTCCTGCCTGATTGGCCAAGTGCACGCAGCACTCAAAGGGACGATCAGCAACGCTTCTGCAGAAATGCCGAAGACTCTCGAGCCTGCGGTGACGTCGGGCGCGGCTGTTTTCGCAGACATAGCGGGAGAAGCGCTCTTATGCGAGCGGCGGGGATAATCGCCCGCTGGCGAGGCAATGAAATGCCAATACGGAAAAAGCCCGGCGCGGGGGCGCAACCGGGCTTTTCCCTTTAGCCGCACGACAGTCGCGCCTACGTGATTTCGGCATCGACGACTCTAAAGCTAGATAGAAATTCTGAATAAACTGTTGCCGGCTAAAGCCGCTGCGCAAGCAATGAAAGAGGGCAAGGCTCATCAAGCTCTCAGAGCAACGCGCCGTACACCAGCGCCGGCTTAGGCGCTGGCCGGGGGGCCTCCCTGCGGCCCTGTACGCTATGCCATGGACAAAGGGGGAACTTCGATGACCAGGATGCTGTCTGACATGCTCGCCACGCTCAATGTGGCGTTAGCGGTGATCATCACGATTGGCGGCGGTGCCGTCGACTGGGTTAGGTTCCACCACCATGGTGTCAGTGGTGTCGCCGGGCTTGTCGGCATTGCCCATCGGCTTCATCGTCGCCGCGTCAGCATGCGGCACGCTGACAACGCTCATCCTGATCGAAAACCATCTGCGCAACGTGCTGGCAGTCGAGCGACATCGCGCATGAGGGCAATAGGATCGAACGCACGTGCATTACGACCCCGGCCTGCCTGAACCGACGAACCCGCGCTCTGACTTGGCACCCGCGATCGCGCGTTCGAAATGCTTGAGGATCTTCCCCGCGCAGCAATCTCACAGGGCTACGACTTCGTGCCGCTGTCGCCCAAACTGGCCGCAAAGCTGGTCGACGACAAAGCGGGAGCCAAGCGGGCCTCCGGTGCGAGACACGATCCTCGGCCAGGTGCGGAGTCGCGCTCCACTTCGACTTGGCACGCCCGTCGTCCTACATGCTTCTTTTCCAAAGGGTTCTCGGTAGCCGGTTGGAGGTCGTCAAGCATGTTGACGGCACAGCACGGGCCAGACAGTTTCGCGGGAGCAGAAGCCGACCCTCTTTCAACTGCTTACCTCGCTCAAGGCGAAAAGCGGAGTCGCACCCTCCTTTGCGTTGTTCTCGAAACGGAAAGCCAAAGGTTTCTAACCGGACACACTCTTGAGATAGGCGATAACGTTTTTGACGTCGTCAGGATTCTTGAGGCCAGGGAACCCCATTTTGTTCGCCGGCACTTTCGCCTTGGGATTTGCCAGATATTCGATCAGGTTCGGCTCATCCCATACAAGGCCCGCAGCGCCCACATCCTTCATGGCTTTCGAATAAGAATAGCCAAGGACGGTCCCCGCTGTCCGGCCCACGACGCCTTTCAAGGATGGCCCGACTCTGTTTGCTTCGGTATCAGCGCTGTGGCAGGCAATGCACTTTTTGAAGACCGCCTTGCCTCCCTCGATATCCTGTGCGCCGGCGACCGGAGGCAGTAACGCCAAGACCATTGTGGCACCGACGAACAGATATTTCACGCAGGAACTCCCCCCTCCTCTCCTAACCTCGTCAAGCGTGATGTTGTAATTGAGGCTCTTTCCGATCGCTACGATCGATGCAAGCCCTTCAGCGCGTCGTTTGGGATTTTCAACGGGACTGCATTTTTTTCCTAAATCGTTGACGAATCGCTCTAAGTCAGTTTTCCGCATAACGAATTCGTGCCTTTGCTCGATGTTGCCAAACTATCCATCTCGCTCTCACAAGCGATCAGATAATGGTTCCGTGAACACGCAAGCGCCGTACCAAACCTCAAAATCCTGACTTTGCGCGATGTCTAACAGTAGCCATTGTCAACTTGCCGATCTTTGGGTTGCGAGTCGACAATTTGCCGGTTGCAAAGTTTTGTCTGGTCAGAGAATTTGCCAGAGTGGTGGCAATCATGCGGCAGCGAGGATTTCGAACTGCTCGGCGAGAGACGGGTTCGGATTGAAGGCGTACCGCGCCTGTCGTTTGCGCATCATGTGGACCATCTCGATACCGGACAGGGTGACCGCGGCGGCGTGCGTCGATTTGAAACCGAGCATCGGCCGCACCCGGCGCTTGATGCGCCGATGATCCTGCTCGATGCGGTTATTGAGGTATTGGCTTTGGCGGATGCGGATCGGCTCGACCGGCGCTGGGAGCAATCCTGCAATCGACTTGTGGCATCGCAGGAAACGATGGCTTTCCGGTTGGTCTGACTGCCGTCGATGACGGTGCGATCGGGACGGCCATGGCGTGCCAACGCTTTTGTGCAGAAACGCTTGGCGGCCGGCAAATCCCGGTATTCACTGAACCAGAACTCGACGGTGTCGCCGACGCTGTCGATGGCGCGATAGAGGTACATCCATCGCCCGCGCGCTTTGATGTAGGTGTCGTCCGCATGCCATTGCCGGTCACGGCGCGCTTGCGCCGGTTGACGCGTTCCATCAGCAGCGGCGCGAAATGAACGACCCAGCGATGGATCGTTGAATGATCGACACTAATGCCACGCTCCGCCATCATTTCTCGAAGATCGCGTAGGCTCAGTCCGTAGGCCAGATACCAGCGAATGCAAAGCAAGATCACAGATTGGTCGAAATGGCGGCCTTTGCCATGCGCCTTCGTTACCAAAAACTTTGCAACACATCCCTTTGAAGAACTGCCTGACCAGATCGGCTACAAGCCTCAGCGCGATCACGCACGGTCAGTGTTGAGCAAGCACGCGGACTGGCGGGAGCCCGGTGCGCTCAAGCCTGTCATGCCTCCCCTGTCAGATGGCTTGCCGCACGTTTTTTCCGGATTCTAATAGAAGAGATGTCTGGCCGGGAAGCCAGTGAGTAGGCCATCTCCACCATGCGTTGGCCGACGGCAGGGGGAGCCTTGAGTTGCGCGGGCGCGGTTCGCTTTCGACGGACCAAGCCCCGCGTCCAACTCAGGCAAGTTTCTTTCTACCTGGTGTGTCCGCCACGCGAATGATGCAACCTGATTCTCAAGGAGGCGCCGTAGATCATCAGCAGCGATGGTCCGCGCATGGTCAGATGGCCAGTACAGGGGCAAAACCGCCGCCTAGTGTGCGGAAATTTGTAGTCTGGCCCTGGTATAGGCGGGCAGCCGCGAGGAGCACCTGACCATCATAAGTATAAAGCCGCACGTCCATCTTGCGCGGCGTGGGCGCGCCATCGATCTCGATCATGCGCTGCCCTGGTGCAGCAAATGCCTGGGCCACATAGCCACCACGGGCGATCTCGGCCCACACCCCCTTCGTCACCTTGTCGCCGCGGTAGACCGCCTTGCTGCCGTGGCCGGAGAGCGGCTTGAAGAACATGTCCTTGCGGAATTGCCAGGCGGCATCCGAATTGTCGGGCGTGACCAGTGTGGTCCGCGGAATGCCGGCGAGCCGCGAGCGCATCTCCGGAGAAAGGCCGAATGCCTCCAGCGCTGCCGGATCGGATAACAATGTCAGATTGCGCTTGCTAGAAAAGAGCGCATGGTTGTGCGGATTGGGCGTGAGCACCACGGCGCCCTCCTGATAGGCCGCTCTGAGCGCGGCATGCTCCGGCCAATCAAGCGCAAAATCGACCAGGCGATTGTAGACTAGGTCAATCTCTTGTCCGTCGAGCAGAAGCCTTCCGCCATCATATTTCAGCTCACTCGCGTCCCCGATCATCGCGTCCATGCCGTGCTTCAGCAATAGCTGCCGGACCAGCACGAATTCAGGATAGAGATACTGCTCCGTAGGCTGATCATCGACGATCGCGATCCTTCGCGGCGAACCGGCTCCGCGCTGCCTGCGCCATTCGCTCTCGAACATCGCGATGACGCTGGTTTCGAAGTGATCGTCCCTTGTGCCAATCAGCGCCCGGTCGACTACGGAGCAGCAAGCCTTCTGAGCTCCGGCCAGCAGGGCATTGAGGAAAGCCCCGCCGGCGTTGGTGTTGACCTCAATCAGCTTGGGACCTTGATCGTCGAGGTGGAAGTCGTAGCCCATCAGCGCGCCGACCGGTCCAAAGTCCCGTTGCGCAATTGCGGGAGCCCAGGAGAGAACCCTTTCGCGGTAAGCTGGCAACTTTGCTGTCGCCTCGATGGCGACGACGATTCTCTGCATCTCGTCGAGGGCGGACACGGCAAGGAAGACTGGAACATTGGAAAACAGATGCGGCCGCGATGCCATGAATGTTTCGCAGAAACCAGGCTCGCCGGCTTCGTGGTCCAGCGCCGCCCAAAGTTTGGCCCGGTCGAGCGTGATGCAGAAGCATTTGAGGTTGAGCCGCCCCGACAGGGACGTGCTCAGATCCACCACGCCGGAGGCCGTAAGCATGAACGTATCTCCTCTGAACGGAAGGCGGCGTGCAGCACGTTGGGGACGAGCGGATGCTCGTCGTCGCGGCCGGGAAACAACCATCGCTTTGGCCGAGCGAGCCGGTAAGCGCAAGCTAGGCCGTCAGCCAGCGAGGCTCATTGGCATAAGCGCAGCTCACCTTGCCGCCCGCACACGGATCTTCACTTCGAGGTCACAGACCAGTTGTTGAAATTGAAGTTCTTTCCCCCCGGGGACGAGGTAATCTCGACGCCGTATTGGACGCTACCGACGTTTATGTCGCCAAAGTACCCCGTCGACTTTATCCACTGCAGGATACTCTTGATGTCCACTGTCCCGCTGTTGGTCTTCGAAGTGCGCAGCAATGAGATGACCTTGTGACCGTCGGGGCCTTCACCTTCAAACACGTTCCAAGTCGCTCCGCCTACATTGACATTGCTGTAGACCGGAATCGCCGCACCGGAAGGGGCATAATGATATGAAATGGGCTTAACGTTGCCGCTCCCGTCCGAGTTTCCGGTGTAGTTTGTCCAGAGCATTACCTCATGCTGGTTTGACCTGTCCCAGATATCGTAGGCGACATCCCAGGCGCCGCCAGTAGGAACCTCCTGATTGAAGCTCGAGCTCAGAGTGTTGATTGAACTGAGCGGTTTCCCGATACTAAAAGCCTCGTGCGGATAGCTTTTGATGCCCGGCGTATTAGGCTGGTTCGACCATACGCTCCACCGGTTGACGCCACTCACCGAAATCGTCTGAGGCCCAGGGCGCGGACCCCATACGTCGTTGTTCCAAGAGTAGCCATCGCGTGAAAAGCTTCCGTATGGAGCGCTCGAACTCCAAATCGGAGCCTGCGCGGATACAAGCGCGGCAGATGATAATGACCTGGCTTCATTCGCGGCCTGCCTAAATAGATCATGATCCTCCTGTGTCCGGACGTACCCCGGTGGGAACCCTTGCGCGCCGCCACCGTTTATCCGATTGGAATCCATAAAGCTCTCCTTTCGATTATGATAACAAAGTCTCCTGCAGATCCGCCCAGCGGGTACCCTAGTTCAGCATAGGCGGCATTGGCATCTAGAGGCCGAGTGCGAATGCTAGGAAGGTTGGCTTTCGAGAAGCTGACGAGCTCAAGGAGAAAGGCGGAGCCGCGCCCGGGTTTGCCGTCTTTCGGATGACAACAGCCTGCTGAGACGGTGGCAACGATCCACTGGATACGAGCCTAGCAGTTTACGGAAAAATCCAAAGAACTGGGCGTTTGTTCTGTCGCGGGTGCCATTGTTGGGATGATTTGTTTGAGAGTTTGAAGCGCTTTGGCGGTCTGGACACCAAGGTGGCTACGCTGCAACCAGTTTGGAGATGCGGATCAGGTTGTAGGCGATCAGATTGAGCATGAAGTCGGTAGCGACCCGAGCGATGCCGCGATGTTTGGCCTTGCGCATGGTGTCGTGCTGCTTGCTCCAGCCGAAGATGCACTCGATCATCGCCCGGCGCGATTGCGACATGCCATAGCCCGGATGCCGCGTGGTTCGTTGGTCGATGGCGCTGTTGCGGGTCTTGCCGGTTTTGGTGACGGCCTGGTTTTGCGTCACATGCGGTGTCACGTTGATGGCGCGAAGATTGGCCACATGATCGACCGTATCGTTCGCTTTGTCCTCACCGGCCGTGATGCGGCAGCCGGCAGCTTTGCCTCTCGCCTTCAGCATGATCTCCGAGGCTCGGCGTTCGGCGGTGCCATTGGCGTGCGTGACCATGCCGGCTACCGCCAGCCCATGCCGGTTCTCCATGGTGGCGTGGCCCATATAGCAGAGCTTCGCCTCCCGCCCGGCAGCCTTGCGATAGAGCCGGCTGTCGGGATCGCTGGTACTCGCATGGGTATCGTTCTTGCGCTTCTGGCCGTGGAAGTTAGCGCCGTCGTCGTCATCACCGCTGCCGTCTTTGGGGCGACAGCTCTTCTGTGATGCCCAGGCTTCGATCAGCGTTCCGTTCACCGAGAAATGCTCGTCCGACAATAGTGGCTTGACTTGCGGATGGTTCAGAAGCCGGTTCATGAACGTCGCAATCACCTCGCCGTTCCGCAGCCGGTCGCGGTTCTTGGTGAAGGTGGTCGGGTCCCAGACGGGGGCGTCCACCGCGTCGTTTGAGATTTTCAAGGGGACTGCTTTTTTCCTAAATCGTTGACGAATCGCTCTAACTCAGTTTTCCGCTAACGAATTCGTGCCTTTGCTCGATGTTGCCAAACTATCCATCTCGCTCTCACAAGCGATCGGATGATGGTTCCGTGAACATGCAAGCGCCGTACCAAACCTCAAGGACCGCCCAGCCGACCCATCGACTTTCTGGCGACCTCTGGGCGGGCTCGGACACCGTGTCGATGCTGGAAAGTGCGGCCATCTGCGGCGGCGGCACTTCGGTCTTGCTGCCTCTGCCTTTCCGTGAGATATGAGAAAGCCGGGCGCCGGGAATACCGACCGTTGTCGTGCGCCCCGAGGTTCCAATCGTCGTCTTGAAGCCAGGCGTCCCCGCAGAAACGCTGACACCTTTCTTACCCACATTCAGCCGAACGCCCGGAACAAGCCGGATCGACTTACGAAAACGCCACCCCATGAACGTCGCCCTCCCTAGCGTCTAGTTTTGTTGGCTCTCCAGAATGAGTTTTGTGAGGTATTCGGTCTTGGTCGTGCCATCCAACCGGACGTCAAAGGCGGACGCCGACGATTCCTCGCCGTTTTCGGCCAGAAAGGTGCATTCGGCCAGACCGCGGATCGGGGTGCCATAGGCGTTGTCCGCGTCATACTTGATGTATTTTTTGAACATGACTGGCAGGTGGTTTTTGCCCATGGCACCAATGGTAAGATCGAGGATCCGCTTCAAGGTTACATAGTCTTTATCATTTACAATTTCGGCTTCCTTGATCTTGCGGAACTCCTCAACTGGTATCTGGTCGCTGTAGTGGGAAATCTCTATTCGCCGGTAGCTCGATGGCGAACGGAGCCTATCGGCCAGCATATCCTCGCAAATACGGGTCATCTTGCTGTCAAATGGATTGTAAAAGCCAGTTGCGATAAAAGCCCCCACCGCGCATGCGCTGAAAGCACCCGCGGCTGCAAGCCAAACTATAGGTCGCATCCCCAATTACCCCTCAGAAATCCCCAAGGATACTTTGGCGCTAATGTGCTTTGAGCGCAAGCTGGTTACGCCCAAGTGTGTAATCTTAGGCTCTTGGCCATGGCAGGAAATCGTCATCAAAGCCGTCTTGGCTAAAATAATCCAATGCCCTCGTGCCCTTCTTCACTTTCCTGCAGGCCGCATCGATAGATCCGATTACTTGGTAGGCTTGGCCGGATTTGGCTTCTAGGCCCTCGATGCGCTGCTTCATTTCGGCCTTGGCCACGTCTCACTTCCGTTAGCTTTGCGCTCGGCCCGTAGCCGCCGCTTGCGGGCCGTTGTCCAATAGCTTGGATCGCGATTGGTATGATCTAGCGCCTCGGGCTCCGCCTTTGCACTGCTAAGCTTTAGGCCTGCCCTTCAAGATCGCAGCCATGCGCGCCTTGGATTCCTCCAGGTCTTCGAGCCGCGCGCCTACAATACGCGCGATCAAGGATCGAAAAACCCGCTGCCGGGAGGAGGTGGCAGCGGGCTCTATTTGAGAATGCAGCGCAAAAAAGGCGTGCTGCATTCAGCGTCGACCGTTCCATGGGTGGGAGTGAATTGGCCAACAGGCAAAAGTATGGGCGAACGGAAAAATTGTGCAATGCACAAAAGGTTTATCGCTGCTGCAAAATTTTATCCGGAGGTTGCACCAGCTGGGGTCTCCGCGTTGACAAGGCCGGTACCTGATTTGGCAGCAGTGATTCGCGAATCCCGGCTTCGGCGCTCCGAAGCCAAAGCGCGTTCCGGTGTCGGAACCGGCGGCGCTTCTCTTATTTTGTGCGAGGTTCGGGCATCATTCCGCGAGCCTGTTCATCCTGACAAGGCGTTCCCGACGCAGGCGCGTCTTACGCTCCTCAGTCCAGTACGCCGGATCGCGATTGTTGACGTCTAGCGGCTCGGAGTCCGTCGGAGCGCGCTTTGCCGTCTTGGCCTCTAATGCGGCTGTCCGCTTAGCGGCTCTCGCAGCGAGTTTGTCACGTGATGCCTGGCGCTTCTCCTCTAGGCGCCGTTCACGTTCGGCCGCATCTCGTTCCTTACGCAGCCGGCGCTTCTCATCGCGTTCTCGTTGGTTCGTGCGGAGAAGATCCTTGTAGGAAGCGTCCGAAGTATAGAATGCAATCGCCCGGCCAGTGACAGGTTTGCTCTGGTGGCAGGTGCCCTCATGATCTGCCAGATGTCGACAAGATCCTGCTCTGAGAACATTACGTCGCGTCCGTGAGTGGAGCAGCAGCCGTAGCGCTTGCCAATCTGTATAATCCCCCGCCGCGTCATCTTGAGCCGGCTGGCCGCTTCCTTTGCGGGGTAAATGTTACCTAGTTGTGTTGGCGGAGGAATAACGTTCATTCATAAGGAATCCACAATGCCACTATGGAGTCAACCATTTGTTTTAACTCGGTAAATTGGTGAATGCGGTAGGCAAAGGCGGCCAACGAATTAGCCGCAGATGATATAGCATCAAGCGCTAGTGTAGCTTGTGGTTCCCATACCAGTTCTCGATTGGCGATCTAGGATCGATCTGCCGACCGAGCGACTTGAGGTGGGCGACGATCTCGGGCAGCAATGCATCTCGATCACCGAACTCGTCATCTATGCGCCGCAGCTCATCCTCTGCCGCTTCCTGCTCCCAGGTCTCACCGATCACATAGCCAAAGTCGCCGATGGCGCAGATATCACAGCCGGCTTTAATCACCCTCTCCACAAAAGCCGGGACTTCGCTCGCCTTCATGAGCCTTTGCGTACGGGCCATTGCAATCATCTCCTTGTTACTGTTCGGCCGAAAAATTGCCAGAGCACCGCACGCTATGGCTACCTGTACAACTGCACAGGTTTCGGTAGAGATGAGGTTGAGAGCAGCCGTGATATCATGGCGCGCGCAGTTTTTTTCGGCCGGTGCGTCTTATGGTGTGAAATCGGCGGCAGCTACAGCTCCGCCCCTTCGCAAGGAAAAGGACGATAGGCCATGATATACGACGTCAAAGTCTCTGCTCGTAAGACAGAAAATCTGCGAGTGGCGGTCGAGCGCTATTACATTATCGATGTGAACGACCCGGAAGAAGTGAACGCGAAAGCTATATCCCGCGCTCGCCAGGACGGTGATATCGACTTGGTCAAGGTAGTCCGCAAAACGCGCATGGGTTTCTGAACCCAGTGCGAGACGACACATAGCGAAAGTCGTCACCATTCAGCGGCGCCGACGCGGCAAGCGCTCCTAGAAGCCCGGTTCCGCCGGCCTTTTTGCGGTTATGGCAAGAGGCAAAAAAAGCCAGATAACAAAATCAAGTCTTATGGCGGAGCGGTTTTCGAATCTATGTGTCTGCATTGAAATGCCGGGTTTTGATCAGCTTCTTCCTGGACGCTCTCCCGTTCGTGGCAGCAAGAAGCTAGGTGTTCCCTGACGGAATTAAGGTTATCGAGACCAAGCGGCGGAGCGCCGCTTGAACAGCGTCGCCAGATAAATTTTCGCCATAGCGACAGATATCCAAGGTGGCGCACAATCCTGCGAATTGTCATCCCCGTGACAACAATCGCAGCTCCAACCACGCTTGCGACCCCGATTTTGGTCGTGATATTCCAGGGTTCTCCGAACTGTATAAAATCCATGAGGCGAAAAACGGCACCCTGGACAAAGTAAAGCACTAGTGTGCTCTGACCAAGCTCCTCCGCGACAAAGCGAGCTAATCGAGTTGAATAGCTAGCTCTCCAGCATAGGAATATAAATTGCATAGCTACCGCAGACGCCGCTCCCGAGCCGGCGAACATTAGAAGCACTTGTTTCGCTGACTCTTCATCGTATATCAAACCAAGATTGTTGTAGACATAAGTATTTTTCCCCCAATTCAGAAAGCATATGAATGCTGTTATCGAAAGAAAGATAAATAATGGTTGCTTCCTTAGCCAGATGATGTTGGTCTTCCGCTCGATCGATTGGGCAAATAAGAAGCCAAAGCAATAGAATGGATAAGTATATCGTACTAACGGAGCTATTGACCAGGTAACTGGCGCGAAAGCGAACACAATTGCAGATGCGCCTATGATCCACACCGGCAAGCGTTTGAAAGTCATAAGTAACTTAACGGCCACGAAGGAAGTGAATGCCGCCCAGATGAACCAGTACGCCCCAATTAATTCCCTTGAAAAATCCAACATTTCGCCGGTTAAATTATCCGCCCGCGAGATTACGGCGGCCTTCGATATCCAAATCAACGCGCACCAAAAAAGCATTGGCGATACTAACTGCATCGCTCGATCACTGACACCTTGACGAAGCGATTTGCGCAGGACAGCTCCCAAGGAAAGATATCCGCTTATCGCCATAAATAGTGGCATGTGAAACATGTAGATCGACTTGAAATATGGCGACAACCAAAAGGTATCAGAGTCGCGATAAATCAGATATTGCAATAGGTGGCCAATTATAACCAGTATAATGAGCACGCCTTTGGCGAAATCAAAGCTTATGTCTCGGGATTTCGTCCCTTCTTGGCACGAGTCGCGCCCCGTCGCGCCCACCGTTATGTGATTAAGCATCAATCCGCCAGCCTATCTTTTTTCCGTCGTTACTTTCCGCTTTGGATCTAGTGGTTCGCGCGCGACCACCAGGCAAAGCCCGAGAGCGGTTGCATGGGCCTTCTAGAAAGCTGAAATATTTCCAGCGAAATTCGTCTCAACGCGCCGCCTGGTAGATCAACCGGAACTCAGGGCTGACACCGGACAACTTCGATTGCTTTCCAAGGGTCCCGCCGCGCCGGCAGGTCCATAAGCCTTCCTGAAGAAGCAGACAGTTTGACATGGTCCGCGAGAGGCAGCTCGCGTCCCGGGGTGGACCTGGTCCCCGGCCGACGGTTTCATATCCGCTAATATATATGTTGGTAAAATCGATTGTGTTGATGGAACGCATGCGCACGATGGATACATGGGTATGGGGCGCCGGTGACAAGGCACGCTTAGGACATCCAAAGCGCTGATGGGTCTCATCGAAACAAATGATTTTATCAATCTTCCTCGATCTCGCATGGAAGCACCCATGAGCTCAGAGGTGCGGTGGAGGTTGTGCTGGGAAAATGAATTGCATCTGCCAGACCATTTCGAACTCTCCGACGTATTCCGAAGGACCTAGCACCGACTACCTCGACGCAAAGCCATTGGCGGCCGAGACGTTTGAAGACGAGCCACGTTGCACACCGGGTTTCGATGTGCTGGCGCAAACTCGGCCGGCCGACGTTTTTCTCCATCTTCCGTCGCAGACCCGCCGGAACTCATCTCGTCTCTGCAATCAAAAATCCAATTGGTTTTGGTGAGTGGTACAAGGCCGGTCAGAGACAATTTCGCTTGCCGTCTGGCTGGAAGAAGGCGCCGCGCCCACGTCAAGAGGCGTTATCAAAGCAAGGAGATAGAATGGCTGATCAATTCACAACGGGAATCACTGCCACTATCATGAACCGCGTCGAATCCGAGCGCGGCGAGGGAACGACTGCGTCCCTAACCGGGGAAATAACGACTGCCACGCAACGGTCGAACCTGAACAGTATCGGCGACGTGGTGGAACCCTTCTGCGGCTTGCTCGCCAAGGAGGCCTGATATGGACAGGCGAGTCGTTATTACTGGAATGGGCGGGCTTTGCGGGCTAGGTAACAACGCCGCCTCCATCTGGAAAGAGATGCGCGAAGGCCGCTCCGCCATCGGTCCAATGGCCACTCCCGAGCTTCGTGGACTGAAGGGCACTGTCGGCACCGAGATCAAGGTGCTGCCCGAGCACGACATTGCGCGCAAGCAGCTGGTCACCATGGACCGCTTAAGTTTGCTCGCTGTGCTTGCAGCGCGCGAAGCCATGCAACACGCTGGGCTCTCCTGCGGCGAGGGAAATCCTTATCGCTTCGGTGCGACCGTGGGCGTCTGCGGCTGGGGCTGGGGAACGGTCGAAGAAACCTACCGAGCGCTCCTTTTGGGCGGCGTGAAGCGTGCGGGCATCTACTCTGCACCAAAGGGGTTGCCGCGCTCCGCTGCCAGCCAGGTCAGTATTAGCCTCGGTCTGCGCGGGCCAGTGTTTGGCGTCGCTTCCGCATGCGCTTCAGCCAACCATGCGATCGCTTCAGCGGCGGATCAGATTAGGCTGGGCCGGGCTGACGTGATGCTTGCCGGAGGCGCCGAAGCGCCACTCGCATGGCTTATGGTGAAGGCGTGGGAAACGATGCGCGCGCTCGCTCCGGATACTTGCCGGCCCTTTTCCGCCGACCGGAAGGGAGTGGTGCTAGGCGAGGGCGCGGGCATAGCCGTACTAGAAAGCTATGAACATGCCGCGGCGCGCGGTGCCACGATGCTTGCCGAGATCGCGGGCATCGGCCTTTCCAGCGATGCCTTCGACGTTGTCGCGCCGTCTATCGATGGGCCGGAGGCCGCGATGCACGCTTGCCTCGCCGACGGCGGGCTGAATGCCGAGGACGTGGACTACCTAAACGCCCATGGCACCGGCACCAAGACCAATGATCAGGCCGAGACGGCGGCAATCAAGCGCGTCTTCGCACACCACGCCTATTCGATGTCTGTATCGTCCACCAAGTCCATGCACGCGCATTGCCTCGGCGCAGCAAGCGCGCTCGAAATGATTGCCTGCGTGATGGCGATCCAGGAGGGGGTCGTGCCGCCGACCGCCAATTATCGCGAGCCAGACCCCGATTGTGATCTCGACGTCACACCCAACGTGCCGCGAGAACGCACGGTGCGCGTGGCGCTCAGCAATGCTTTCGCGATGGGCGGCATGAACGCAGTTCTGGCATTCAGGAAGGTTTAGGCATGCGAGGTGCTTCGTAACGTTATTTCTTTTCCGGAATGACTTGCCGGTTGGCGATTATGAAAGATGC
This sequence comes from Mesorhizobium sp. CNPSo 4670, assembly GCF_057784235.1. Taxonomy (NCBI): domain Bacteria; kingdom Pseudomonadati; phylum Pseudomonadota; class Alphaproteobacteria; order Hyphomicrobiales; family Phyllobacteriaceae; genus Mesorhizobium; species Mesorhizobium sp. CNPSo 4670. Next base: position 49,178 of record NZ_JBWJFQ010000016.1, on the reverse strand, counting down.
GCCTTTGGACCAACTGGATGAATGCGCCAAGCGGCAGCGGAAGCTCGATGAGCCGGGGTTCCGTTCTTGAAAAATTTCAACTGCGGAAGCGGCACGTCTACCGCTACCCGGAAGCTCAAGTTAGGCGCTTCGGGTAAGGCTCGAGGGTCTGCCCCAAAGCCTCATCCGACAATGTCAGGAAGGCGCAGCGCCGCCGGCGATTCCGCGAACCTCTGAACCGCGACAAGGTCAAAGCGCTCGGCGCAAAAGGCGGAAGCCGATCTCGAAGGCGTCGACATATTGGTCAACAATGCCTGCATCACGAAAGACGGGCGCCTCCTGGCCTAGGACACTCGCCGCAGACGCGCTAGTCAAATGGCAGGGTCCGGCGCTGGCGCTAGGCGAGATGCCTCCTCCAACAAAGTCTTCCGCATCCAGATGCTCGCTGGGTCGCCATTGTGAAGCGCAGGCCACTGCATCGTCAGAGTCAACGGGGGCAAAGAGAACGGAAGTCTGACGACCCGCAGCGGTAGCGTTTTTGCGAAATGCTCAACCAGCCTCAGCGGCATGGTCCCAAGGCGACTGGTGCCCGGTAGCATAGGAGCGATCATGCTGAACCCCTGCACGACCACCTCGGCACGCCTCTTGAGGCCATGCTCAATCAAAAACCACTCGTCAACGGATGCTCTGAGCGAGCGTCCGAATTTGGCCACGACGTGGCCCATTGACATGTATTTCTCGAATGTGAGCTTCCTCGTCAGTTCCTTGTTTGTCCAACAGCTGACACAGACGAATGAATCGTCGAAAAGCTTCGCTTTGGGATGTGCGTCTGACATGTACAAGTCTGGAAGGACCAGAAAATCGGCCTCACCGCGCCGGAAAAGTTCTTCCGGGTTGTCAGTCAGAGGCAGGAACTCGAAGCTGACGAAAGGGGCTTCTCGCGCAACACGCTCAACAACTTTCTGGAAGAAAATGATCGTCGTGTAATCAGAAACTATAATCCTGAACCGGCGGTCGGATTTCTTGGGATCAAATTCTTCCCAAGAAATAATCGAGAGCTGAATATGTAGCAGCGCCTCGCGAACCGGGGAGGAGAGCGCCTCGGCTCGCGGTGTCGGGATGAGTTCGCGGCCTCTCATTGTAAACAGCTCATCGCCAAAATAGCCGCGCAGCCGGGCAACAGCCGCGCTCATGGCTGGTTGGCTAAGGTTGATGCTGCGAGCCGCCGCGGTGAGGTTGCGTTCAGCCATCAGCGCATCGAGCGCGACGAGGAGGTTCAGATCTAGTCCCTTAAACCGCATTTCTCTTTCCAATCTGGCGTATGGATGCATTATATCCGAACAATAGGTTTTGCAAATGTCACAAGACGCTGCATTTGAAAAGCGCCTCAGCTGTGAATCAAATCGGAGCGGCAAAAGGAAGCAGGCGGTAGCCCGGGCGGTATGGGCTCGACCACGATCGGGGCGTCGGGAAACGGCAATGGAAGGAGGTGATTGCAGGCGCCACTCTTGGGTAGGAGCAGTCGAGCATTAACCTCGCAAGATCCTTTTGTAGAGACCTGGGGACCGATAAGAGCCTTCAATGCAAACCGGTCGAATCTGGGCGGTGCGACACCTGAGCTGCGTAGCGATTGGTTATGGCTCGCGGCTTATGTGGGCCTGCGATCGTGTCCCAGGAAGTCTTTGATCGCCTTGGTCGATGGGCTCCGTTCTCTCGTCTCGTCGGTGCACCGGGTCGCCCGACGAGAGCGGGGCCGCCGACGCGAGCGCGGACTATCGCCTGCCGACAATGCCTGGCTCCGCAGGGTCATGGTTCAGCCGGCCTGGCGGGTGCTTGTCTTCCCAGAAGGAAACCGCGTTGGTCAGTCTATCGGGAGTGCTCCGCCGACGCACGAATCCGCACGTGAATGGCGATTATCGGCGCGCCGCACTCGGGACGTGTTCCCGCGCCGGCCGGCTTGGGGCACTACTGGCTCGGCGAGGTGCCTCTGCTCGTCACCGAAATCGATACGCAACCCTGATGAACGGTGCCACATGGACGGCAGACTGAACTGTGCGCCACCGTGAAGTACCGCGACCAGCAGAAGCATCGCGCGCGAACGAGTAGATTTGATCGAGAACATTGAAACGGACGGACCTATACCCGAAATGAATGTTTGCTATCCAAACAATGGATTTTACCAATCCGGGGGGATGCTGCATTAGAAACCTGAAATGAAAGGTGGGGATCGGGAACGACGGCAACTTTTGAGAGAGCCCCATCAACGCAAAAGTCCCCTCGTACGAGCTTCTCTCGGTCCAATTGCCTGGCATCGCGATAGCCGACGATAGCGCCTGATGCCCGCCAAATGACGCCGCGACGATCGCGGATGGGCACTCTCGAAAATCATCAGAAAAGGAGTCTTTGTATGCGTTCAAGTGCGGTGGAAGCTGTGCTGGGAAAACGAGTTGCAACTGCAAATGTCGAACTCGCCGAGTTCTTCCGAAGGACCTACGGACGTACTGGGACCTCTAATATCGATCCCTCGAAGGCAGCCGAAACTAGACCGGAGCTAGACCTGGGTTCGTTGCGATCGCGTATGACTCAAGTGTTCCGGGATATATGTCCTTGCGGCGCCGTTTGCACGACGAGTGCCCTCCCAGCGAAATGATGCCGGGCAGTGATACCGGCTTGCGAAGTCACTCCCGCATTGCATGACCGCGGTTTTGTAATGCGCTTGCTTCTCGGACAGACAACGAACCAAAATCTCATGGACCGTCTTGGCGCAGTCAGCACTGTCAGCGTCTCGTGTTATGCGCTGCTTTGGACCGCAGGTAAAAGAATGCAAGCCGCCTATGCGTGCCGGCAAGCGTTTTCCGGTCTCGGACGACGTAGCCAGTTCCGGTTTTTGGCCGGGGGCATGGACGGCATGATTGTCGCGAATGTGGTGCAGAATCGTATCCGCCATCTTGCACGGCATTGGTCAGCCCTGGCGACTTCTGGCGAGCGTTGGTTGCGTTGTCGAGGCAGATGAATCTTGGGTCTGGATAATAGTCGTCGATTGTTAGATCGGGAATTGGCCGCAGACGATCCGTGGTTGCTCGATGCCAGCCCGTTCGAGCGGGAGCGTCACACGCAAATGCTCCGGCTGTCGCTTTCCCAGGGATCCATCACAAATGCACTTGAAGTCGGGTGTGCTGCAGGTGCATTCACCGAACGGCTAGCGCCCCATTGCCGATGGCTCTCAGTAATCGATCTCGTGCCGCGAGCGATTGATCGAGCGCGCCGTCGGATGAAGGAGCTCACCCACATCACCTGGTCAGTCTCCGATGTTCGACAGTTCTCGACTGAGGAACCGTTCGATCTGATCGTCGTGGCGGAGGTCCTGTACTACCTCAATGGTATAGCCGAGATGCGCGCAGCTATCCGCAACCTTGTGCGGATGCTTGCTCCAGGGGGGCACCTGGTATTCGGATCGGCGCGTGATGCCACTTGTCGGCGCTGGGGTCACGCCGCTGGTGCCGAGACTGTCATGGCTATGCTCAACGAGATGTTGATCGCTGTCGATCATCTGCACTGCCAAGGCGACGCCCCCCACCAAGACTGCTTGCTAGCCCGTTTTCGGAGTGAGGAGAAGCGGGACAATAACCGACGGTATCAAGCCATCGATGATCTGGAGTCCATTGTCTCCGCCTTGGCGGAGCACGGCCTGGATGCGCGGGACGGTGATCAGTTCGTTATCGACGGCTGGGACGGGCATGTGGAGTCGCAGTTCCATGTCCTTAGCGGGGCGGCTCCGATCACTCTCAGAGGGGGCCCCTACGTCGAACGGCATGCCGATGGCGTCCTCACTTCGATCGATGGCCGGCTTTTCTCTTATAGAAGCTACCCGCATGTTACCGGCCATGTGACCTCGGCATACTGCACCAGCCCATTCGCCAAAACCGGAGAGCCCGCATTCTGCTTGGTCTGGGACGGGTGCATCTTTCCACGCCTCTATTATGTAGAACGCCACGGCGCCCGGCTCCTGGATTGCATGTTCCCGGTGATAGGCCATGTTTATGCAGCAGCGGGCCATCACTTCGTGCCCTATAAGCGGTCGGGTCCCCGTGACTGGGACCTCGGTGTTGCCGGCAAGCTGATGGCCTACATCGCACTCGGGGCGGTCGCCGAAGACATCGGGGCGGTGTTTCAGGAACTTTATCAGGAGAGATTTGCGGGCGACACAGAGCTGGCCAGCCGTTACCGCGCGGATATCAACGCCGCTGAGCCCTCGCTTGCGTACGTGAATGACTTCTTCGAAGCCAGTGCCCTCCGATTGAGGGATCAGGTCTGCGAAGATGTGCTCGCATCCTTTCATCTTTTTCTCGAGCGTCTTCTTGTCAGCGAGATGGTGACCGCTATGGAGCGGCACGCACATTTTTCGGGGGCGCGAAACTTGTGTATCGCCGGCGGCTGCGGTCTCAATATTAAATGGAACAGTGCCTCACGTCAGACGGGGCTCTTCGATGCGGTCTGGGTGCCCCCATTTCCGAATGACAGCGGCTCGGCAATCGATGCCGCTTGCAGCGCAACGGTTGCGCAAGAGCGCTTCGTACCTCTGGAATGTTCGGTCTACAGCGGGCCGGCTCTGCCAGATAGCCAACTTCCTTCTGGATGGAATTCCGCACCTTGCGGTATGCGAGAACTCGCTTCCATGCTCGCCAGCAACAAACCCGTCATTTTCCTCACTGGGCGAGCCGATCTCGGACCGCGCGCACTTGGTGGCAGAAGCATTCTCGCGGCTGCGACCTCGCCGGAGATGACGGACCATCTAAGCAACATCAAACTTCGCGAGCACTTCCGCCCCGTGGCACCGATCTGCCTTGAGGATCGCGCGCCTGAAATATTCAGCCCAGGAACGCCGGATCCTTACATGTTGTTCGACCACCAGACACGGCAGGAATGGCGGACAAAGTGCCCGCTGTCGCGCATCTCGAAGGGTCTGCGCGATTGCAGACTATTTCCAGAACCTCTGAACACAAAGTGGCCGAGCTACTCATCGCGGCAACCAGCGAAAATGCAGCATATGTACTTGGAAATGGTCTTGAGCCAGATCAATGAGGTCCCCTTTTTATGATGAATGGAGAGTGAGATGCTGTGTCTAGGATTGAGTGGCGGACTTGAGAGAGTCCACGAAAGCCGACTCGAACTTCCGAATACATTTATGCATGACGGCGCTGCGGTTCTAGTCCGGGACGGAGAGGTAATAGCCGCTGTAGAAGAAGAACGCCTCAATCGGATTAAACACTCCAACAAATTGCCCAGCAATTCGATTCAATACTGTCTCTCAGTCGCTGGCGTTCAGCTCAGCGAAATCGATCGTATCGGGTACTACTCTACCGAGGCCTATTGCAACTCTGTGCTCGAACACCTGGTCGTTTCCCAGCCGGACATCTCCATGCCGTTGGATGCTACACTGTTGCTGCAGAGGTTACTGGCGCAGGAGTTCGATTTCGAGGTCGATGCTTCGCGTATCTCATTCGTGAATCACCATCAGGCGCACGCTGTGAGCGCTTTTGCAATGTCCGGCTTCGAACAAAGCCTGATCCTTTCGATTGATGGCGGTGGTGATTTTCTCTCCGGGCTCTTGGCTCTGGGGGACGGAACCGACGTTACGCAAATCGAGACATTCCCGGACAATAACTCGCTCGGGCTATTTTATCTCGAGACGATCCGGTATCTCGGCTATGGCTTATTCGACGAATACAAGGTCATGGGGCTCGCCCCCTACGGGGATCCCGTTCCCTATCGCAAACTCTTCGAGCAGTTCTACGAGCTCTCCGCCAACGGGGGTTACCGTGTCCACCTCGACCGTATCGGGCCGACATTGCTCCGCAACATCCAGGTTAGGCGAAAGGGAATGCCGTTTACCCAGCAGCATCGGGATATAAGTGCATCATTGCAGGAAGCGCTGGAGCGGATCGTTTTTCATATTCTCCGGCACCATCGTGAGACGAGCGGTATGGAGCGGCTGTGCATGGCCGGAGGGGTAGCGCACAACTGCACCGTGAACGGTAAACTGCTGTATTCAGGGCTCTTCGAAGACATCTTCGTTCAACCGGCATCGCATGACGCTGGCTGCGCATTGGGCGCCGCATTAATGATATCTAACGAAGTCGGCCACCCTGCGCCACGTAAGCGATTACAGGAAGTGTATTGGGGCCCCGATCTCGGGGGCGACCGCGCGGTGGAGCAGGAACTTACGGCATGGGCCGGTCACCTCGATATTGAACGTACTGATGACGTAGCAAACAGTGCAGCGGACTGGATAGTCAATGGCGCCGTGATCGGATGGGTGCAGGGTCGCTCGGAGTTCGGCCCACGTGCGCTCGGTAACCGCAGCATCCTTGCTGACCCGCGACCGGCCGCGAATAAGGACCGGATCAACGCAATGGTCAAGAAGCGGGAAGGCTATCGACCCTTCGCGCCATCGGTGCTCGAGGAGAATGCGCGCGAATTTTTCGACCTGCCGGATGGTACAAGCGAATTTCCGTTCATGAATTTCGTCGTTCGGGTGCGTGACTCAAAACGTGACTTGCTCGGTGCCATCACCCACGTCGACGGTACAGCTCGGCTGCAGACAGTGTCGCGCAACACCAATCCGGCCTACTGGGATGTTATTAATGCATTCAAGAAGCGGACCGACATCCCAATCCTGCTCAACACGTCCTTTAATAACAATGCAGAGCCGATCGTGGACTCGGTTGCAGACGCAATAACCACGTTTCTAACGACAGATCTGGACGGACTTGTGGTCGGGTCGTTCCTCGTCAAAAAGCGGGCTGCAACGCTGCAGGATTGGACTGCGCTCGCGGTTTCATTGCCACCTTATGTATCGCTGCACCGAACCCGCGCATTCACAGCCCCAGATCGCCAAGAGACGGTCTGCGAAATCCGTGCAAATCATTCCAGCCGTGACGGTGTTCGTATTTCACATGACGTGTTCGATCTGCTGATGCGTATCGAAGGCGAAGCGGTGCTCGCAGATCTTCTCGACATGATTGCGCACGATGTGGTCAGGCATGAAGCACTCCTCCAAGAATTGCGGGAATTATGGGAGAAGCGTCTTGTTCGGCTCCATCCCCCACACGTTGCTCGCGGGGATCAAGCGAGGACGCCTGAAGCGGCTTCTTGAGCGACGAGGACGGGCGAACCATCCCATGTTTATGACGCCCGCAGCCAACCGAAAGCTGCTCGCCTGAAGGAAGCTGTTGGGATGAGAGGGCGACACGGCGTGTAAGCCATGGTCGTTGGCGTACAGTTTGCGCAGCCAATCTACTCCTCGCAGATACGACCCCGGAGCTGAATGCGGTCCCTCTCCGCCGGCACTGCCTTTCAGATCAAGCCCGCTGCCCCCTTGCTCGGCAGCGGGCTTTTTCTTTGTTAAGGATTCGACCAGCCCTGGGTTCGATACCGGCTCCCGAGATTACAGACGGACTCGTTAGGCGGTATCCGAGCGATATCAGGATCCTCAGGTTGGCTTGCCAACGGAAATAATAGGGTGTGCAGACCTGACTCCTGAAGTCTGCGGTCCGAAGATCATATGGGCGAAATGCTCTGGTGCCGATGACACGCCGCTAGCGCATTAACGAAACCGGCCTGCATTGCGGCTATCTCGGCCGCAATGGTCCGGACCCCTTTCATCTTCATCGGGAGCGACAAACAAAGGCGGTCCCCTTTCGCGTTCTGCGGCCACCTCCGCTGCGGCCAACGTTCTTTACTGCCACATTGTATGGCCTCAGTTGAAGTCTAGGATGAAGCGCCTGCTAGGTGAACGGATAGGCCGGGCGTTCTGGGGGTAGAGGGAGGCAAATCGCGCAATATCTGCAGCATCGACCTCTACCGGTTCTTTTGCCAACATCCATTCGACGTTCTCGGTGCAGGGCGGCGTGGTCAATGACCCCTCATAAGTCCAGTAGTTGAGCGAGGCCGGGAGAAGCCCACTGGGATCGATATCGAGGGCCATTGTCGAGCCAGACTGCGGGGGGAAGGCCGCTGCCAGCCCTGCAAAGCTGGCATTTGTCGCGCCCGGTATCAGAAAAACGCCCAGGGCGCCAAAGCTATCGCTCTTTGTGTCCTTGTGCACGAAATGCGCTTCCATCGGGAAATTCATGCCAGCTAGGCGATGCTCGCTTGGCGCATGAAAATGGAATTGGATCAATTCGAAAGTGCGATTCCCACGGGTCAGCGTGCTGCCTTGCGGCATATTGATTTGAATGGTGTGGCCGTTATTCACCATCTTGCCGCGGCCTTTGTGCCAATCCACAGTGATACGCGGTATGTCGGCCTTGACGGCGTCGGTGATATCAATGGGTGATTGTTGCGTGCCCGCCGAACAGACGGAATTTTCCCTGTCCATATCAGCCCAGTGCTCGGGCGCCACCTGGCCAGTGTATCCCCAATGGGCCTCATCCGCACGCGCGGCAGCGGCACAGATGAGGCAGGCGCCCTGTGCAACGAACCCTTTGATCAGGTGACGACGATGCATATTGCTTTTCCCTTCCTTACGCGGACTGATGCTCTTCCAATTGAAAGAAAGTGCAGTTCGACGACAGACACATTCGATCTAGCGAGGTTGATCAAAGCCCCGACACTGGCCCCAGCTGCCGAAGCTTCGCCCTCTAGCTTTCGAACGATGGGACGACCCTAACCAGCAGCCGCAATCAGCCTTTCGGCAAATCGTATCAGGCGAGCTTGCCTAGGCGCGCTCGACCGTGCCTTCAAATCAACCAGACGGAAATTTGCCCCATTCAAAAAATTCCAAAAATCAATTGTTTCGATACAACTCATCCACGGAATGAATTGTAGGTCGGTTGAGCGATTGAAGACGATCCTTTCGGTCACCAAGTACAGAAGTGATGGCCTGGGCAATTCGAAGGCAGCGGGCGATGACGAACGGCGATCCGATCTTCGTGCGCATGACGGAACTTGCGATGCCGCAACTTTCGATCGCTGAACTGGACGTCAGCGGCGTGACGATTATGCGCAGGCCCAGGAACTCGGCACAGAGCAGGCCGATGTCGCCACGAACCACAGTGCCGTCAGCGTGCGCCACCAGCGGTCGGTCGGCGTCGCCATTGGTAGAGACAATCGCGTCAACCTTGTTGCGCACCGCAAACTCGAGCAGCAGCGCCAGATCCTCCGGACGATGTGCTTCCGTATCCATCGGAATGAATTCGCTGGACCGGCCGAAGGAAACAGCTTTCGCGCCGAGCGCCTCCAGGATGTCGCGTAACAGGTCACGCGCCACGGAGCTATGCTCGTAGAGCCGACGGTAAGGCTTGACAGGCTGTTACTGTTGAAAAAGTCGAGATAGCGCCGCCTGTATCCGTCCAGCGCCTCGGCGGCTTTGGAGGTGACCGGCGGATTGCTCCCCGCGATTCTCGGCCCGCCGGCCTCGGCGAGAGCACCGATCCTGGCAGCGATGCCGGTCTCGTCGTCCTTATTGATTTCCGCGCCGGCGACATAGAACTTCAAGCCGTTGCGGTCGTCTGAGAGATAGCTGCCGGTGACCATGATTGCCGACGCCGAAGCAGCGATTGTGGCCAGCGCCAGCGCCGGTGTCGGCAGCGCACCGCACTCGAGCGGGTGCCAGCCGGCCTGGCGGGCGTTCTCCAGGCAGTCGGTGGCAATGCCGGGGCTGGATGACCGCAGATCGCGCCCGTGCATAGAGGGCCCTAGGGCCTGCCAGCCCGGCGTCGTCTACATAGGCGAGAAACGCCTTTGTCCAGTCGCGCGCGGGTTGACCGGCGAGCCCGGTGACGAAGCCGCGCAGGCCACTGGTGCCGAATTTAAGGCTGGACATCAGACCCGCGCGTAGATGTCTTCGATGCGCACGATGTCGTCCTCGCCGGTGTAAGATCCGACCTGCACCTCGATGATCTTCAGATCGATCTTCCCCGGATTGCGCATGCGGTGCACACAACCGATCGGCAGGTAGGCCGCTTCGTTCTCGTGATATAGCTTGACAACACCGTCGATGGAAACTTCGGCCGTGCCGTGCACCACCACCCAGTGCTCTGCGCGGTGATGGTGCCGCTGCAGCGACAGCGTACCGCCCGGCTTCACGCAGATATGTTTGACTTGGAAGCGAGCGCCGATGTCAATGCGCTGATACCAGCCCCAGGGGCGATGGATGCGCAGGTGTTCTGTCGCGGCCGCATGTCCCAGCCTGACTAGGCCGGCGACGAGATCCTTGACCATGGCCGCCTTGTTCCTCGACACAACGAGCACGGCGTCGGAGGTGGTCACAACGACGACGTTGTCCAGACCAATGACAGTGGTCAGCGCGCCTTCGGAGCGCACCAGGCTGCCGGTTGTGTCCATGGCAACAACCGGACCTTCCAGCAGATTATCATTTTCATCGCGCGTCGCGATATCGTAGAGCGCATCCCAGGCGCCGACCTCCGACCATCCGAACGCAGCGCGCACCACGCCTACGTTGCGCGTGCGCTCGATCACGGCATAGTCGATGGAGTTCGTCGGTGCCTTGCGGAACGCTTCCGGGTCGAGGCGCAGGAAGTCGAGATCAACCACCGCCTTCTCCACGGCCTCTCTGGCGGCAGCCAGGATTTCCGGCGTGTTCGCCTCGAGTTCTTGCAGCATCACTGCCGGTGCAAAGAGGAAGTTGCCGCTGTTCCAGAGCATGCCTTCGGAAACGTATTTGGCAGCGGTCTCGGCGTTAGGTTTCTCCACGAAACGGTCGACCGCAAAGGCGTTTTCTTCCTTCAGCCGCTCACCAACGGCGATATAACCATAGGCGGTTGCCGGCGCGGTTGGTGCGATGCCGAGCGTCATGATGCGGCCGCTCAAAGCGGCGCGGGCTGCCAGTGTGCAGTCGGCCGTAAAACTGGCTTCGTCTGAAATCACATGGTCTGATGCCAGGATGAGGCAGACCGCGTCCTCACCGATGCTTTCGGTCAGCAATGCGCCAACTGCCACAGCAGCGGCGGAATCGCGCCGTTCCGGTTCGAGCACTATCTGCCCTTCAATGCCTATCGCCTGCATCTGTTCGGCGACGATGAAGCGGAAGTCATTGCCGGTGATGACGATCGGCCGCGCGAATTCCGTTCCCGAAACCCGCTTCACGGTTGCCTGAAAGGTTGACAGTCCGTCTTGCATCAGGGCGACGAACTGCTTCGGCATCTTCTCGCGCGAGATCGGCCACAGGCGCGTGCCTGCCCCACCCGCCATGATGACCGGAACAATCTTGCCGTCGTTATTGGACTGCATCGTGAAAAACGCTCCGAGCGGCCGAAGGAAACATTCCTCCAGCCTAGTATCTGGCTGCAGTCGAACTGTGGAGCCTTCTCCTTCGCTCCCTCGACGGTAGGTCTGGCCTAATCATGGAACCACGACGAGAGACAGACTGCTCTTCAATTGGCTCTGCGACAACCTAACCATCGACGTTGTTCGATATCCTCCTGTGACATTGGTGCGATCTCATCAGCAAGCGTCCGTCGAACAAAAAGAACATCGTTGTGCTCGAGGTTGCCAGTCTGAGGATTGCGGTGACAAATCGCGCGGCGGCCGTTTAACGGTTTCCAAGGACCAGAATCGGGCAGCCCGCCACCGCGATCGTGAACGGTATCCGCGAGGGCAGGCTCAATTTGGCAATGCCCAGGGAATGGCCCGTTTCATCAAGCGAGCCAGACCAAACAGTAGTGAAGGCGCTGGCCGAAAGCAGGCATGGCATTCTCCTAACTGCTTGCGTCGCTGTATAATTCAATCATCTTCTTCGTCAAGCTCCGAAGGCGCACCATCCGGCTAGCCGCCGGTCTCATGGACGCACAAAGCGGGGATTTATCGTAAGACTGTCTGTCCGCTTCTGCTGATGAGGTGGCTCGCCCTACACTGCTCGTCCCAGGGGTGCTCGGGCGGGCCGAGCCGATTCTCACCACAGGTGGATGAGCCGTGGCGGAGTATAGAGAATTTGTCGGAATCGATGTTGCGGAGCTGAAGAACGCTATTGCGATTGCGGAGCCAGGCCGGAAGGAGAGGTTCGGTTCTTCGGTGAGGTCGACGCGTCGGCGACCAGCATGCGGCGGGTCATAGGCCGGATCGCCAGCCGCTTTGATTACGTGCATACCGCTTCGAGGCTGGTCCGACTGGGTACGGCCTTTATCGCCTGATCCGGTCGCTCGGGCATGAGTGCGCCGTGGTTGCAGCGTCATTGATCCCGAGGAAGCCCAGCGATCGGGTGAAGACGAGCCGCCGAGACGCCATTTCCCTTGCCCGGCTACTGCGCGCCGGCGAGCTGACCGCGGTGCGGGCTCCCGATGAAGGACATGAGTCCATACGGGATCTTGTTCGCTCGCGGGAGGCCGCGGTCGAGGCGCTGCGGGTCCATCGCCGGCAGGCGAGCGCATTCGTGCACAAGCACGGCCATAGCTATTCGCGAAGGAAGCGCTGAACGATGCGCTATCTACGCTGGCTTCAGGAACAGCGGTTCGATCATCCCGCGCATCAGATCGCACTCCAGGAGATCGTCGAGGCGGTGCGCGTCTCGAAAGAACGGGGCGACCGGCTGGAGCGTGTGATCGAAGAGTTCGTCTGGGCAGTCGCAAGGGAGGCGCGTCACCTAATCGCTCGCCGCGACGGCGCACATGTCGCGCATGGGCGGAGGCGGGACCACGGCAGGGGAATGCCCGTTAGACTAGACGCTTTGTGTTCGGCGAACCGCCGACGCCCGCAGTAAGATAGGACCAGCCCCGGACGCACAATCGGGAATGCGGTAGCCAACCCGCGCATCCGAGCTTGATCACCGACGTCCTTCAGTTCCGCCTCCACCCATGCGCGACCGAACCGCTCGGAGAAAGCGAATCTCGCCTCAAATGTTTTCCGGCAGATAGATCTCGAACGGCAAGAATGTCTGCCATGGCGCCCCTGCGGTGCCTGTCTCGATTGCCTTGGCCATCAGCGTTACCAACTCCTGGCAAAGTTGGCGCAAGGGTGTGGCAACCGCCATGGTAATGACGTCGTCCGCGAGGGCTGCCCGCGACTCCGGCGTGATCTCATTGACGATCGCAAGGAGATTCCGACCTTCGCCCTCTTCCCGGAGCGCAGCGATGGCGCCCTCCGTGCCTCCGCCGGCGACATACAAACCGACAAGTTCGGGTTCGCGTCTTAAAACATCGAGCGTAGCGTCGTAGGTGGTTTGCCGCGTGTCGAGATTCACGCGCGTGTCTAACACCTCGAACGTTGGCGCCTTCTCACGGAAGTATGAGCGAAAGCCGATTTCTCGCAATTCGGGTCCGTGAAAACGATGGCTGACGACTAACACCGCCACCTTGCCGGGCCTTTTTGCAACCTTGGAAAACATCCAGGCTGCTGTCCGCCCAACCTTGCGGTTGTTGAGGCCCAGATAGCCCTCGCGCACGCCAGCTGCAAAATCAGAAAGCAGCGAAAAGACCGGGGTTCCGTTCGATTTGAGTTCTTCGACAGCTGCCGTGACGGTTGGATGATCCGGCGCCATCATCGCGATCGCGTGGCAGCGTGCACCCATGTCCTCGAGCAGCGCGACCAGGTCGCCAGGCCTATGCGACGGCGCAAATTCAACGAATGGAATGCCCCGGAAGGACTGTGCCGCGCTGACAGCAGCTTTAATCTCGCGCGCGAAATCCTGATAGAAATGTTCGGCTGGCATTCTGAGAATAAAACCTAGCCGGTACTCTGGCAAAATTCGCTGCGTGCGTTGCTGCATCAGTCCAGCTGCGTTGTAGCCGATGGCGCGGGCCGCCTCGCAGACCCGCCGTGCAGTCTCTTCCTTCACCAGTCGGCGACCGTTCAATACCCGGTCGACCGTCGCTACGCTAACCCCTGCTTCGCGGGCGAGATCTGCAATTGTGGGCCGCTTAGTCATGATTCGAATCCAACAGGAAGTGATGGGGAACATAGAGGACGGGTCACAGAATTTGACAGAATTTGTCAGCCCGGTTTGATGTCGCCAATGTCGCAGCCGATTCTTGGTGAACTCGGCGGTAACGGCGCGTACCCGTTGGCACTTCGACGCAGCTCCGTGGCACGCAATGACCGAAAGAACAGATATGCAGCACGAGGTCTCTCAGGCCTCTGAGCCAGAAAGGACTGATCCCAAACGGCACGATCATCAGGCGCCCCTTTGACGACCCGATCCGCATACCGCAGGGCGCGCCACTGACGTACCCGAAAGGGGAAGTGTATTCTTGGGCGCAAGCAGCTTTCATTTTCCCGGTGCCAAGAAGCCTATAGCACCCCTTCCGCGTCGAGCACGCTCAAGGGGATTTCTAACAATCGCTGCTGCTTCGATACACGCCCGGGGTTATTCCATAACGTTTCAGCTTGTCGTAGAAGGTTTTGCGGGGCACCTGCAGAAACTCGGTTGTCCTCCTCACGTCGCCATCGCATTCCCGCAATGCGTTGCGGATCACGGTCGCCTCGTAAAGGCTAACCTTTTCGGAAAGAGAGAGACTTAGTTCGGCTTCTCTTTTTCCGGGAAGCGAATTCGACGCGCCTTCAAGTCCCAACGCAACCCGATCGGCGAAATGCGCAAGTTCGCGAACATTGCCGGGCCAGTCGTGACCCATGAGATGATTACGCACGGCCGCGGTTATCTCCCACACTGGCTTGCCGAAGCGTTTGCAAGCGCGTTCCAAGAAATGCGCAAAGAGGATCGGGATGTCCTCGCGGCGCTCGCGAAGCGGCGGGATATGGACCGTGACGACGTTTAGGCGGAAATATAGATCTTCCCTGAAGTCACCGCGAGCGTTCGGGTCGCCCAGATCGACCTTCGTCGCAGCCACGACACGAACATTGATGCTGCGGGTTTCGTTGGTACCGAGTGGCGTGACCTGCCGGGTCTCCAGTACCCTTAGGAGTTTAATCTGGAGTGCAGGCGGCATGGACTCGATTTCGTCGAGGAATAGGGTGCCGCCATTCGCGTATTCGAGACGACCGATCCTGCGCCTATGCGCGCCGGTAAACGCGCCTGCTTCGTGGCCGAAAAGTTCGCTTTCGATAACACTTTCGGGCAGCGCCCCGCAGTTCAAGGCCACGAACGGCTTCGTGCTTCGTCCGCTCCAGCGGTGAAGCAGGTCCGCGACCACCTCCTTACCCGCGCCGGTTTCACCCTCGACAAGGACATCCACATCCGTATCGGCGATCTGGCGGAGCGTTTCGCGCAGCCATGTCATACTCGGTGCGTTGCCTAAAAGGGGCATATCACCTGCGGATCGGACGACCGCATCTCTAAGGCGCCTGTTTTCCAAGACCAAGTGCCGGTTTTCGGAAGCGCGATTCAGCGTCACCAAAAGCCGGTCAGTCTCATATGGCTTAGCGATGAAATCGTAAGCGCCGTCCTTGATGGCGGCAACGGCGAGTTCGACGTCGCCGTGCCCAGTGATAAGGACAACAGGGATGTTGGGATCGATTGCCTTCAGCCGCTCAAAGAGCTGAAGGCCGTTCATTCTAGGCATGCGGATGTCGCTGACGACGGTACCATTGAAGTTCTCGTCGATTTTGGCGAGTGCGGCCTCGGCGGAGTTGAGGACGATAGGGCTAAAGCCGGCAAGTTCCAGCATCTGCGCGGCAGCGGGCAGCAGATCCTCGTCGTCGTCAACGAAGATGACGTTCCCTTTTTCGTCACTCATTCAGCACGCCTCAGTTCGATGGTGAAGGAAGTCCCCTTTTTGTGGCTGGCATCGAGTCGCAGCGAGCCGCCGAACTCCCGGGCGATCTCAGCTGAAATAACCAGGCCAAGACCCAGCCCCTTTTCCTTGCTTGTGGTAAATGGCATGAAGAGGCTCTTGCGAATTTCAGGGGCGAGGCCGGTTCCGTTGTCTCGAACCGATAGGGCGACCGTTTCTCTGTTCTGGGCAAGAGCTATCTCAATCCGCGGCTCCGGCAGGCCCTTCAGGGCATCGAGCGAATTCTGCAGAAGATTGACCAGGATTTGCTCCAGCCGAACGCAACTTGCCATCACCATCGGAGACGGATTTGTCCGCTTCCGTTCGATCGTCACGCTAGATTCGCGGATTCGGCCCGAAAGCAGCGAAAGCGCCCCGTCGATCGCGTCTTCCGCCGATACTGGCCCCACAGCACCTGTTGCGCGGCGAGAGAACGACCGCAGCGTTTCGGTGATCGCCCCGATGCGTCCCGTTATAGCAATGATCGATTTCAAATTCCCCGCGGTTTCTTGCGGCCTCTCGCCTTGGAGAAGACGTGTAGCATTTTCGGCATAGGTGCGAATTGCTGTCACCGGCTGGTTAATCTCGTGGGCAACTCCGGCTGCGATCTGTCCAAGAATCGAGAGGCGGTTCGCCTGAGAGAGTTCATCACGTAACCGGCGCACTCTTGCCTCGGCATTCTCCCGCTCGGCTATCTGAGCTGCGAGCGTTTCGTTCGAACGGCGGAGCTCTGCGGTACGCAAGTTGACGCGATGTTCCAGTTCCGCGTTGATGCTCGCAAGCGCGTCCTGCCGTTGCCGGATCGCCTGCCGCCGTCGAACCATAACGGAAACAGCAAATGCCACGAGCATGAGGGCAAGCAGTGTTGTCGTGCGGGCTGTCATCATCGCCGCGGAAATCTCTGCATCGGCAGGAATGAGCAGTGACAGCCGCCAACCAGGGACCACTTTGCCGAGATCCTGAGAAACCGCGACAAAGCCGGCCGCCTTGTCCGCGGTACTTGCGGTAACCAGCGTGCCGCCGCGGTGCGAAAGCGGGACGGGCTCGAACATCGCGCCAGGCAGTTGCAGATGATCGCGGGCGATTTCCGCCGCTTTCTTGGACAGCGGGGAGAGAGCGCTAAAACGCCATTGAGGCACGCCGGTTGAAAGGACGACGCCGTACTCATCGCTCGTGAAGACCACGAAACCGCTCTCACGCCAGCTCGACTCCACACGATCCAGCTCGACCTTCACCACGACGACGCCGAGTGGTCCCTCCGGTCCATCGATTCGGCTCGACAAGAAGAGGCCGGGGCGCTTGCTGACGGTACCAAGTGCGTATTGCGTGGCCATGCCGCTCGCCATCGCTTCAACGAAATAGTGACGGAAACGCAAGTCCCGGCCGACAAAACTGGTGGGCTCGCCGGCGTTGCTCGCAGCAACAGTCGTTCCCTCACTGTTGATGACGTAAATGACTGAAGAGGCGGCGTCGCGCGCGACGGCGCGCAGCTTGTCATCCAGCGCAGCTTCCCCACCGGTGCTCGGACTGCGAAGCATCTCCTGAACCGCATCGTCACGAGCCAGGATCCGCGGAATCAGTCGTTGTTTCTCGACGTCTCCTTTCAAAGTGTCGGCTGCAAGTGGGCGCGCCGCAAGAGCGCGGTCGCGTAGGTCCGCCTCAGCTTTGGTGCCGGCAATCCGGCCGGCTGCAAAAACAAAAAACCCGAGGCCCGGACCAAGAAGTGCAAACAAAGCCGCAAGCCAGAGAAATCGGCCGGCGCTCAATCTGCCAAGGAAGTTGAACGGGGCCTTTTGCAAGCCACCCTCGCTGCTGCAGTCGTCTTCTACCGAGTGCTCCAGACTAGTGCCGGATTTCGCCAGATGAAACCAAAAAGTGCGGGAATCCACACACTTACATGGCGCGACCCGCCCGAAAAGAACCGAAACCGCGCCATCCGCTCGGCCGGTCGGTTTGGCATGGCTCTTGCGGAAAAAACCGCAGCAGCGTTCGACCGGAACGCAGCGATCAAGAAAGCCCGGGGAGGAGAGGCAGTGCCAACTTCCGGGTCTGGGAGAGAGATCAATGTCGAACCCACAGAACGCTAGCGCGAACGTCGCGCCTCGCAAGCCCTTCTATGCACGGCTGTACGTGCAGGTGATTGCCGCCATCGCCATGGGCGTCGCCCTCGGCCATTTCTACCCCGAAGCCGGCGAAAACATGAAGCCGCTTGGTGACGCATTCATCAAGCTCATCAAGATGATCATCGCACCGGTGATCTTTTTGACCGTCGCGACCGGCATCGCCGGCATGCACGACCTTCAAAAGGTCGGCCGGGTAGCCGGCAGGGCGATGGTCTATTTTCTCACCTTCTCGACGCTGGCACTGATCGTCGGCCTCATCGTGTCCAATGTCGTCCAACCGGGCGCCGGCCTCAACATCGATCCGGCCTCGCTCGACGTTCAGGCCATCAATCCCTATGCCGCGAAGGCCCATGAGCAGTCCGTGACGGGCTTTCTGATGAATATCATTCCGACCACGATTGTGGCCGCGTTCGCTGACGGCGACATCCTGCAGGTCCTTTTCTTCTCGGTGCTGTTTGGCATTGCCCTTGCGATGGTCGGAGAGATGGGAAAGCCGATCAGTTCCTTCCTCCAGGCACTCACCGTGCCCGTCTTCGCGCTCGTTGGCATTCTGATGAAGGCGGCCCCGATCGGCGCGTTCGGTGCCATGGCCTTCACAATCGGGAAGTACGGCATCGCCTCCGTCGTCAATCTCGCGATGCTGGTCGGGACGTTCTACATCACGGCCTTTCTCTTCGTGTTTATAGTTCTGGGCGCTGTGAGCCGTTACAACGGCTTCTCGATCCTTTCTCTTATCCGATACATCAAGGAAGAGCTGCTCTTGGTCCTTGGGACGTCCTCCTCGGAGGCCGCGCTGCCTGCTCTCATGGAGAAAATGGAGAAGGCTGGCGCCAATCGTTCAGTCGTAGGGCTCGTCATCCCGACCGGATATTCCTTCAACCTGGACGGCACCAACATCTATATGACGCTTGCGGCCCTCTTTATCGCCCAGGCGACGAATACCGATCTTTCGATCAGCGATCAGATCCTGTTGCTGCTCGTTGCGATGCTTTCCTCCAAGGGCGCTGCGGGGGTCACAGGCGCCGGCTTCGTCACGCTGGCCGCCACTCTTTCTGTGGTGCCGTCCGTTCCGGTGGCTGGCATGGCATTGATCCTCGGTATCGACCGGTTCATGTCCGAGTGCCGGGCCCTCACCAACGTCATCGGCAACGCCGTGGCAACGCTCGTGGTCGCCCGTTGGGAAGGCGAATTGGATGAGGCGCGGTTGGAAGCTGCCTTTGCAGGGCATCATCTTGCCGAGACCCTGGCCGATCAACCGCCCGTCTCACCGCCACTGAGTGATGCCGCATCGTTGCGACTCGTCCATCCGCCTAGTCGGTCGCAAGCACAGCGAGGTCGACCCGCAGACACCGAGCGAGGACTCGCGGATTGAGCAACCCAAAGCGCTGAAAGCAGCACCACCGCGCTGAGCCAACAACGAGCATCAATACGCGCCGCGTTTTCGGTTGGAGCGCTGCTCACCGGTACGGTCTCGACCAGAGGGATTCAAACGAGTTGACCCTGGCAAATCCAGCACAAGGATCGGGAGGTCCTGGTCGGCTGTTGACGCGCTCCCTAGCGATATCGTGGCGCCTCGTTAGCCGTGAGCGAAAAACAGTCTGGCGCAGATCAACCGGTTCGCAACCCACCAATACATCGGCCCAAGAATGACGAGGCACGCGTGACCGAAGCATTGCCTCGAGAAGAGAGGGTATTCTATGCGCTGCCTGAAACAGGCCGCGCGGGCCGATAAAACTTACCTACAGCAAGAATATCAATAATTCGCCTCAGTCAGAAAGTGTAACCCTATTTTTTGAAATGACTTTAGATGAAATGATACTGGAATCTGCACGTTAAGTGCAGCGAAATCGGCGGGGATAAACCTTAGCAAGTAGAGGGTATAATTTCGCCCTCAAAAAAAGGAGAGGATATGTTGGAACCAAAACTGGAAAGCGTGCTTTCGTCGTTTTCGCAGGTGGCAAGGGAACTAGAGCCTTTACCGTCCAGTCGCCCTTCGCTGAACGATAGCTACGTCAGGCTAAATGCGAATGAGAATCCATTTCCGTTACCGGAAGTCGTAATGCAAAGTGGAATTGCCGCCCTTGAACGGCAGTATCTGTATCCAGAACTCGACAACATCAGCTTGAGGGAAGCCGCGGCCGACACCTATGGCCTCACCAAGGATCAGGTGATTGTCGGAAACGGATCCTCCGAACTTTTGGGACTTATCTACAAGGCTTTCCTTGCCCCTGGCGACAGCGTGGCAATGCTATCGCCAGGCTTTTGGTTCAACCGCAAACTCGCCATGTTGCAGGAGGCTCAATTTATTGAAATCGAGTGCGGTCGATCTAATACCCTGCCAGTAGAGGAATTGCTCTCTGGTCCAGCAAAAGGCGCCAAGTTCTTTCTTCTAGCCAATCCGAACAATCCAACCGGAACATTCGTTCCGGTGGCCGAGATCGAACGCCTCGCGTTGCAATCGGATCATCTGATCGTTTTGGATGAGGCCTATGTCGACTTCGCACCGGATAATGGCCTGCGCCTTATCGACAATTATCCCAATATTCTGCTCCTACGGACATTTTCCAAAAGCTATGCCGCCGCCGGTATTCGTATCGGTTTTGGATTTGGTCATCCTGAAATCATTGGAAGATTGCGCAACATCCAAAATGCATTCAACATGAACGTGATCGGCCATGCGGTTGGCATCAGCATCCTTGCGCATCGCGCCGCCTATGAAGAGAACCACCGGCAAATCAAGCAGGAGCGGGAGCGCGTGTCCTTCGCGCTCTCGCAACTGGGTTTTTCCGTGACCCCCTCCCATGCAAATTTCTTGCTGGCCCGCGTGCCGACAGGACAAGACGGTAGATGGTGGCAGCAATCGTTAGAGCGGCGTAAAGTACTTGTCACCGTTCCTTTTGAAGAATTTCTGCAAGATTGCATAAGAGTAAGCATAGGCACACGGCAGCATATGGACTTATTTTTAGATGAGATCGCAAGTATTTTGATAAAGCCGTCGGCTGTATAATAAGCCGACTAGGCTTATGTAAGTCATAATTACATCGCGGAAACCTTTATATCTAAAGGTACTTGGCTTACCTGATGCTTAGACCTTGGTCTGGAGCGAGGATTTTCCGCGTCAAAATCCTGGAGACAATAAAGTGAAAAACGTTCTTTCGAAGCCGACCTTCGGAATATTCGATCATTTGGATGACGACGGTCGCGACATCGGCCCACAATATGCCGATCGCCTGAAGCTGGCGGAGGCGTGCGATCACCTCGGCTTTTATGGTTATCATCTCGCAGAGCACCACTGCACCCCACATGGGAGAGGTTCGTCGCCAAATCTCTTCTTATCGAGCGTCGCACAGCGCACCCGCCAGCTGCGTATAGGCCCGCTGGTCATGCTCCTCACCTTGTACCATCCGCTTCGTGCGTTCGAAGAGATCTGCATGCTCGACCAACTGAGTGGTGGCAGGTTGGAGCTCGGTCTAGGCCGAGGCTCTCTCCCGGCCGAATTGAATTATTTTGGGATTGGCACGGACACAGTGCCGGGCCGTTATTCGGAAGCCTGCGAAATCCTAATCGCGGCCATGAAAGGCGGGAAGTTATCGTATCGAGGCCGTCACTTTGAGCTCAATAAGGTTCCCTTGACGCTTAGCCCCTATCAGCGCCCGCATCCGCCGACATGGGTCGCCACCAATCGACCCGAATCTGCAAGTTGGGCCGCCGCGAACGGCGCAAATCTCGCATGCGTAGGACATAGCTCCTCCGTCCGCAAAGTAACTGATGCCTTCCGCGCCAGCCGGAAGGAGACTATGGACAAAGGTAATCCCGTGCCGTTTCTTGGATTGCTGCGCATGGTCGTGATTGGTCGTTCTGATGCGCATGCCTATTCGATCGCGGCACCTGCTTATGAAACATGGCTCAAGAGCTTCAAGTTTCTTTACGTTCTCAATGGCATCCCCACCCCACCAAACCTACCGCTGACCTTCGAAGCGGCGATTGAAAGTGAGCTGTGCGTAGCGGGAACGGCAGCTT
Source organism: Mesorhizobium sp. CNPSo 4670 (assembly GCF_057784235.1). NCBI lineage: Bacteria > Pseudomonadati > Pseudomonadota > Alphaproteobacteria > Hyphomicrobiales > Phyllobacteriaceae > Mesorhizobium > Mesorhizobium sp. CNPSo 4670. The sequence goes on along the minus strand of NZ_JBWJFQ010000016.1, from coordinate 27,373 downwards.
TCGTGCGGGACGCCCTTCTTGGTCAATTGGAAATGGCTGGCGCCAACTATCTTCTTTGCCAGCTCGCGTTTGGAGACTTACCTCTGGAAGCGTCCCTATACACTGCAGTGACGATTCATTCCGAAATCATGGCCCGATTTGCCTGAGCGTGAATCCGTGGCATAGGGCGCTTCCAAGGAGTCGCCCTGCGCCAGGGACAAGTCCTCTGGCAGACATAGCCCGGCAGCGCATGGTCCGCAGGTGGGGATTCCACGCTACGCCTGCATGCGCGTCCCGGAGGACGATGAGAACTGGTTAGCTGTTCACACCGACCGTGTGACTCTGTCCGCTGCAATCCACTGCATTGCCGAGGTTGGATCTTCCAATATGGTCGCCCGCTTCGCGAAGCCGTAGAAGGCAGCGCGGGCGGTGCTTAAGGGCTTGTGCCCATCGTAGGCGTCAAAACATGCTTTAAGGGCAGTCTCGTGGATCAGGTCTCTGCGATCCTCGGGCCACTCATCGAGAAAATCGATAGCGTCCTCGAGACTTGCAATCTCTTGCACGACATAAGCGGCACGCTTCACGAAAATAGGGCTGCCGAAGGCCTTTGCCTTCATCTCGTCTACTCCCGACCTGCTGAACAGCCGACTCGCAAGGCTGCCTCATCCACACCGCCGACCATTGCAGAATGCGTTGTCAGCCTTATGACACTTCAAGGAAAAGCGGCATTCATCCTCGGGAGGAACCCGATCGTTTGCCAGTCTACTGCCGCAAAAACTGGCCGCCTCGGGGACAATCTTAATCGTTCCAACCGCCGCCGACGGACGGTGAACCCAGTAGCCTAAACCAGTCGTTCACAGCCCAGCAGCGAAAGAAAGCCGCACGCTCGTCTGATTAATCTAGCCCAAGCCTTTTCTTCAGTTCCGCATTTTCCTTGCGCAGACGATCCGCAAGCAGGCTCTTTAGCCGCTTGTTTTCTTCCTCGAGCGCGACGAGATCCTTCAGCTCGTCACTGTCCGCTGCAGGCGTCGCTGCTTTTTTCCAAACATAATATGTCTGTTCCGAGATGCCGGCATGCTTCACCGCGCTCTTGAGAGTAGCGCCGCCGCCAAGCAACGTCTCGATTTGAGCAAACTTCTGGCCGCGCTCCTTTGCAGAGTGGACCTTGCGGCCTATCCCTGCCGATGGCGGTGCTTCAGTGGTCGCGGATATCGGCTTGGCGCCGGTCTTCCGGCCAGGCGCGCTCGGCTCAGCCTTTGGCTTCCGCGTCCGCGGCGTTCTCGCCCCCGGTTTTGACGTCTCCGCCTCGGCTGCCGTTTCGGTAGGAATTACTGTTTCGGTTGCCAGGCGATTTGCCATGAAATTCTCCATCGGTGGTTTTTGCAAAGGTTCAGCATTGAGGGCTACGACAGGAGGGTCAACAAGCTGACGAGTTGGCTGCCGGTTCTTCTGGAGTTCCTCTGTGGTTTCCGCGCTCGCCGCGGCCATGTCGAAATCGCCCCAGATGGAACGCGCGTTTTTTTGATAACGGCGCTTCTGTTTGACTTCCACGGTGAATGGTCGCGTTTGCCGCCTCATAGTTCCCGCCTGATAAAAACGAGTGGAAGAATGAAGTCGCCGCTCGAATTCCCAGCGCTTCCTGATTAGCGCGGAGCTTTATCGTAATAGTCGTTCGACGAGCAAGTGACATCGGTCACGGCACTGCTCTCAAGCGGGCTGAGCGTACGCCCGCTGCGCGAGGAGAAGGGCTGCAAAAGCCGCAGCGCGGTGTTTTCCGATTAACACGTTCTGCGAACCCGCCCTGCAGACCTGCGACCACGAAGGGGTCCGATCGTTGTAATGGTCGAGTACCGCAATCATTAGAGAGAGGTTCCAGAATTTCTCAAGGTGATGGCATCATGGCGAAAGGCGAGACTGCGAGATGGCCAGGGATGGGCTATCCCACGTGATTGCCTGCCCGGTGACAGCCCTCTCATTGCGCTGGTCGGACATGACTTGGACGAAAGCGACGCGCGAGGCATCGTCGATGCAGACGTGGACGAACTCCCAGCCGATGCCGAGATGGCGATTCGACCGCACCAGGATATCGCCCGGAATGCGGTGCCCCACAGAGCCGATCGACCGAGCTTCGTGATGTCGGTGAGCACGCTGGGTGCTCGCCCCCTAGCGGCGCACCGGCTAAGGTTTCGGGTCCTTGAGGCACGACAGGCCAACGCGTGCCAGCACCAGACTCACGGTTGCCTCGGATACACCGGTTTCGCTGGCGACGTGCTTGCCGTTCAAGCGTTGCCTGCTCAGCGCTACGATGGCGTCCGCCACGGCGGCTTCGGTTTGTTTCGGGCTTGTCTTCGGCCGCGAGAACGGTCGGCCACGCCGGCACCGTGTAGCAATCAAATGCTCGTCATGGGTGGTGGCGATCTCGGTATTGCGCAGGCGCTCGATTTGCTTCCGCAAGCGGGCAACGCGCCGGCTATCGCCGCTCGGCAATGCGCCTGCACCATTGCGGTGGCTCCTCGGAGTTTCGCGCCTCAGATCTGTAGCCCGCTGGTTCGGAGGTATCGAGTTGTTCATCGGGGGTGTCGAACGAGGCGTGGTTGAGCCTGTAAAGTTTGGAATAGACACCGCCCATTTTGATCAACTCGTCGTGTTTTCCGCTTTCGGCGACCTTGCCGTTCTGGAGAACGACAATACGGTCGGCACCCCGCACTGTGGCAAGACGATGGGCGATAACGAGGCCAGTTCGGCCTTCGAGAAGCGTGACGAGTGCCTTCTGGATCAGCATTTCCGTGTAGCTGTCGATATTGGCGGTCGCTTCGTCGAGTACCAGGATCTTGGCGTCTGCGACAAGCGCACGTGCAAAGCTGATAAGCTGGCGCTGGCCCAGCGAGAGATTGCCGCCACGCTCACCTAGAGCGGCGTCGTATCCACCAGGAAGGCGCACGATAAAGCTGTGCGCGCCAACGGCCATGGCGGCCTCGATAACCTCTTCCCGCGTGGCTTCAGCCTGGTGGTAGCGGATATTCTCAAAGACCGTGCCGGTAAAAAGGAACGGCTCCTGTAGCACCATGGCAACTTGACGGCCAAGAGATTTCTGGGTGACATCTCGCACATCGTAGCCGCCGACCAGCACCTGGCCCTTCTGGACATCATAGAAGCGGTGGACGAGGGCCATTGCACTCGATTTACCTGAACCCGTCGGCCCGACCAAGGCGACGGTTTCGCCGGGATCGGCCCGGAACGACACGTTGTTCAACACCGGATGCTCGGGATCATAGCCGAAAGTAACGTTCCTGAACTCGATCGAGCCGTCCATGTCGGCTGAAAGCACCCTGGCATTCGGTTTGTCCTGGACCTCGATCTTGATATCAAGAACCTCGATCAGACGCTTTCCCGACGCCATCGCCCGTTGCATGATCGAATATTGCAAGGTGAGCGAGCGGATCGGATCGAAGAAGCGCTGAATGTAGAAGAGGAAAGCGACTATCACACCCACATCGATGCGGTCGTTCATCACCATTGAACCGCCGACAACGATGACGACAGCTACGGCAACGCCCGTCAGGCCATCGACGATCGGCACCATGATCTGTGCGTACTTGGCAGCGGTCAGATGTGTCTTGAGATTGGCGCGCGCTTTATCATCATAAAGCATCGAATTGACCTGCTGCCGATCCATGGACTGCACTGCCCGTACGCCATGAATGGCTTCAGCCAGCGCGCCATTGGAAATCGAATTGGCCTCGTTCGCGGCCATGAAGGCATCGCGGGCGCGCGGCAGCCACAAGAGGCGCACCACGAAGAGAACAGGCAATACCGAGAACGTAAGGAGCCCCAAGCGAACATCAAGCCACAACATGATGAAGACGATGCCAAAGAGAAGGGCGATGTCGCCCAACGAAAACACCGCGGTTTCGAAGAATTCCCGCATGGAATTGACGTCGCCCTGCAGGCGCGACATCAGCCGTCCCACCTCTGTCTTGTCCATGAAGGAAAGCGCTACGTCTTGCAGATGACCAAACGTGGCGCGGCGAATATCGGACAGAGCCTTCTCCGCCGTTTTGTAGACCATGATCTCCTGCGTGTAGCTGGCAGCAAAATTGACTGAGATCGTGAAAAGGAAAGCGCCGGCGGCCGCAAGCAGGGCTGAGCGATCGCCACTTCCCGGCTGCATTCCATGGTCGATCGCAAAGCGGATGATGAGGGGGATGAGAAGCTGTGAACCCGTGAGGATCAACATCGCGGCAACCGAGATGATCAATTTGGCGCGGTAGGGCCTGACGAACGCCCAAATGCGCCGGACAATATTCTTGTCAAACGCCGATCCGAACATCTCTTCTTCGAAGCGGTGCGAGCCGACGACGGCATGCGGCGGGCGCCGGTCGTCGTCTCGAGCATCGTTGCGTTCGGCCTCAACTTCGCCGGCCTGGAGCATCAGCTCGCCCCCTTCTGGTCGGGCAGCATGTCATCAAATGCGCGCACTTGGAGGTCGTAAAGAGCCTTGTAGCGTCCGCCTTTCGCCAGAAGATCTTCATGAGTGCCGCGCTCGACAATCTCGCCGTTCTCGATCAACAGGATTGCGTCGGCATGCATGAGCGAACTCAGCCGGTGGCCGATGATGATGGTCACGCGATCCTTGGCAAAGAGTCGCATGGCGGAGCGAATGCGCTGTTCGGTGGCTGCATCGATCGCGGCAGTCGAGTCGTCGAAGACAATGACCGAGGGGCGCAGCATCATCGTGCGGGCGATCGCCAGGCGCTGACGCTGTCCGCCCGACAGGGATACGCCGCGCTCTCGCACGACCGTCTTATAGCCGGCCGGCAGCCGGAGAATATAGTCGTGAAGCTGAGCCGACTCGCTCGCGCGCTCGATCCGCTGTGCGTTGGCCCACGGATCGCCATAGGCGATATTGTTTTCGATCGTCGTGGTGAAAACGAATGCATCCTGCTGCACGACCGCGACGGCTCTGCGGAGCGTGGCCAGGGTGACGTCGCGGATATCCTGGCCGTCAAGCGTGATGGCACCGCCGGTGACGTCGTAAAAACGAGGGATCAGATGAGCCACCGTCGATTTGCCGGAGCCGGGCGGGCCGACAATTGCAACCGTCTCGCTCTTGCGGGCTTCAAAACTGATATTCTTCAGGATTGGGCGTTCCTTGGCGGCCGGATAGGCGAATGAAACATGGTCGAAGCGCAAGGTGCCCTCGCTGATTTCGAGCGGTTCGTCTGATGCGTCTTTGATCGCAATGTCCAGGTCGAGTAAGCCGAAGAGGCGCGAACCGCATGTTGAGGCCCGGGCGAAGCCATCGACTATCACGCCTATCTGGCGAACCGGCATCTGGAGGATCGTCATAAATGAAAGGAACGTGGCAAGTTTGCCCACGCTGATTTCGCCTGCGGTAACTTTGTTGCCGCCGATCCACAGGACCAGTCCCATGGCGAGAAAGAACGAGAAATTCATCGCGGAAATGTTGCGCACGTAAATCTCGACCCGTTCGAGGATGAGACTAAGCGCATTCTTAGAGGCGCGGTCGAACTTCAGCATCTCGTAAGCCTGCGCTGCAAACGCGCGGACAACTCGGATGCCGACGAGATTTTCTTCCATCACGCGGCTGAGGACGGAAAGCCGCTCCTGCAGATCAAGCCAGGTGGCACGCAGCTTGAGCTGGGTGATTGATGAGCGCCACGCGACAAAGGGCACGAAGCTCAGCGCGAGAAGACCAAGAAACACGTTGGTGGAAATCAATATGTGGGCACCAATCCCGATCAGCATGACGAGCAGGACCGCACGAACCAGAGAGGCAGCGAAGTACATACGCACGCCTTCCAGGTCGAGCATGCCGATAGTGATCAGATCGGCTGAATGCGCCTGGTCATAAAAAGAAAAGCTGAGCCGCTGGATCTTGTCATAAACAGCGACCCGCAGTGCATACGCGACGTGATGTCCGACCGCTTCAGCAAGATAGTTCTGAGCCAGCGTGAACAGGCCGCGCAGCATGCTAACGGTGAGCAGCAGGAGGGCCGAGTTCTGCAGCGCCTCTTGCGCGGCCGCTCCGCTTAGTCCGCCGCCGACGGCTGTCTGGGTCTGGTCGATGGCCTTACCGAGGAGCACGGGGATGAGCAATTGGAGCGATGCCGCAACGAGCGTCGAGCCGATCGCTCCGGTGACCTGCCACGGGTGCCGCAAATTCATCCGGGTAATACGCGCGATCGTGCTCCAGCCGCGGACTGAACCGGCCACTTCTCCGATCGCCACCCAATTTCCGGGCTTCGTCACGCCACGAATAGCCTTACTGTTGGAGGGGGCAGCCCAGCGGCCTTGTGCCGTTTGGAGGGCCTTGAGCCGAACGACCCCCCCGCCAAATGCCGCAAGCTGGCCACCATCTGCTAGATACCTGTCCCTACCAGTTGAGCTGCGGCTTCGCATGCGGGCATGTCTATGACCGTAATTGCGTTTGCTGCAAGGAAGCGGCGCTCGTTCTTAGTCAACGTTGCCGAATCGATAACCGCAAAGTGTGGGCCGCTTGAGCGCTTGATCACCTGTCGGGCGTATATGCGCAGCATCTGATCGTCGAACCGACAGCCGAAGAACAAGAAACCGCGCTTGGTGCGCCGTTCTTTCACGGCTTGAGGGATAGGCGTCTGGATATCGATTTCGGTTAGGGCTTCGACGTAATCCGAATCTGCGATGAGGAAGTTTGCCGCCGGCTTGATGCTGCCGTGCGGCGTATAGAGGACCGTCGCTGCCGTCGAGTCTGATTGGAGTTCCATTCCAGACAAATGGTAGGTTCTCGTCCAAATGTCGCCAATTGCGTCCGCGCGCGGTACGCCTTGAACCTCCACGACATCAGTTCGCCCGGTCGCTACCAGGGCAGCGCGCATGGCGCCGTCGTACCAGCTATCGACGATCAGGGAGAGCGGAAGGGTCGCGAGCCAGGCATGAAAGACGGTCGGCGCCACCGGCCCCGCGAATATCTCGGCCATCCAGGCCTGGAGCGTCCGCCGATGCCGACGCTGTTCGATGAATTGAGCGACCGACCACATATTGGCACGAATCTTCGAAGGAGCTGGCGCCCGCGCGTTGAGTGCCGAGGCGACGGCTTGCGGCGTGAGCGGTACCGGTGGATCCCCGTGCCTAAGCCGAGGCAGGTCCGGACCGAGGTATGGAATGATCTCATCGGCGCAAAGTGCTTTCTTCAGCAGTGCAAGCTGCTTTGCGGCATGACTGTCCCGATTGATCATGAGGTGGCGCAAGGCCAGGATGGTTTCCATGCTCGTTTCCCATTGACGCTCTCAGATTGCCGACCTGTTGGCGTCACTCTTCGTCGGAAATCTTCCTAGCCTCGACGGTGATCGGCAAAGGTGTATCTCGCGGCAGGTCGGGCAGGACGAGCCGCCAGCCGTTCCTGAGCGTTATGGACCCTCCCCATAGCTCTTCATGCTCTACGCTGATGATCGGCTCTTCGAGATCCTTCTTCGGCACATAGACCGATAGGCCGGCATCGGTCCTGCGGATCATTAGCTTCATTGGGCTGTTCCATTGTTAGTGACCACAGGTGATTTCGGCACTGCAAGGTTCTCCGGATTTGTCAAGGCTGATCAGTTCGTGGGCGCGCATGCCAACGACGGTGCCGCGATCGAGCCACTCGACCGCATAGATGTAGAACTGTTGGAGAAAAGTACCGATGTCGCGAACATAGCCTTCATCGCCCTTCCGCACGAGGTTTGCGCCTATCTCGCTACCGGGATAGGTACCGTCGTTCTTTACGTGTCGTGTGGCGCGGACCCGCTCGCCCGGCACAAATCGTGGAGGCTTGCGGATCTCAACCTCCTGTTCGCGTCTGAGGCCCATCCGGCTTCCTTCCTTTCCCGCGGCTCCAGTTTGTCAACAAAGGATGCAGCTCAGGCGGGAACGCAGGTCTTCGGCACCGGACATACGGAGGCGCATTGCTGCGTATCGAAGGCCTCTTTGCATTCAGTGCACTGCTCCGGATCGATCACGTAGTTCTCGCCCTTGAACTTGATTGCGCTCGAGGGGCATTCGAACTCGCAAGCACCGCATTGCGTGCATTGGGAGGCAACGATCTTGAAGGCCATTTATCAACTCCTGATTCGGTTAGGACGAGACGATCAGGCCGTCGCCGCCATTGGTTCGCTCCCAAACTCGGCGACGTAAAGCGAGCCGATGGCGGTTTCGATATAGTCGTAGCCATAAACGTCCATTGCCCGGATTCCAGCTCCAGCGAGCTGATCCTTGGGGCAATCTCCGATTTTGGCACACAGCACTATGTCGACGCCCTTGAGGGCAGCTATGACGCCGTCGAGGGCGCCGTCAGCGGCTCGGCCGCCGAGGCAATACTGCTCGACCTTGCGATGCCCGATGAAGCTGATCCCCCTCGGAGAGGCCTCATAAACCTGGAATTCCTTCGAATGGCCGAAATGCTCGTTGATCCGGCCGCCGCCCTTGGTCGCCACTGCGATGAGGAGCGATTTGCCGGAACCTGCTGCCTTGACGGTCGCGACCGCCTGGCTCTTGGCCGCAACGTGATCGCCGCGCTCGCTCGCAACCACCTCCCGATAGGACGCGCGTTTGCTGGCGTCGTAGGTGATGCCGTGCGGAATCTGGTCGATCGTGAACTCCTGGCCACGATCCTCGCCAAGCAGGCCGACAGCGTCGGCCCGGCACTGGCGGCAATGTCGCATCAATTTGGCGCCACCTTCGAGGCGATCCTGGAGCGTCTTCAGTTCCAAGGCCGTCGGGCCGCGCTGCCCCGTCAGGCCGAAATGCGTACCGTGCGCCGGGTCGGAAATCAGCGGCATGACATTGTGCAGGAACGCTCCGCGCTCCTTGACCCATTTATTGACCTCGATCAGGTGGTTGTCGTTGACGCCCGGGATCATCACCGAATTGATCTTGGTGAGGATGCCACGCGCGGTCAGCATCTCCAGGCCCAGCATCTGCCGCTCGTGCAGGATCCTGGCAGCGTCGATGCCGGCGTGGCGGCGATGGTTGTAAAAGATCCAGGGATAGATCTTTGCCCCGATTGCGGGGTCGACCATGTTGATGGTGATTGTCACGTGATCGACATTCATGTCAGCAAGCTCGGCAACACGATCCGGTAGCGCGAGTCCGTTGGTGGAGATGCACAGCTTGATGTCGCGGATTTCCCTGGCGACACGTTCTAGTGTCGCCTTAGTCTTCTGCCAGTCGTAACAGGCGTCGCCCGGTCCAGCGATGCCGAGCACGGAAAGTTGGGGCACTTCATTGGCGACGGCGATAACCTTGCGTAGCGCCTGGTCTGGGGCGAGCTTTTCCGATACCACTCCGGGCCGGCTTTCATTGGCGCAGTCATATTTGCGATTGCAGTAGTTGCACTGGATATTGCAGGCTGGCGCGACCGCTACATGCATGCGCGCGAAATAATGGTGCGCCTCTTCGGAATAGCATGGATGGTCATTGATCTTCTGCCAGACGGTGGGGTCCATCTCGGTCGGTTTTTCGGACGAGCCGTAGCATGAAGATGTGCAGCGGGCGGATTTCGCGGTCGCCAACGACTGGTCGAAGGATTTGGTACTGACCAAACTCTCAAGCGAAATCGCCGGTATGGACATTGAACGGCTCCGTTCATGGGTGGACGTCGCAGTTCAGTTCGCAAATGTTGTGCCAGCTCGAAAAAGGCTGTTTTAGTTCAACATGTCGGATTTCATGTGCGATTACGTCTGTTCGCTACGCCACAAGTTTTGTCGGGCTTGCGACTTTGGATGATGCCTTTGAGACGGCGCTGGCGGGTTCAACACACAGCGAGGAGATTTTGACATCGCAAGGCGTTTAGAACTTCTTCACCTCGATATTATGGCGACGCAGGGCATAGCCGACTTGCCGCGGCGTGAGGCCGAGGATGCGAGCAGCTTTGGCCTGAACCCAGCCGGCCTTCTGCATCGCGTCGATCAGCCGGGCGCGATCGGTCACACGCATGCCTGTCTCGCCCCAAGCAGGATCATTTGGACGGGGGGCATTGACGGGCACCACCTCGCCCTCGGATGCGCCGATGCGCCTGGGCTCCAGTGGCGATGCAATCGGCGTGCTGTTGCGGCCGAACTCATCGCTGGCATTGCTGCCAGTTGGACGGCGGGCTCCTTTCCAGAGGAGCGAAGATAAGCACTGGCTATTCTGGCAGGCGAAATCCGAAGCGGCGATCGTGCTCGAACGCGCAAGCGTGGCCGTCCTTCGCACACAGTTTTCCAGCTCACGGACGTTGCCGGGGAAGTAGCATTGCGAGATCAGGTCAAGCCCTGAAGGCGCGAACGCGAGCTCACGATCGTTCTCCCTATTGAATCGATCGAGGAAGGACTTCGCAAGGCGTGGAATATCGCCTGGTCGCTCTCTGAGCGGCGGCAGCACGATTGGCACCACATTGATACGGTAGTAAAGGTCGGCCCTGAACTCGCCATTCACGACAGCCGTCTCAAGGTCCTTGTTCGTGGCGCATATAAGCCGGACGTCGACCGTGAGCGTCCTGGTGCCGCCGACGCGCTCCAACTCGCCTTCCTGCAAGACGCGCAACAATTTAGCTTGAAAAGCAGGCGAAATCTCACCGATTTCATCAAGTAACAGGGTTCCGCCATGCGCTAATTCGAAACGGCCGGCGCGCTGCGAGACAGCTCCGGTGAAGGCGCCCTTTTCATGGCCAAACAATTCCGATTCCAAAACGCTTTCAGGCAGCGCGGCGCAGTTCAGTTTGACGAAGGCCTTCTTACTGCGAGATGAAAGCTTATGGATGGCCTGCGCGAAAAATTCTTTGCCCGTGCCGCTTTCACCGCGCAAAAGCACGGTGGAGTTGGTCCTTGCTACGACTGCGACGGTTTCAAGCACCTGCTTGAGTGCGGGACTTTCCCCGATGATCCCATCGATTTTGACATGCCGATGCCGGGCAGGGCGGGTCTCCTCGTCGAGCGATTTCTCCGGTCTCCGTTGCTCCTCGATAAGCCGCAGGCGATCTGTGCTTAGAATACGATGGAGACGGATGGTCCGGCCGACAAGGTTGGCGACCATCATCAGGAAGCGTACGTCCTCGTCGCAACGCACGGCGGCTGCGCCGCCCCCGATACGGTCGATCGACAATGTCCCGAGAATTTCATCGTCAGCCTCTACTGGCACTCCGATGAAGGTGACCGGCATGGTGGCGCCGCTCGAAGCCGTTTGAAGGTCACCCGGAAATAATTCGGACTTGCGGACGTCGTCTATGACGAGTGGCGTCCCCGTGGCGAGGATTCGGTCTACCACGGCTTGCGGTATGGCGCGCCGATGGTCTGATTGAGGTGCGAGGTTATCGCCGGTAGTTGCAGCAATCTCCACCTCTCCTTTCGCGTCTAGGACGATCACTGCTCCATGACGCATTTGCAGAAACGAGCCGAGAATGTTGACGACATTGGCAAGCGTGATCTCCAGCCGCGTGGGTGCGGTCAGGATCTCGGATATCTCATAAATTCCCCTGAGCGAAATGTTCATCCCTTGCGGGGTTTCGATAGGTGAGCGGCTATTGCGAAGCCCAATCTCATTAACCCGTTCCCGCACTATTTGAGCCATAGAAACACCTCAGGGGCTGCATGGGTGCTCCTCACAAAGCGCCTTTTGGTCTGCCGAGTCGTGAGTCTTCAGTATTGACGAGCCCCTGTTCAATTGCAAATTGTCTGGCTGCAATTGCGGAAATTGTGGCCATGGCAACGAAGCGTAGGTGCGTAGGTCATCCAAACTTGAAGAGAACACCGAAGCCGCCGCGTGGATAATTCCACTCGATCTCACCACTGGCCTCACACAATAGCCGACAGGTGCCGCACTCCATGCAGCCGTCGGCGGTGATCTCCACTTGGCCCTCGTCGTTCAATTCATAACATTGGGCCGGGCAGACGCGGGTCAGCGCAAGCAAGTTGGTGCTTGGCTTCTCGTGCGGTCGCACTTTTATATGCGGGCGCCCCGAGTCGACCAGGTAGCGGTTCTGGTAAAGTTTCTCCTCAATGCGTGCCGGTGCGATTGTCATCTCGTGTCTCCTACCGCCAGGCCAATGCCAAGCGAACCGCGTCACTCAGCAACCCCCAGCGCGAACGCGCCCTGATGAAGGCAGCAGTGGTCGCCTTTTCCTTGTCGATCTTCGGAGTGCCGTCGACCCGCACGACGTTCTGAGCCGCCTGCGACATCAACCGCGGGTAGGTCGTGAAGAAATTTCGGGAATTGGTGTGGAGCAGCGCCGGCATATCCTTATATTTCTTTAGGTCTTTGACCACGAAGGACTTGTCCAGCATGGTCTTGTAGAGGACAAGGTTCTGTCTGGTCATTGGACGCTTGCGGCTCTTGATGTGCACGATCGCCTCAGCCGCGATACGGCCTGAGGTCATGGCGAGGTTCGAACCCTCGCGGTGCACCGCATTGTTCAATTGCGCGGCATCGCCGACCACCACCCAACCATCGCCAAACAACTGCGGAATCGCCTTGTAGCCACCTTCCGGGATGAGATGCGCGGCATATTCTTTCACCTCCGAGCCGGCGATCAGCGGCCGGATCGAAGGATGGTTTTTTAACGCATCGAGAAGGGCGTATGGGCTCTCCATCGTCGCAGCGAAATCCGAAACGAGGCAGCCGATGCCCAGCGAGATCGACTCCTTGTTGGTGTAAAGAAAGCCGAGCCCAGCCATGCTGCGGGAGATCGTACCCACGGCCTCGATCACGCAGCCTTCGCCGGCCTTGAGCCCGAACCGCTGCTCGATGACCTCTTCGGGCAGGAAATGCATTTCCTTGACGGCGAGCGCCACGGATTTCGGCTTCGGCATCTCGCGAAGGCCCGCCCTCGTGCCAAGCAGTCCGGACACGCCTTCTGCGAGGACGACAACGTCGGCGAAAATCGCTCCGCCGGTCCGGTCTGTGAGGACGCCGACCACTTTGTCCTCGGCATCGCGGACGAGTTCGGTCACGGTCGTCTCGCACAGAACCGTCGCACCGGCCTCCCGCACTTTACGCGAAAACCATTTATCGAATTGGGCGCGGATGATCGTATAGCGGTTGGGCTTCGCCTCGTTAAAATCGTCCGAGCGATAGTGAATCCCGGTGTGGGATGTGTCGTCCATCACCCACAGCCGCTGTTCAACAAGGTGGCGCTCGAGAGGCGCGTCATCACGGAAATCCGGGATGATCTTCTCCAGCATGCTAGCGTACATGATTGCACCCTGGACATTCTTGGAGCCCGGATATTCTCCCCGCTCCAACTGCAGCACGTTCAGGCCTTGGGTTGCCAAGGTGTGAGCTGCTGCGTTTCCGGACATGCCGGCACCCACAACAATGGCGTCGAATTTTTCCCTGGTCATGTCCAGCTCCCTAGTTCGCAATTTTATCGCGACTGTGGGGCGACAGTCGCCGCGTGAAGGCCTCTGTCAGCGCGGGCAGAAAGCGGATCGCGTCGGTGACAATCCCGACGTGGGCGAAATCGAAAATCGGCGCGTTCGGGTCAGTGTTGATAGCCACGATGAGATCCGCCCCTTCGACGCCAACCCGGTGCTGGATGGCGCCGGAAATTCCAGCCGCTATGTAAAGCTTGGGACGGATGGTCTTGCCTGTTTGGCCGATCTGCCGATCTGCCGACAGCCAACCCTTCTGGACCAACGGGCGCGAACACCCATGCTCGGCGCCGATTGCCCGTGCGAGATCCTTCACAAGCTGCAGGTTCTCCGCCGCGCCTAGACCGAGGCCTCCCGCAACAACAACGTCGGCATAGGCAAGATTTGCCTTTGCCGACTGACTATCGGGAAGGAAGCCTAGGATCTTGGTGACGATGTCGTCTTCGGCTACCGACAGTTGGTGCTGGATGACGCGTCCGACCGGCTTATTCAACCGCTGCGGCATCTGCATGACCCTCGGTCGCACTGTCGCCATCTGCGGCCGGTAATTGAGCGTATAGATGGTGCACAACAAGGAACCGCCGAAAGTCGGACGGGTCGCGGCGAGCGAACCGTCGGCATCAACGTCGAGTTCGGTGCAGTCGGCCGTGAGCCCTGTCTGCAATGTCGTCGCCACCGAACCGGCAAGATCCCTGCCAAGTGTGGTCGCCCCGAGAAGCAATATCTCGGGTTTGTGGGTGTCTACGAGCTCCGTCATGGCCTTGGTGAAAGGCTCGTTCCGATAGTCGGCGAGCAGCGGCGCCTCGACGTTGTAGACAAGATCGGCGCCATAAGCGAAAGCGTCGGCGACCGCAGACTGAGTAGCCTCGGCCGGTGGTCCGAGCACGATTCCCGCAAGCTCCACATTAAGCTTGTCGGCAAGCTTGCGGCCTTCGCCGAGCAGTTCGAACGATACGGGATGGACCTGGCCGCGTTCGAGCTCGATGAAAACCCAGACGTGGCGGTAATCCTTGAAATGCTCGGGCAGTTCCTTCTTTATGCCGGCGCGGCCGGCGGTAGGGCGAGGGGTTTCTTGGTTCGCGCTCGACATCGTCTCTCCTTGCCTCACGCGCCGCCGTTGAAGGCCAGCTCATGTTCCAGCGCTGGTTGGCGGGTCAAGATTGCGGCGATCAGCTCGTCTGCTATATCGCGCAAGGGCTTTTCGGCGGTGTCAATTTGTGCCGCTTTTTGCGCCCGAGCAGTAGGGGCGAAAACGCGCTTGACCACCGTCGGGGAGCCGCGCAGGCCGCATCTGGTCAGGTCATCAATGCCGGCATCGGCCGCACTCCATCTCAAAACCGGGCTGCGCGCGGCGCGCAGGGCATCCTCGAGCGAGCCCCGGCGAATCTCGTTGGTGCCTTCCAGCATGGTGACGAGACAAGGGAGCCTGCTCTTCAGCATCTGCGTGCCGCCTTCACACCGGCGCTCGACTTGGATGTCGCGCGCAGCAAGATCAATGCGGGGAATCTTCGCGACATAAGTGAGTTGCAGGAGATCGAGGCGCTTGGCGATGCCCGGCCCCACCTGGGCTGTGTCGCCATCGATCGTCTGCTTGCCAGTGAAGACGATATCTGGCGCGCCGAACGTCTCGCCAACCTTCGCGATTGCCTGGGAAAGAGCGAAGGAGGTCGCCAGCGTGTCGGAACCGGCAAAATAGCGGTCGGTTAGGAGCACCGCGCGGTCAGCGCCGTAACCGAGCGCCTTGCGCAGCGCGTCCTCTGCCATCGGCGGACCCATGGTGAGCACGGTGACCTCGCCGCCATAATCGTCACGCAGTCTGAGTGCCTCTTCCAGGGCGAATAGGTCGTAAGGGTTGATGATGGTGGGTACGCCCTGGCGCATGATCGTGTTCGTAACGGGATGGACGCGTATCTGTGCCGAGTCCGGCACCTGCTTGATGCAGACTACGGTGTGCATTGGCGGTCTCTTGGGGCTTCTGTCCGGATCTGAGCCTGGCAGTTGATCCTTGGCAGCAACATTCGTGCCAACCGCTTTTCGTGCTCCTTTTCCTGGATACTCGGTTGGTTCCTTCCGGGATCGCCTTCGTGGTGACAGGATTTGTAGGCTTCTCGACATTGGCGCGTTGCAACCATCTCGCGCGCTCATTCTTCTGCGAACCGCTTCAGGACGGAGTCGAACGGGACGAATGTGCGGTCCGACGTGGGAGACTTGTTCGGATCGTGGTCTTTGAGCACCTTGAAAATCCGGTGCGTAAGCGGCGAGGAGCTCGCGAAGTCCTCGTAGGCGCGTTGCAGTGTAGCGCGAACCCGCGCGGCGATCACTTGGTCAGGCAGATCGGATAGATCTTCTTCCGCAAGGTATTGGCCCACGCGTTTCATGATATGAAGCCGGGAGACATTCAGCACCTTCGGATCATAAGAGACCCCAAGGACTGCGAAGAACTCCTCCGCGGCCGACAGGCCTTTCAGTCGCGCGAGGATATCGCTAACATCGATGGAGCGGTTGTCAGCGGAACAATTCATTGCATTCCCCTTCGTCGGCAATTGTGGTGCGTTCGTCCCACAACTGGATCCGCAGATCCCTCTGAACATGCCTCGCTGTGCAGACTATCGTAGAGCTCAACCAGTTGAGTTGCAGTGACGGCAGATTTGGTCTCGGACGCCTTGCGGCGGACGCGGGCCACCATCGCGGCTGCCAGATCCGGATCGAGATCGCGACCGTTGTCGCTCAACACTCGGGTAATCGCGGTGGCGCCGGAATGCTTACCGATGACGATACGATTGCAGCGGCCCACAAGAGCCGGATCGAGCCCCTGATAGGCGCGCGTGTCCTTCAGCAATCCCGCGACGTGAGTGCCGGATTCGTGGGTGAAAACATCGGCCCCGACGACCGGCTTCATAGCCGCGGTTTGCCGGCGGGCAGCGCAAGCCACCTTGGCAGCGAGGTCGGGCAATGCGGTCAGCTCGATCCCGGTATCCGCGCCGTCGATCACGGCCATCGCGACTGCCACCTCTTCCAGCGCGGCATTACCCGCACGCTCGCCGAGCCCGAGGACGGTGACGGAGGCATGGCTCGCACCTGCGCGGATCGCGGCCAGCGTGTTGGCGGCAGCAAGACCAAGATCATTGTGTGCATGAAATTCGAGGTCGACCTCAGACTTCGCGATGAGCTGGGCTACAAGTTCGAAAGTCGAAAACGGATCGAGAATTCCCAGCGTATCGGCCAGCCTGACGCGGCTTGCCCCGGCGCGCGCAGCAGTTTCAATGACTCGGCCAAGATGATCCAAATCAGCCCGCGAAGCATCCTCGCAGCCGACAGCGACGAAGAAGCCAGCAGCGGCTGCACGCCGGACCATATCCTCGATGACCTGGAGCGCTCCTGCCTCATCGAGGCCGAGCTTGGCCGCAAGTTGAATGTCCGAGGCGGGTAGCGAAAGATTGACGGCGCCGACGCCGCTCTCAATCGCTGCCTCGAGGTCCTGCGACTTCATCCGGCACCAGGCCGTGAGCCGAGCCGGGAGACGCCGCGCGACCGCGGCGCGAATTGTTTCGATCTCCTCGGCGCCCATAATCGGCGTGCCGATCTCGATCTCCGGGACGCCGGCGGCCGCAAGAGACCGGGCGAGCTCCAGCTTTTCCGCCATCGTAAAAGCGACGCCTGGCGCCTGCTCGCCATCGCGCAAGGTCGTATCGTTGAGGAAGACGTCCCGGCTCATGAATAGTGTCCTGTTCTGCCGCCGCTCAGGGTTAGACCTGCTCGCACGACTTCTGTCCTCCGCCCACGCGGGCCGGAACTGGGAGAGCCACGCAGCTTCTCCACGATCGCCGGCATAACCTCAAGCACCCGGTCGACGTCCGCTTCGTTGTTGTCGCGCGCGAATGAGAAGCGGACCGCAGCGTGTGGCGCCTTCATCGCGCTTAGGACATGACTCGGTTCCATTGAGCCGGAGGTGCAGGCGGAGCCGGAGGAGCAGGCGATGCTCAGGCGGCTGAGCAGATGTGGGATTGCATCACTTTCGGTATTTTCAAATGAGATGTTCGCTGTGTTTGGCAACCGCTCCATCGGATCGCCAGTGACGCAAGTGTCTGGGATGCGCTGGAGGATCCCGTCCTCTAGGCGGTCGCGGAGCGATTTTACCCGCGTCGCGGCGTCGTCCAAGAATTTCAAGGCGAGTTCGGCTGCCATACCGAGTCCGACTATGCCGGGAGTATTCTCGGTGCCGGCACGCCGGTCGTGCTCTTGGTGCCCGCCCTTGATCAGCGAGCGGAAGTGCACGCCACGCTTTACCCAAAGTGCGCCGATCCCTTTGGGACCATGAAGCTTGTGGCCGGAGAGCGACAGCATGTCGATTTCCGTCGATTTCAGGTCTATCTCAATCTTGCCGACCGCCTGCACCGCATCGGTATGGAATAGCGCGCCGATTTCCTTGGCCAACTCCGCAAGCTTGGCCACGGGGAAGATCATACCAGTCTCATTGTTCGCCCACATTATCGAGACGATTGCCACGTGTGGGGTGAGCGCGGCTTTGTAGGCATCGAGGTCAAGCCGGCCACAGCGGTCCACCGGGATCCTGTGGACCTTCACACGGCGGGTCTGCTCAAGATGCGCGCATAACGACAGGACGGCGGGATGCTCGACCGACGACGTGACGATCTCGGTTCGGTTGGGCAACGCCTCAAGCGCCGAAAGAATTGCTGTGTTGTCGCTTTCTGTTCCACCCGAGGTGAAGGTGATCTCATCGTCGAACTGCGCGCCAATCAGCGCTTGCAACCGCTGCCGCGCCTTCTTTATAGCCGCCGCGACCGAGGCGCCGAAAGCGTGCGCCGAAGAAGGGTTGCCGAATTCATCCGAGAAGAACGGCAACATCGCTTGCACGACCTCAGGATCGACCCGTGTCGTTGCGTTGTTGTCGAGGTAGACAGGCCGCATAGCTACGATCTCAGTTAACTGAAGGACTTGCCGCAGCCGCACTTCTCCCGCGCATTGGGGTTGTCGAAGACAAAGCCGGAAGATTCGAGCCCAGCGACGAAGTCCACGGTCGTGCCAGCGACAAAGGGTTGGGAGTCTGCGTCGACAAACAGCTTGACCCCATCTGTCTCAGTGATCACATCGCCTTGGCGCGAGACACTCTCCAGGCCCATTGAGTATTTGAAGCCGGCGCAGCCGCCGCTCTGGACCATAATGCGAAAGCCCTCCGCCGGCTCGCTGGCGCGGGAAAGAGCGGACTTGGCGGCGGCAACAGCATTGTCGGTGAGCGTAATCATGGCGAGACTTCTCCCCAGCTTGTGACGTTTTCGTGGATGGCGTCGCATGAACCGTGCCAAAAGGAAAAACCGTTTCAGCACGGCGCCATCTCTCCAACGCTGCCATCAATCTTGTGCGCCGTTGCTGGAAAGACGTCGTGCACCCGACACGCACTGTCGGGTTTGTCGAGTTCGTCACAGATTGTCCGGCCTCGGTTGCCGCTGAACTCGCAGGTAAGATCATTGACGAGTGTGCAGAAGGATTTCTGCGCGGTTCAGCCGGATTGGCATGACTTTTGAAACTCCGTTGGCGATGCGGCGAGGACCGCAGAGACCATGATCATCCCGCGCGTGCGCTCGCGATCGATGGAAAGAAGGAAGGAAAGCAACATGTCATGTCGGTCAGATCCACTCTGCGCCGATGGAATCCGCTCCTTGCTGCTCAGACGGCACGGCCGGTTTCGACGGCGATCGTGCACGCTCCCCTGCAGAACGCTGTTCCTGACGAGCACCAGGTCGGCATCGAGCATTGCGGCGTGCTTTGTCGATTGACCATCGGGCAGACAGCCGATCCTCAACAAGCAGGTGGAAGCAGAGGCAGGACATGGACCAGCGCGAGAGACGATCGGCGCACGAAATCCGCCAAGCGCGGCAAGACAACCCGAAAATACGCGCGCACGATCTCGCCGCCAAATTGGGCATAACGGAAGCGGAACTGGTCGGTGCGCATTGTGGCTTCGGCGCGGTGCGCATTGCACCAAGCGTAAACACTGTTCTGATCGGCCTCGAAGCGGTCGGCGAGGTGATGGCGCAGACCCGCAATGAAAGCGCCGTGCATGAAAAGATCGGCGTCTACGACAAGGTCGTCACGGGCAATCACCATGCCATGGTGCTCGGTAACGACATCGAGCTGCGCATCTTCCCGAGAGCTTGGGCGTACGGCTTTGCCATCGAGGAATGCGATGGTGACGACATTCGACGCAGCATGCAATTTTTTGATGCCACCGGCGAGGCGGTGCACAAGGTGTATCTCGGGCCCGCCTCAGACCTCCATCGATATAAGCAGCTGCTGGCGCAACTCGAAACCTCGAGCCAGGAGCCAATCATGTTGGTCAAGGGGAGCCGAGCAGAAGGCGAACCAGAGGTTCCTGACCAAGCCGCCAGGGGGGAGGACTTGCGCGACCGCTGGAGCCGGCTGAACGATGAGCATCAGTTCCTCGACATGTTGAAGACGTTGAAGCTCGGACGCTGTCAGGCGATGCGTATGGTCGGCGAGGATTACGCTTGGGCGCTCGATAAGAATGCCATTGGCGCCATGTTTCAACAGGTGGCTGAAGACGAGATGCCGATTATGTGCCTAGTCGGCAATCGTGGATGCGTCCAGATCCATTCCGGCCCGATCAAGTCGGTCAAACCGATCGGGCCGTGCATAAATGTGCTCGACGAGACCTTCCACCTGCATCTCGGGACCCACCACATTCGCGAGGTCTGGGCCGTTCGCAAACCGACCAAGGCCGGTCACGTCACCTCGCTCGAAGCCTATGACTCCGAGGGCAAGATGATCATCCAGGTCTTCGGCAAGCGCAGTGAAGGCGAGGGCCAGCGCGAGGACTGGCGACTCCTGGCCGAAACCCTGCCACGCATGTTCCGTCCGACCACTACATGATGCGAGGCCGTCGCGTGTTGTGTTCGGTGTTCGCTCGGCGCTTGCGCAGCCCGCTCGCGTTCCCGTGCGTCTTTTTGCCTGCCCAGACCTGTAGGGTGTGGCTGTCCGTTCCGATCCGTCGCGCCCGACCAGCGTATTGTCTGCACGCTTAGCCCGGAAAGCCATAACGTAGCTCTATCTCTGCAAGCAGAAGGTCAGGTTTTTCGCCATGCCCCGCCACAGCTGCCCTGCAAGCGGGATATCGAAAGCTGCTTGGACCCGGAGGAAGGTGAAAGCGCGCCCTTTGGCCTGCTACACCGAAATAAGTTGTTCAACGAAATGGGTAGTGGAACGCACAGAAGGAAGTTCAGCCGCGAATTCAAGCGTGAGGTAGCCTGGTGAAGGATCGGGGCGTGGCGGTGGCGCAGGCGGCGTATGAACAATGCAGACCGCTGATTACTCAGTGAGTTCGGTCTGGTGGCCGGTGTGTTCGCGATGTCCATCTTATCTGGCCAGTTCGGGAAAGCTGAACGGCTATGCCGCCTTCGTGCGCGTCCTGATGCTACCGGCCCTCGGCACCGTCGTGGGCCTCATCAACGGCGTTCTCATAGCCTACGTCAGGGCCTCAGCGGTGATCTCGACACTCAGCATGTGGCAATCCTGGTCGGCCTGATGCAATATTTCAGCGCCGGGCGTGCGCCCGGATCGATCCCGGCACGGGATCCGGGAGCTTACCCACGCGCGCTTCATCGGCATGTCCTGGGGTGTCATCATCTGGATCATCGCGTTGATCCTCGTCGCCCTGGCGTTCCGCAACTTGATCATTGGAAAGTACTTCAGGGCGGCTGGCGATAACCCCCGCGCAGCACAGGTGTCCGGTATCCACATGCCCGGATTGTCTTCACGGCGCATCTTCTTGCTGCGTTCTCATCTGTCTCGGGGCGCTGCTGCAGGTGTCGGCGACCTCGGTAGGCATGGTCGAGCCTCGGGGTATTCATGAACGCCCTGGCAGCCACGATCCTTAGCGGCGTCACCCTTGGAGGCGACCGCGGCGGCGTGGCAGGCGCGTTCGTCGCTGTCATTGCGCTCAGCTTTCTGCGTGCGGTGCTGACCGTCTTCGGCATCCAAGAGCCGGGGCAAGTTGATCGCTCAGGGCCTGGCCGCCATTTGTCTGCGGCAGCCGGACGCGCTGACCGGGAATTCGGGAGAAGAGTATGACCCAAGCCACCGCTGCCATTACCCGCCATAAGGGTGGCCCCCGTGAGATTGAGCGAATCCTGATCACCGAGCCTAGGTCTGACGAGATCCTCGTCCGCATCGTGGCATCTGGTGTCTGTCATACTGACGTGGTGGTGCATGACCAGGGTTACGGGGTCCCGTTACCGCTCGTGCTGGGACACGAGGGATCGGGTGTGGTCGAAGCGACAGGATCCGCCGTCTCGGGACTTGTACCTGGGGATAGCCCTTTCGTACGCCTACTGCGGAAAATGCGAAAAGTGTACGAGCGGGCAGCCGTTTTATTGTGTCGAGTTCTATGAGCAGAATTTCAAAGGCGCGCGTGGGCAGCACCACGCCAGTGTGTGACTGCCACGATCGTCCCGTCACCTCGCACACGTCGCCGACGCTTACACTTGGACTTTTCCACATTGGTCCATGCGAGGCGCAGTCCGCCCCCTATACTCCACCCGGCATGCGAGATAACAGCGCCTCAGACAGATCAAGAGCTGTCGAATCGAAGCGCCCCGTTCCGTACGAAAGAAAATGGGAAACTTTGAAGGAGGTTGATGCAGACATCCGTTTGGCTGCACTGGCGTCGGAGCACTCGGCGCCGAATGCGAATCTGAACTGGCCGAAAAAATACCTGGTTCTGAGTGACAAAGGAATTTGGATGCGATCGTGGCGCGCGTGAAGGAGCGTGCTGCCCAAAGGGCTGATGAATTGAAGCAGATGCTGATGAATTGAAGCAGATTGACCAGGCGAGCGAGCTTCTGAGTTCAGAGAAGTCTGCGAAAGCCAATAACACTTCAAGGCCACCCTCGCAGAGAATGCAGGAGTCGATCCCCGGAAAGCGGTTAAAGTGACGAATCTGCAAGCGTTCTTCGGTGATAAGGCCACCGGCTGGCATGGCGGTTTGAAAATCGCGTTTGCCGACGGCGCTGTCCAAATACGCGAGATCTAACGCGAGCGTTCAAATCGGAGGAAGAGGCCATGGGTTGGGGTGGCTGACAGAACTTTCCCCGCCCGAAACTAGAGGCATACCCGGAGAGCCGCAGCAGCCCTGTTTGAACCATGGCGATAGGGATCAGGCTTCATCGCCCTAATGGTCGAAGGCCCCCGGCTTGGTGTGCTCAATCGCGGTAACCGCCGTGGATGTAGCGTACATCGGCTGATATCAAATGAACTAAGAGGAGAAGTCCCGCCATGCGACTGGTGCCAGTAGATCGGGTATCCACGATCGACGAGCTTACATTCGACCCATATCCGATCTATCGCCGGATGCGCGCGCAGACCCCCGTGGTGCACGTTGCCTCCGTGAAGCGGACGTTTCTCACTAAGGCGTCCGACACGAAAATGGTGAAGGACCAGCCCGAGCTCTTCAGTTCGGATGATCCCAACACACCGATGAAGCCGGCCTTTCAGGCCCATACTCTGATGCGAAAGGATGGCGCGGAACACGCCCGCGAAAGAATGGCCATGGCCAAGGCTTTCGCCCCCAAGACTATCGCGGAACATTGGGCGCCAATCTATCGAAACATCGTGAACGAGTATCTGGATCGCCTTCCGCGCGGCGGCACAGTGGATCTGTTTGCAGAGATCTGCGGCCCGGTGGCGGCCCGCATTCTCGCTCATATCCTCGGGATTTGCGGAGCATCCGACGCAGAGATGATACGCTGGTCGCAGCGGCTGATCGACGGGGCGGGCAATTTTGGATGGCAACCGGAGCCATTCGAGCGATCTGACGAAGCCAATGCCGAGATGAACAGGCTCTTCGACAACCTAATCGAAAAGCACAGGGCGGAACCGAACCCCTCGGCATTCGCGATCATGGTGAACGCGCCTGATCCGATACCCATGAGTCAGATGTATGCCAACATCAAGATCGCCATTGGCGGGGGAATTAACGAGCCCCGCGACGCTCTCGGTACGATCGTCTACGGATTGCTGACCAACCCCGAGCAGTTGGAGGAGGTCAAGAGGCAGCAATGCTGGGGGCAGGCCTTCGAGGAGGGCGTGCGGTGGATTGCTCCGATTCAGGCGAGTTCCCGCCTCGTGCGGGAGGACACGGAGATTCGCGGTTTTCTTATCTCGAAGGGCGATACCGTGATGACCATCCAAGCTTCGGCCAATCGCGATGAAGAGTTCTTCGAAGACGGAGAGCGCTTCAACGTCTTCCGCCAAAAGATTTCGCATCAGTCCTTCGGCTCGGGGCCGCATCACTGTGCAGGCGCGCAAATCTCGCGTCAAACCGTAGGGGCAATCATGCTGCCCATGCTATTCGAGCGTTTTCCAAATATGACGCTGCCGGATCCTCAGGTGGTGCAGTGGCGCGGCTTCGGCTTTCGAGGGCCGATCAATTTGCCGGTTAAGCTGTCATGACCAATTACGCTAGTCGTGAACCGGGCTGAGGCATGCATTCTATCCATGACCCCTGAGTCACGCCCCGGAGCGAGGCTTTCGGATAGGCCTGCTACGGATGGGCAGCGCCGTACGTTTCCGACATCGAGCGGTTCTGGTAGTTGAAGACGAGCCACTAATCCGAGACGGCGCTACTCGCCAACAATATTCCGGCCGACTTCCTAAACAGTGATTTGAGCGCCGAAGAGAAGCAAGCCCGGTTTTCCCTTTTGGGACGTTGCGAGCAAGTCAGGTTTTTGTCAGCAACCAAGGCTATGTGGTGGCTTGGAATGAGCGCCGCGGGCTGCCGAGGGGCACCGACTGATTTGCAGCGATGGTGGACATCTTGTCATGCCACGAACGGGGACCTTTACTTGCGTATTCAGCCAGCAAATCCTGCCCCCGCGATCTGCCTCTCGGTGTTGAGGGCCTGGCGCGATGGGTAGGCCGGCGAGCAGTGACGATCGGATGCGCGCTGGTTTGCTCGGGGGCCCGGGTGGTCGTCTCAGTCTTTAAGTTAGTACGGGCGCGCCAAGCCGTGTTCTCCATCGGGCCGATTGTGGAGTGCCTTCGGCGCAGGCTGCGCTGGCGTCGCCGTGCGCCGATGCAAGCGGGTCTGGTTATGCGGCTTGAGCGAGGGCGTCCAAGGCGGGCGACAAGACTTGCAAGAGGTCTATGGTACGGGCGTGTCCTTCAGACGCCTTCGCAATCGATGAAAGCAGCGGGCATGTCCGGCGTCGGAGGCCGCAGGGCGGTCGTGACGGCACAGGTCGCCCGGCTGGTGGTCGGACTTGACAACACAGGCAGCGGCATTGTCGCCGACATCGGAGGTGGATAATGACGGGCATTGGCCGAGTCGGGACGTCGCATATTGGGGATGCGAGAACCGACAACCCGCCGGGATCGAGCAGCACGCGCCCAGAATCACGTTTTGCTCCTGGAACAGGCGCCCCATCGTTCGCTTCCATCGTGGCGCGGATGCGCTCTGAGCCTCAACATGAAGGGACGTCCTCCGTTCGCAGCCTGCCCCTTGCCGATGATGCCGTTCAAGACAGGCCTGCCAGCTCCTCAGTTGCCCCCCCTGTGATCCCCGGGGCGTTGCCGCGTGCGGTTGGGCGTCGTCGTCCATCTTCCTGGGTGCCGGAGGGTGACGCGCCAGCCCCAGAAAAAAGCCTCTCGCGTTCCGATGGCGAGCCCTGGCGCGGCAATGAGGCCGCCGGAAGTTCGCAAGCAGGTGCTCGCGGCGAAACTTGGCGCCCTGGTCGAACGGCCGGAGGTTCGCAAGCTGGTGTGCACCAGACTGATCGGCAGCATCGGGATGCATTCCGCCGACAAGAAAGTTCACCGCGTGCAGGCGAGGGCGAACCTTGGCGCAGCGATCGCGCGGCCGGAGGCTCGCAGGCAGGCGGGCGCCCGCCCCGTGGGCAAACCGTGTCCAATCTCAATGCAGGACCAGGAGGGCGGCGTATCGACGATGTCTCTGCTCAAGGCGGCCAAGACGCAATCGAGCAAGAACAACTGATTGCCGCCTTGCGTGAGATCAATGGCGCCTGCGGCATCGTTCGATTTTCAACTGCCGTGGTGAACCATAACAAGTTCCTGCAAAGCGCGCACCGCGAGAAATACGCGATATTTCTGCAAAAGGCGGCCGCCCGGTTCACGCGTGAATTGCTGCCAAACTTGGAGGAAGACATCGGCGCCGGGACAACATGGGGGTATGCCACAGCATGCAACACAGTGAACCGGGAGGCGGGAGGGCGGGAGGGTATCGAAGCCTGCAGGGCCATGGCAGCTCGGGTGGCGCAGCTTGATAATGCGCTGATCAGCCAAATCGAACCCAGGGCGCTTGCGCTCTTGTCATCATCGTTCGGACGGCATCCCCGGATGGCGGATTGCCGCAATGGCGTGATCAGGATCGCCAAGGTCTGTCGCGACGACAGACGCATACTTAAAAAGCTCAACAGTCAAAGTCTGGCGCTGCTGGTGAACGGTTTGAGCAAGTGGCCGAAGGACTGTCGCGACGCCATAGTTGCAATCGCCAGTGAGGTCCATCACCGCGCCGACCAGCTCTCTGGTTTCATTCCGCAGGATTTGTCGACGTTGGTGAACGGCCTCTGTAAATGGCCGCAAGAGGAGAACATCCGTCCCGCCGCGCTCGCAATCGCCGGTGAGATCTGCCGCCGCACCAATCAGCTCGCTGACTTTAACGCCCAGGCATTGTCGAACCTGGTGAACGGCTTTAGCAAGTGGCCGCAAGCGGCAGAGTGCCGCCACGCCGCAACCGTTGTCGGCGGCGAGCTGCTTCGTCGCGGCCGACTCTCTGATTTCAGCAGTCAGAATCTTGCGACCCTGGTGAATGGCATGAGCAAGTGGCCGCAAGAGGAGAACACGCGTCGCGCCGCGCTCGCCATCGCCGGTGAGGTTAGTCGCCGCGTTGACGAACTCTCTGGTTTTAATCCGCAGGAACTTTCGAACCTGGTGAACGGCTTCAGCAAGTGGCCGCATATGGAGAGCTTGCACGGCGCCACAATCGCGATCGCTGGCGAGCTGCTTCGCCGTTCCGACCAACTCTCCGAATTTACTCCGCAGGAGATGTCGAACCTGGCAAACGGCTTCAGCAAGTGGCCGGAAGCCGCGGAGTGTCGCGAGGCTATAGCCCTGATCGCCGGTGAGATGCTTCGCCGTTCCGACCAACTCTCGGACTTTACTCCGCAGAACCTGGCTAATCTGGTGAACGGTTTCAGCAAGTGGCCGGAAGCGGCGGCTTGTCGCGAGGCTACAGCCACGATCGCCGGTGAGGTGCTTCGCCGTTCCGACCAACTCTCTGAGTTTACTCCGCAGGAACTTTCGAACCTGGTGAACGGTTTCAGCAAGTGGCCGCAAGCGGCAGAGTGCCGCCACGCCGCAACCGTTGTCGGCGGCGAGTTGCTTCGTCGCGGCCGACTCTCTGATTTCAGCAGTCAGGATCTTGCGACCCTGGTGAATGGCATGAGCAAGTGGCCGCAAGAGGAGAACACGCGTCACGCCGCGCTCACGATCGCCGGTGAGGTTAGTCGCCGCGTTGACGAGCTCTCTGGTTTTAATCCGCAGAACCTGGCTAACCTGGTGAACGGCTTCAGCAAGTGGCCGGAAGCGGTGGCGTGTCGCGAGACAATAGGCATGATCGCCAGTGAGGTCTGCCGCCGCGCCGGCCGGCTCTCTGGTTTTAACCCGCAGGACATGGGGAACTTGGTGAACGGCTTCAGCAAGTGGCCGGAAGCGGCGGCTTGTCGCGAAGCTACAGCCACGATCGCCGGTGAGGTGCTTCGCCGTGCCGACCAACTCTCTGAATTTACTCCGCAGAACCTGGCTAACCTGGCAAACGGCTTCAGCAAGTGGCCGGAACAGGCGGGTTGTCGCGAGGCCACAGCCACGATCGCCGGTGAGGTGCTTCGCCGTGCCGACCAACTCTCTGAATTTACTCCGCAGACCCTGGCTAACCTGGCAAACGGCTTCAGCAAGTGGCCGGA
>NZ_JBWJFQ010000015.1:0-179787 GCF_057784235.1 Mesorhizobium sp. CNPSo 4670 | reverse complement strand
ACCGTCAACGGCTATATCTCGATCAACCTCGGCGATGGCAACCACTTCACGGGCAACATCGAGAACGTCGCACTGCGCAGTGCGGCCTCCATCGACGCCACCGGTAACAGCCTGGCCAACGTGCTGACCGGCAATTCCGGCGACAATTTGCTGGACGGCAAAGGCGGCGCCGACACGATGAGCGGAGCGCAGGGCGACGACACCTACTTCGTCGACAATGCCGGCGATATCGTCAGTGAAAGCACCGCCGGCGCCAACGGCACCGATACCGTCAACAGCTACATCTCGATCAACCTCAGTGATGGCAACCACTTCACGGGCAATATAGAGAACGTGACGCTGCTCGGTGCCGCCTCGATCAACGCCACCGGCAACAGCCTGGCCAACGCGATGAACGGCAATTCGGGCGTCAACACGCTCGCCGGCCTGGGCGGCAACGACACGCTGGACGGCAAGGCGGGCGCCGACACCATGCAAGGCGGTATCGGCAACGACACCTACTATGTCGACAATGCCGGAGACCATGTCGTCGAGCTCAACGGCGAGGGCACTGACAATGTCCAGGCCTTCGTCTCGTTCAACCTGTCGGGACAGGAGCTCGAGAACCTGGCACTGCGCAGTGCGGCCTCGATCAACGGCACCGGCAACTCGACCGCCAACATCATCACCGGCAATTCCGGCAACAACGTCATCAACGGCCTCCTCGGCAATGACACGCTGTCCGGCAGTACCGGCAACGACAGTTTCGTCTTCACCACGGCGCTCAACGCGTCGACCAATGTCGACCACATCACCGACTTCTCTGTGGTCGAAGACACCATCCACGTCGACAATGCGATCTTTGCAGCGCTTGGCGGCAACGGCACGCTGACCGCCGACCAGTTCGTCAAGAACACAACTGGCCTTGCCGCCGACGGCAACGACCACATCATCTACGAGACCGATACCGGCTGGCTCTACTATGATAGCAACGGCAGTGCGGCGGGCGGCTCGACCCATATCGCCACGCTGGCCGCAAACCTGGCGCTCACCAACGCCGATTTCGTGGTGATTTAGCCAGATAGATTTTCACGCTCGCACAGCCAAATGATCTCGGCTGTGAATGATCGTCACCGGACAAAAATGAACCTGACGGTCGCCAACACAGGCTATCAGGTCGCCTGCGCCAGCAGCGCCTCGACCTCCTGCAGCGTCGGCATGGACGGCGCGGTGCCGGGCCGCGTGACGGAAATGCCGGCGACGGCGCAGGCGAAACGCACCGCCTGCAGCGGGTCGACACCTCGCGACAGCGCGGCGGCGAGGCCACCGTTGAAGGCGTCACCCGCCCCCGTGGTCTCGACAACCGGCCCCGCACTGACGGCGGGAACGTGCTCGGAGCGGTTCTTCGAGTGCAGAAGCGCGCCCTTGTCACCAAGCGTGACGATGACCGTGCCGACGCCCTTTTCGATCAGGCTTGCGGCGGCGGTGCGCGCCTCATCGATCGAGGAGACCTTCATCCCGGTCAATTCCTCGGTCTCCGTCTCGTTGGGCGTGAGATAGTCGCACAGCGTGTAGATGCGGTCGGGAAGTTTTGCAGCCGGGGCCGGGTTGAGGATGGTCGTCACGCCTGCCCCGCGCGCTATTTCCAGCGCCCGCAGCGCGGCCTCGATCGGCTGTTCGAGCTGGGTGACGAAGACGCCGGCGCTGCTGATCAGCCTGGCATTGGCGTCGATATCGGCCGGCGAAATCAGCATCGCCGCGCCGGGACTTACGATGATGGCGTTGTTGCCGGTCGTCTCCTCGACGAAGATGTAGGCAGCGCCGGTGTAGCTTTCCGGCGTGTCGATCACGGCATCCTTGACGCCTGCTCCGGCCCAGGTCTGCCTCGCCATGTCGGCGAAGGGATCGACGCCGAGGCGGGTGAGGAAGGTGACGTCGGCGCCGAGCTTGCCGGCGGCAACCGCCTGGTTCGAGCCCTTGCCGCCCGGCCCCAGTTTGAACGAGTTGCCGAGGATCGTCTCGCCCATGCGTGGCTGGCGATCGGCGCGGTAGGCGGTGTCGGCGACGAACACACCAAGGATGACGACAGGCTTGCCCGAGGCCATGCCGCTACTCCGCATCCGGCGGCACAACGCCCTTGCGGAAGGCGAAGCAGCCATAGAAGCGGCGCTCACCGGTCTGGATGACGCAATAGGCCTGCTTGGCGCGCTCGTAGAAAGCGTAGCGCTCGACCGCGATCATCGGCCATGATTTGCCTTCGGCCTTGTCGATTTCCTTCTGCACTTCCTTCTGCACGGGCGGGATCTCGTCGGGCTTGCCAACGATCTCCATGCGCGCCGCGGCATCGTCGACGAACGTATCCAGCGGGTAGAGCGACAGCACGGCCTTGGCCACGTCGGCTGCCGGCGCATCGATGCGCAGCAGGCGGCCGAGCGCCGTCTGGCGCGCCACCGAATCGGCCGGAAAATTGGTGTCGGCGATGATCAAATCATCGCCATGGCCCATCGCCCGCAATGCCTGCAGCACATCGGCATTGAGCAACGGATCGATCCCTTTGAGCATGGTATTCCTCGTGAAGTCGGTTTGAGATCAGAGACGCTTGCCGGTCTCGGCGTCGAAAAGATGGATCTGGTCGAGCCGTGGCTTCAGGGTGAGCATGTCGCCGGGCTTGAAGTCGTGGCGTTCGCGAAACAGCGCCACCATCTCGCCGTCGCCGAAGCGCAGGAACACCAGCGTTTCCGAGCCGGTCGGCTCGACGACCGAAATCCTCGCCGGCACGCCGTCGGGGTGGATCTCGAGGTGTTCCGGCCGCACTCCGTAGACGACGGCCTGCCCGTCCTGCGCGGCATTGTCCGATGCAACCGGGAACAGTGAGCCTGATATCTCGACGCCGGCCTTGCCGCCCTTGCGCATGGTGCCCTTGAGCAGGTTCATCGAAGGCGAGCCGATGAAGCCGGCGACGAAAAGATTGGCCGGCCGGTCGAACAGTTCCAGCGGCGCGCCGACCTGCTCGATGCGGCCGTCGCGCATGACGACGATCTTGTCGGCCATGGTCATGGCCTCGATCTGGTCGTGGGTGACGTAGATGGTTGTGGTCTTCAGCCGCTGGTGCAATTCCTTGATCTCGGTGCGCATCTGCACGCGCAGCTTGGCGTCGAGGTTGGACAGCGGCTCGTCGAACAGGAACACCTGCGGATTGCGCACGATGGCGCGGCCCATTGCCACGCGCTGGCGCTGGCCGCCTGAGAGCTGCCGGGGATAGCGCTTCAGGTAGGGATTGAGGTCGAGGATGTCGGCGGCGCGCTTGACCCGCTCGGCGACCACGGCCGGATCGGTTTTCCGCAGCTTGAGGGCAAAGGCCATGTTCTGCTCGACCGTCTTGTGCGGATAGAGCGCGTAGTTCTGGAACACCATGGCGATGTCGCGCTTGGCCGGCGGCAAATGATTGACGATGCGGTCGCCGATGGCGATCGTTCCCCCGGAGACGGTCTCCAGCCCGGCCACCATCCTGAGCAGCGTGGACTTGCCGCAACCCGAAGGACCAACCAGGACCACGAACTGTCCGTCGGCGATATCGACGCTGACTTCGTGCAGAACCTTGACGGTTCCAAACGCCTTGGCCACCTTGCTGATTGCGACTTGCGCCATATCTCCCCCATCGGCTCCACTGCCGTAGGCGCAGAAGCTAACCAACGCAATCGGTCAGGGCAAGTCAGTCTCTTATAGATAAAAACCTGCCCTCGTTGACACGGCGTTTGGTTGTGAGAATAGTGACGAGTGCTGGTCCAAAGTCGGAACCAGATCCGCAATCGGAGCTTCAATCGACGCAGGGTGGGGTCCTGCTAATTCGTTTCCGAGCCGGGCGTATCGCTGGCGCTCCAGCGTCCGACAGAATGGCCCATCCATTCACACTAATTTCTGGGAGGAATAGTCGATGAGAACAGGTCTTTACGAAAAACTGGTGCGTGCCGGTGCCACAAGACGCGACATCTTGAAGGGCGCGGCCAGCATGGCTGCGATCGCGGCCGCATCCGGCGCCGGGCTCGGCGCCTTCACCCGGCCCGCTTCCGCCGCAAGCGAACTGCGCTCCAAAATCCTGCAGATCCCCGGCGTTGGCAAAGGTCAGCCGACCGACGCCGACTTCCAGAAGGTCGGTGAACTCTGCCTCGAGGCGACCAAGGCCAACGTCAAGGAAGGCGAATTCGCCGGTGTCGAGCTGACCTTCATGGGTCTCAACAACCAGAACCTGCACAATGTGCTGTTCCGCGGCTTCCTGAAGCCATGGGAAGCCTATACCGGCGCCAAGATCAGCTGGATCGATCTGGCGCAGGCCGACTACAACGCCCGCCTGCAGCAATCGATCGCCACCGGCACCGTCGACTTCGACATCATCGAGATGGGCGCGCCGTTCGAAGGCGATGTCTGCGGCAAGGGTCTCACGTCCGAGATGCCCGACTGGGTCAAGAAGCAGATCGATTTCGACGATCTGGTCAACTATCTCAAGCCTCCCGTCGGCACCTGGGATGGCAAGCAGTATCGCGTGACCATTGACGGCGACACGCACAATTTCAACTACCGCACCGACGTGTTCGCCGATGCCGACCTCGCCAAGGCCTGGAAAGATGGCGGCGGTGAAGGCGAGTGGGGCGTGCCGAAGACTTGGCAACAGGTCCAGGCGGTCACCAAGTTCCTCAAGGGCAAGAAGTTCAAGGGCCAGGACGTCTATGGCTATCTCGACGCGCCCAAGCCGTGGGGCGGTTTCGGCTTCTACTTCCTCGGCAGCCGCGCCACCGCCTACGCCAAGCATCCCGATGACAAGGCCTGGCTGTTCGACGCCGATACGATGAAGCCGCGAATCAACAACCCGGCCTGGGTGCGGGCAATCCAGGACGTCATCGACGCGCTGCCGAACGAACCGGCGGACCAGATCAACGCCGACCCGAACACCACCGGCTTCCAGCAGTTCCTGGCCGGCACCGGTTCGATGATCCCCTGGTGGGGCGACATCGGCTCCAACGTCAAGACCAATGATTCCTCGGTCATCGGCGACGTCACCGGCTTCTCGATCCTGCCCGGCTCCGACGACGTCTACAATTCCAAGACTGGCAAGTGGGAAAAGCTCGCCAGCGGGCCGAACTACTCGCCCAACTGCGCCTATCTCGGCTGGGGCGTCTATGTCATGGCCCGCGTCGATGCCGACGAGAAGAAGAAGAAGGCGGCATGGTCCGCCGCCGCCCATCTCGGCGGCAAGGACCTGTCGATCTGGACGGCGATGTATCCGTCGGGCTTCCAGCCCTATCGCAACTCCCACTTCGACATCCCGGAATGGGTGGCGGCAGGCTACGACGAGGCCTTCATCACCTCGTACCTGAAGTCGGAAGGCGATTCGTACAACCATCCGAACGCGGCGATCGAGCCGCGCATCCCCGGCATCTTCCAGTACTACAGCGCCGCCGAGGATATTTTGGCCAACACCTTCGCCGGCAAGATGAAGGCGCAGGAAGGCGCAGACGCCATCGCAGCGGCCTGGGAGAAGCTGACCGACCAGATCGGCCGCGAAAAGCAGGTCAAGCTCTACAAGGCTTCGCTCGGCATGTAGGCTATTATGAAACCGTGGTCCGGCGGCAACGCCGGGCCACAGCAGACCGGCTCCGGCTCCTCGATGAGCCTTCAAACGGGCGAGATTTGTGACTGACCCGACTTCGACCGCGAACCAGTGGCCGGCAGATGCCGACCCTTCCGATCTGATTTCGCCCGGCCGAAAACGCCTCGGTTGGGCGCTGATGGCTGTTGCGACGCTTGGCCTGCTGGCGGTGATCGTGCTGGAGATCCTGTACAAGACCGAAGCCGATACCATCGGCTTCGAGACGTGGCGCCCTGTCGTCTATGCCTATGTTCTGTGGGGCGTGGCGCTCGGTATCGGCCAGGTGCTGACACGCGGCGAGGACGGCCAGCGTGCTCTGTTCCTGCTGCCGGCGCTGCTGTTCACCATCGCCATGGTGATCTTCCCGACGCTGTTCGGTTTCTATATCGCGCTGACCGACTGGAACCTCAGTTCCTTCAGCGGCCGCAAGTTCAATGGGCTCGCCAATTTCTGGCAGATGCTGGGCGATCCCTACTACCGCAACGCGTTGTTCAACATGGTGCTTTATGTGCTCGCCGTGCTGGTCGAGTATGTCATTGCCTTTGGCCTGGCGCTGTTGCTCAACGCGCAGATCCGCGCCCGCAAATTCTTCCGTGTCGTCTTCCTGATGCCGCTGATGCTGTCGCCGGTCGCGGTGTCGTGGATGGTCGGCAAGTCCCTGATGGAATACCGCTTCGGGCCGGCGGCAACATTGGCGCGCTATCTCGGCTGGGAAAACCCGGCCTTCTTCAGCGACCCGATCATCGCCCGTATCTCGATCATGGTGCTGGATGCCTGGACCTTCATCCCGTTTATGATGATCATGCTGCTCGCCGGCCTGCAGGCAATGTCGCGTGAGATACTGGAAGCGGCACGGGTCGACGGCGCGAATGCGTGGCAGACCTTCTGGCAAGTCACCTTCCCGCTGATGCTGCCGGTGTCGGTGACGGCGGTGATCCTGCGCATCATCTTCAAGCTGAAGCTTGCCGACATCATCATCACGGTGACGTCGGGCGGCCCGGGCGGCGCCACCGATTCGGTATCGAGCTTCATCTACCGCGAATATCGCGACCGCTCGAATGTCGGCTACGGCACCATGCTGGCGATGGTCTATCTCATCATCATCGTCGTGTTCGTGACCTGGCTGCTGAAATTCGCCAACCGCTTCGTGCGCAACGTCAACTGAGCGGCCGGGATCATGAGCGTTCAAACCACCGAGTACACCGTTTCCGAAATCCGCTCGCCGGCGAGCTTCATCACCAGCCGCGTCTTCATCTATGGCGCGCTGGTGTTCTGGGCCTTCATCTGCCTGTTTCCGATCTACTGGACGATAACCACCTCGTTCAAATCGGCGGTCGACGTCACTCAGGGCCACCTGATCCCGTTCGTCGACTTCCAACCGGACTGGAAGGGCTGGCGTTCTCTCGGCCTGTCGCCGGATTCGATCTTCCAGACCTCGACGGTGCGCGATGAGTTCTTCAAGCGCTTCATGAACTCGGTGATCACCTCGGTCGGCGCGTCGAGCCTCGCCATCATCATCGGCAGTCTCGCCGCCTACGGGCTTACCCGCTATCGCTACCACTTCGCCTGGTTCAAGAACGAGGACATCTCGTTCTTCTTCCTGTCGCAGCTGATCCTGCCGCCGGTGGTGCTGGCTTTGCCGTTCCTGGTGCTCTACCGGGAGGTCGGACTGCTCGACACGCGCATCGGACTGATCCTGCTCTACACGCTGATGGTGCTGCCGATCGTCATCTGGATCATGCGCGACCAGTTCAATTCCATACCGGTCGAGCTCGAGGAAGCAGCGCTCGTCGACGGGCTGTCGATCTGGGGGGCTTTCTTCCGCATCGTCATGCCGATCGCGCTGCCGGGCATGGTCGCCGCCTTCATCCTGGCGATGGTGCTGTGCTGGAACGAGTATTTCTTCGCTGCGCTGCTGACCTCGACCGACGCCAAGACAATTCCGGTCATGGTGGCGAGCCAGACCGGCTCGCAAGGCATCAACTGGTGGTCGATGGCAGCGCTAGCCACTGCGGCAATTGCGCCATTGGCCGTCATCGGCATCGCGCTCGAACGCTATCTGATCATGGGCATGACCGCGGGAGCGGTGAAATAGGCGATGGGCGCCAAATACTGGTTCGCGCGCAACATCCGCGTTGGCCACAAGGGCTACGACCGCTACGGCAAGGGCGTCATGCCGATCGCCTGGCAGGGTCGCGCGGTCATCGCCGGCTTCGTGGTGGCGATGGTGGGAGGCGGCCTGTCGATGCGGCTGATCGTGCTCGACACCAAGACATTTCCGCTCGGCATCGCCATTGCCGGCGGCGGCACCTTCATCTGGGCCGTCGCGACCAAGAGCGATCCGGACAAGTCGATCGCCGAGTACCGGGCGGAGCGGCGAAAAATCAGCGGTTAGCCCCTCAGGATCGTGCGCAAGTGGTCCATGATCATGGCGACGCCCTTTTGCCCGAGCTCGGCCGAAGCGTCCTTGGCGGTCGCGGTGTACCAGCTCTTGTTGTCTTCGAAGTGACTGGCATCGACAGCTTCCGGGCATAGCGCCAGCATCAGCGAGGTCTCGCCGATGCCGGCGTGGTCGAACGGGTACTTGCCGTTCATGGCCGCCGACATCAGCGGATGCACCTGCACCCAGTTGAAGAAATTACCGCCCTCGGCGTGCTGGGCATAATAGTTGGCCATCGCCTCCGAGCCCCACCAGCCCTCGCCGCGTTCCCTTTCGAGGAAGCGGAAGATCGCCTGCCGGCCGGCGGTCTTGAAGGCGAGATCGGTCGGCATGCCGGCAGCGAAATTCTCGGTCTGATGATGGATGATGGCGTGGATGTTGCGAAAGCCGATGCGCAGCAGACTGTAGAACAGTTCTTCGCCGAACGGCGCCAGCGCGTTGCCGCCGACCTGCACCGAGCCGCTGCCTTCCGGCGCCGCCACGGCGTAGCTTGCCGCGCCATAGTAGAAGGGCGGCAGGATGACGATGTCGCGCTCCTTCTCGAACAGCTCCAGCGTCTTGATGACGGCCAGTGTATCCATGCCGACGGCCATGTGCTCGCCATGGTATTCGAGCACGCCGAGCGGCAACGCGACCGGCCAGTTCTCGGCGATCGCCTTGCGGATCTGGTGCGGCAGCATCAGTTCGTAGCGCATGATCTATTCCATGTTGGTGTGGCGGGCACGCATCGCTTCCGGTGACGCGCCGATCAATTCCCTAAGCTTCAGCACCATCACCTCGAACAGCAGGAACAGCGCCCCTTCGAACACCGAGCCCATCGGCAGCACCGACGTTTTCTGGGTCCCCTGATCGTTGGCCATGGTCTGCGCGGGAATAAGCAGCGTGAAATCGGCTTGTCTTGCCGCACTGCTTTCGGCCTGAGCAGTCAGCAGCAGGTTCGTTGCGCCGGCACCGTGCGCGACCTGCATCAGGGTGAGCACGGTCGAGGTTTCTCCCGGCCCTGAACTGGCCAGGAAGACATCGCCGGGCCCCAAGGGTGGCGTGTTCATGTCGCCGACCACCGAGACCGGCAGGCCGAGATGATAGAGCCGCATGGCAAAGCCCTTGACCTGCAAGGCCTCGCGCCCGCAGCCATAGACGACGATTTGTCTGGCTCCCGCCAGCATCTTGCAGGCGGCGTCGATGCGGCTGCCGTCGACGCGTGCCAGCACGCTGGCGAGTTCGCCAAGCGCGGTCCTGAACGGATTTTCGCTGTTGTCGGTCACGGCGAACCTGGCATCGAAATCATCCCGGGGATTGTCGCTCTTGCTTCGACGAACAGCTTGATTTCGCTCATGCTAGCAACCGCGAAAATGCGTGTCCAACGATCCGCGACGCTTTTGCCGAGCCACAGGCATGATAGTGTCATGTCAGACAAATCAAGTGAGGCAGACAGCAGAATATGAAGACACGGCACTTCGACCGCATCGGCAATGGCGGCATCGCTTTTACCGAGCTCGGCTTCGGCACCGCGCCGCTCGGCAATCTCTACCGTGCCGTCTCGGACGAAGACGCCAACGCCACGCTGGAGGCCGCCTGGGCGACCGGCTGCCGCTATTACGACACCGCGCCGCTCTACGGGCTCGGCCTGTCGGAAACGCGGCTCAATCCGTTCCTGCGCTCGAAGAAGCGCGATGACTATGTGCTGTCGAGCAAGGTCGGTCGCATCATGCGCGCCTGCCCGCCGGAACAGCGCACCGGCATCGGCAAGTTCTTCGACACGCCGTCGCGCCGCGAGGTTTACGACTACAGCTATGACGGCGTCATGCGTTCGTTCGAAGCCTCGCTCGAGCGCCTCGGCGTCGACCGTATCGACATCCTCTTCGTGCATGATGTCGACATCTTCACCCATGGCAGCAAGGAAGCGTCCGACCGGCGCATCGAGGAGTTCATGCGCTCGGGCTATTACGGGCTGCTGTCCCTCCGCGACCAGGGCGTGATCAAGGCGTTCGGCGGCGGCATCAATGAGTGGCAGGTTGCCCAGACGCTGGCCGAGCGTGGCGATTTCGACCTGTTCCTGCTTGCCGGGCGCTATACGCTGCTCGAACAGGAGGCGCTGGCGTCCTTCCTGCCGCTCTGCCAGGCGCGCAGCATCGGCATCGTTCTGGGCGGACCCTACAATTCCGGCATACTGGCAACCGGACCGAAGCCCGGCGCGTATTACAACTACTCCGAGGCGCCACAGGACATCATGGAGCGCGTTGCCCGCATCGACGCGGTCTGCAAGCGCCACGGCGTGCGGCTGATCGAGGCTGCCCTGCAATTCCCGCTGCAGCACCCTTCGGTGGTTTCGGTGATCCCCGGTGGCCAGCGGCCGAGCGAAGTCGAGAGCAACCGTTCGTTGCTCGATGCGAAACTGCCGGCGGCGCTCTGGGCCGACCTCAAGCAGGAAGGCCTGATGCGCGCCGAGGCGCCGACCGCATAGTTTGGTTCGGGCGCGCGCGACGCACATCCTCGGGCACAAAAAAGAAAAGCCGGGCAAGCCCGGCTTTTCTGGTCGCACGTACCTGTGTAGGCCACGAAAATGAAAAGCCGGGCTAGCCCGGCTTTTCAGGTCTCTGAAAAGAAAAAGTCGCTTAGTTGACCGCGTCCTTGAGGCCCTTGCCGGCCGAGAACTTCGGCACGGTACGCGCCGGGATCTGGACTTCGGCGCCTGTCTGCGGGTTGCGGCCTGTCGAAGCCGCACGCTTTGACACTGTGAAATTGCCAAAGCCGACAAGCCGGACATCGCCGCCCTTCTTCAGTTCGCCGGTGATCACGGAAAACACCGCGTCGACCGCCGACTGTGCGTCACCCTTCGAAATGCTCGCGGCGTCGGCGACAGCGGACACCAGTTCGTTCTTGTTCATAAAAATTCCCTTCCATGAGAACACCGGAACCTACGACTCATCCGGCAGGAAACGGACTTTAGAAAGAAGCGTTCCCGCAACCAAGTCGAAATGCCCAAGAAAAAGCGGAAAAAGCCCGGAATTCCGGGGTTTTTCACATGAAAGAGCCGGGCGCGAAGCCCGGCTCTCTGTTTGTGCACTGCAACCTTAGCGAAAACTTACGCATGGCCCCGAAAACCGTAGCCGGTTTTCGGAAAGGACCATGCGCAAGTCTCGAGTGTCAGAGCGTCCTTTGCGCGTCCAGGTGGACGCGCGCCGCCGCTCTAATGTGCAAGCGTCTTGCCGGCATCGTCCGCGGTGTCGGTCGTCGCCGGCGGATTGACAGGTTCGACCCACTCGATCGGCTCCGGCATACGCACCAGCGCGTGGCGCAACACCTCACCGACCCGCGAGACCGGGATGATCTCCATACCGTTCTTCACGTTGTCCGGAATCTCCGCCAGGTCCTTGGCGTTGTCTTCCGGGATCAGCACCTTCTTGATGCCGCCGCGCAATGCGGCAAGCAGCTTCTCCTTGAGGCCGCCGATCGGCAGCACCCTGCCGCGCAGCGTGATCTCGCCGGTCATCGCCACATCGGCCTTGATCGGAATGCCGGTCAAGACGGAGATGATCGCGGTCGCCATCGCCACGCCGGCCGACGGTCCATCCTTGGGCGTCGCACCTTCCGGCACGTGCACGTGGATGTCGCGCTTGTCGAACAGTGGCGGCTCGATGCCGAAATCGATGGCGCGCGAACGGACATAGGAGGCCGCCGCTGAAATCGATTCCTTCATCACGTCGCGCAGGTTGCCGGTCACCGTCATGCGGCCCTTGCCGGGCATCATGACGCCTTCGACCGTCAGCAGCTCGCCGCCGACTTCCGTCCAGGCAAGCCCGGTAACGACACCGACCTGATCGTCAGCCTCGACCTGGCCGAAGCGGAAGCGCGGAACACCGAGATAGTCGGCGAGGTTCGCCGCCGTGATGTTGACCGTCTTCTTCTTCGTCTTCAGGATCTCGGTCACCGCCTTGCGCCCGAGCTTCATCAGCTCGCGCTCCAGACTTCTGACGCCCGCTTCACGGGTGTAGGTCTGGATGATGGCGCGGATCGCGTCCTCGCCGACGGAGAACTCCTTCGGCTGCAGGGCATGGTCGCGCACCACCTTCGGCATCAGGTGCCGCTTGGCGATCTCGATCTTCTCGTCCTCGGTGTAGCCGGCGATACGGATGATCTCCATGCGGTCCATCAAGGGCGCAGGGATGTTCAGCGTGTTCGCCGTCGTCACGAACATCACGCTCGACAGGTCGTATTCGACCTCGAGGTAATGGTCCATGAACGTCGAGTTCTGTTCCGGATCGAGCACCTCGAGCAGCGCCGACGACGGATCGCCACGGAAGTCCTGGCCCATCTTGTCGATCTCGTCGAGCAGGAAGAGCGGGTTGGACTTCTTCGCCTTCTTCATCGACTGGATGACCTTGCCGGGCATCGAGCCGATATAGGTGCGCCGATGGCCACGGATCTCGGCTTCGTCACGCACGCCGCCGAGCGCCATGCGGATGAATTCGCGACCGGTCGCCTTGGCGATCGACTTGCCGAGCGAGGTCTTGCCGACGCCGGGAGGGCCGACGAGGCACAGGATCGGCCCCTTCAGCTTCTTCTGGCGGCTTTGCACGGCAAGGTACTCGACGATACGGTCCTTGACCTTGTCGAGGCCGAAATGATCGGTGTCGAGCACGTTCTGCGCGAAAGCCAGGTCCTGCTTGACCTTGGAGTTCTTGCCCCACGGGATCGACAGGATCCAGTCGAGATAGTTGCGCACGACGGTCGATTCCGCCGACATCGGTGACATCGTCCTGAGCTTCTTCAACTCGGCTTCCGCCTTTTCGCGGGCCTCCTTGGAAAGTTTGGTCTTCTTGATGCGCGCCTCGATCTCGGCAGCCTCGTCGCGGCCATCCTCGCCTTCGCCGAGCTCCTTCTGGATCGCCTTCATCTGCTCGTTGAGGTAGTATTCGCGCTGTGTCTTCTCCATCTGGCGCTTGACGCGCGAACGGATGCGCTTCTCCACCTGCAGGACGGAGATTTCGGCTTCCATGAAGCCCATCGCCTTTTCCAGCCGTTCCTTGACCGAGAGCGTGGCCAGCATTTCCTGCTTCTCAGGAATCTTGATGGCGAGATGCGAAGCGACCGTGTCGGCGAGCTTGGAATAGTCGTCGATCTGGCTGGCGGCACCCACCACTTCTGGCGAGATCTTCTTGTTCAGCTTGACGTAGTTCTCGAAGTCGGTGACCACCGAGCGCGCCAGCGCCTCAACCTCGACCTCTTCCTCTTCCGGCTCGACCAGCGCCGTGGCGCGGGCCTCGTGGAAGTCGGGGCGGTCGGTGAACGAAACGATTTTCGCGCGCGAGGCGCCTTCGACCAGAACCTTGACGGTGCCGTCGGGCAGCTTCAGCAATTGCAGCACATTGGCGAGCGTGCCGATGTCGAAGATGGCATCGGGCTCGGGATCGTCGTCGGCGGCATTCATCTGGGTGGCAAGCAGGATCTGCTTCTCCTGACCCATCACCTCTTCCAGCGCCTTGATCGACTTTTCACGCCCGACGAAGAGCGGAACGATCATGTGCGGGAACACCACGATGTCGCGCAGTGGGAGGACTGCGAAGACGCCGTCGCTGGGAGCCTTGGATATTTTGGCCATTGTCCAACCTTTCATGTCGCGGCCGCCAATCAGCCAACCGCGAATCTCATATTAACGACCGGGGATCGTTCCGCCTACCACCGTTTATGACGGGAGTTTTACAGCACAGAAATCGGGCACCTCGGCCTTCTCCCGTTAGTTGGATGCACGATCCACAAAGATCAAGGGGCCCGTACAAATCCGCTCCTCCAACTTGCCCGCAGGTGACAGATTTGCGACGGCCAGTCCGGGCGCAGCCGCAAAACCCTGCGTGACAGCAAAACGGCGCCTTGCGGCGCCGTTTCAAAATTCCGCTGTGGGCTCATGTCAGGCGCTGACATTGCCCTTCTTTTCCTTCTGCTCGGAGTAGATATAGAGCGGCCGGGCACTGCCGGTAACCACCTCTTCCGAAATAACCACTTCGCGTACGCCTTCGAGCGCGGGAAGTTCGAACATCGTGTCGAGCAGGATCGCTTCCATGATCGAGCGCAGGCCGCGCGCGCCGGTCTTGCGCTCGATGGCGCGCTTGGCGATCGCCGACAGGGCGTTCTCGTGGAAGGTCAGGTCGACATTCTCCATCTCGAACAGCCGCTGATACTGCTTGACCAGCGCGTTCTTCGGCTCGGTCAGGATCTGGATTAGCGCCGGCTCGTCGAGGTCCTCCAAGGTCGCCAGGACCGGCAGACGGCCGACAAATTCGGGGATAAGACCGAATTTCAAGAGATCCTCGGGCTCGACTAGGCGGAAGACATCGCCAGTGCGGCGATCCTCGGGCGAAGCGACGATGGCGCCGAAGCCGATCGAGGTCTTCCGGCCGCGATCCGATATGATCTTGTCCAGCCCGGCGAAGGCGCCGCCGCATATGAACAGGATGTTGGCGGTGTCGACCTGCAGGAATTCCTGCTGCGGGTGCTTCCTGCCGCCCTGCGGCGGCACGGAGGCGACGGTGCCTTCCATGATCTTCAGCAGCGCCTGCTGCACGCCCTCGCCCGACACGTCGCGGGTGATCGAGGGATTGTCGGACTTGCGCGAAATCTTGTCGATCTCGTCGATGTAGACGATGCCGCGCTGCGCCCGCTCGACATTGTAGTCGGCCGACTGCAGCAGCTTGAGGATGATGTTTTCGACATCCTCGCCGACATAACCGGCTTCGGTC
Source organism: Mesorhizobium sp. CNPSo 4670 (assembly GCF_057784235.1). Taxonomy (NCBI): domain Bacteria; kingdom Pseudomonadati; phylum Pseudomonadota; class Alphaproteobacteria; order Hyphomicrobiales; family Phyllobacteriaceae; genus Mesorhizobium; species Mesorhizobium sp. CNPSo 4670. Next base: position 164,987 of record NZ_JBWJFQ010000015.1, on the reverse strand, counting down.
AGCGTCGTCGCGTCAGCCATGGTGAAGGGCACGTCGATGATGCGGGCCAGCGTCTGGGCCAGCAGCGTCTTGCCGCAACCGGTCGGGCCGATCAAAAGGATGTTCGACTTGGCCAGCTCGACATCGTTGTTCTTGCCGGCATGCGCGAGGCGCTTGTAGTGGTTGTGGACCGCCACCGACAGCACGCGCTTGGCGTAGGGCTGGCCGATGACGTAATCGTCGAGAACCTTGAGGATCTCCTGCGGTGTCGGCACGCCCTCGCGCGACTTCACCATCGAGGTCTTGTTCTCTTCGCGGATGATGTCCATGCAGAGCTCGACGCACTCGTCGCAGATGAAGACCGTCGGACCGGCGATCAGCTTGCGCACTTCGTGCTGGCTTTTGCCGCAAAACGAGCAGTAGAGCGTATTCTTGGAATCGCCGCTGTTGTTGCCGACCTTGCTCATTTTCATGTCCTTTCATGGCCGCCCGCCGATGGTCTGGCTGAAAGGGCGCATACTCTCATCTATCGCGGGAATCCGCCGCCGCCAGTGTCCGGCTCCTGCAACGCATTCCGTACGAAACACAAATCAGAAAACGTGGCAATGATTCGCGACAGCCCCGCATAAAGCTAAGCCGCCGAAACTCAACATAACTTTAACGTAGGCAATCCTGGCCCCCGAGGGAACAGCCAATTGTGGCCGAAATGCCGCAAGATGCGCCAAAAGCGCGTGATGCCGTCATCCAACTGCCAACTAGCCCTTATGCCACAGCGCCTTCGACCGGCTCGCGCGACGAAATGACCTTGTCGATGAGGCCGAAATCCCTGGCTTCGTCGGCGGTCATGAAATGGTCGCGGTCGAGCGTCTTCTCGATCTCTTCGTAGCTCTTGCCGGTGTGTTTGACGTAGACCTCGTTGAGGCGACGCTTCAGCTTGATGATGTCCTGGGCATGGCGCTCGATGTCGGACGCCTGGCCCTGGAAGCCGCCGGACGGCTGGTGAACCATGATGCGGGCGTTCGGCGTGGCGAAGCGCATGTCCTTGTGGCCGGCGGTCAAAAGCAGCGAACCCATCGAGGCGGCCTGGCCGATGCAGAGCGTCGAGACGGCCGGCTTGATGAACTGCATCGTGTCGTAGATCGCCATGCCCGAGGTGACGACGCCGCCCGGCGAGTTGATGTAGAGGTTGATTTCCTTCTTCGGATTCTCGGCTTCCAGGAACAAAAGCTGCGCGCAGACCAGCGTCGCCATGCCGTCCTCGACCGGACCGGTGATGAAAATGATGCGCTCCTTGAGGAGGCGCGAGAAAATGTCGTAGGCCCGCTCGCCGCGATTGGTCTGTTCGACCACCATCGGAACGAGGTTCATGTAGGTTTCGACGGGGTTCTTCATTAGTTATCTCTTATCTCGCGTGGGATTCCGGCGCCGGGAAGGCTGGCAGATCGGGCAGAATCGGTTCTGGATCGTCATTCCGTAAATAGGATGCCGGCTCATCCTTGTGCAAGGCCGACCCGTCCTAGCCATCTGGGTAAGTCGAATCAAGGTTATTCACGTGAATCATCGACCCGTGTCGTCATCGTTCGGCGATGTCATCACCACCCGTAGCAATTTCTTAACCGCATTGCTTAACGAAATACGGCAAATCCCCCTTTTACCCGACGCCGCTTCCCCTACAATCCAACGTTGAACCGTCATTGTGCAGTTCAACAGGGGGAGTGTCATGTTCAGGAAAACCGCATGCTTCGCCATTGCCGGGCTGACCGTGCTCGGCACGATTTCGCAAACGTCGGCCGGCGGCCGCGCCGTCGAATGCTATGAACCGGTCCGCACACCTGATGTCTACGACACCGTCTACGAAGACGTGCTGGTCAGCCCGCCCGGCCAGCAGGTCGACTATGTTCCGGCCATCTATGGCACCCGCGAACGCGTGGTGATGACGGTTCCGGCACAAGTGACCTACGAGATCGTGCCCGCGGTCACCCGCACCGTCTACCATACGGTCCAGGTCGATGATGGCGGCTATTCCTGGGAATGGCGTGTCATCCATGGCCGCAAGGTGCTGTGCAAGATCTGGCACAAGGCGCGCTTCGGGCGTGTCGCCGAGACCGTGGTGATCGAGCCCGAACGGACACGGCGTGTCGTCACCCCGGCGCAATACGACAGCATCGCCGAGGAGGTGCTGGTGCAGCCGGAGCAAAGGCGCATCATCAATGTTCCTGCCTCCTACCGGACCGTCGCGCGGCGCGTGCTGGTGCGCGAAGGGTCATCCGGCTGGCGGCGCGTGCATATTCCCAGGCACTGCCAGGATTAGCTGCGTTCACGCCGATCGCGGCACCAAATAGCCCCCAATGATGAGAGGTTGTTGGACTGCAGCCGGGAGGGTAGCCTGCGCCGCAGCGGGGTTTCGGCGGGGACTGAAAACATGCGCGACCTGGAAATTTCCAATCAAGAACTATCAGATCTTGCGGAAGAAGCCCTGGGGCTCGCCAAAAGCTATTGGGCGTCCCTTGAGGGACGTCGGACGTACCCCTTGACCAGCGGCAAACACACGACCGAACTCTTCTCGCGACCTTGGCTCGATAACGGTCGTGGTCGGGAAGTCTTGCAGGACTTCAAGTCGATCTCAGAGCATGTGCGACCTTCGACAGGCAGATTCTTCGGGTACGTCGTCGGCTCGGGCGAGCCGGTCGGCGCGCTGGGAGAGTTGCTCGCTGCGGCGCTCAATCAGAATGTGACCTCGTGGCGGTCGGCGCCGGCGGCGACATCGATCGAACGCGCGGTTGTCGGATGGTTGGCTGACGCTGTCGGCTGCATCGGATTTGCCGGCAGCCTGTGCGGCGGAGGCTCGACGGCCAACCTCATGGCATTGGCAATGGCGCGGGAAGCGAAGTCGCCCGCCAACGAAACAGGTGCACGGCCTTGCGTGGTCTATGCTTCCGAACAAGTGCACATGTCCATTCCCAAGGCCGTCGCACTGTTGGGCATCGGCAGAAAAAACCTTCGCTTGATCGCTGTCGACGACAAATTCAGAATGCGACCGGACGCCCTCCAGGCAGCTATTGTTGCCGACCGCGAGGCCGGAAACGTGCCGATCGCCATCGTGGCTACAGTCGGCACCATCGTCTCCGGCGCGATCGATCCCCTCCCCGAAATTGCAGAGATCGCTCGGAGGGAAGCGCTCTGGATGCATGTCGACGGCGCCTATGGGGGACTGGCGGCTCTGGCGGTGCCGGAAAAGTTCCAGGGGTTGTCTTCTGCGGATTCGCTGTCGCTCGATGCGCACAAATGGCTCTATCAGCCACTCGATTGCGGCTGTCTGCTCTATCGCCGCCCAGACGTCGCGCGAACGACTTTTTCGCACAGCGACGACTACGTCAGGATACTGAGCGATGACCCTACGGAAGCATTTGCGTTCTTCGAGGAGTCGATCGAGCTCTCTCGACGCTTCCGGGCGCTGAAGCTCTGGATGTCGCTGCAGTATCACGGACGCCGCGCCTATCGCGAAGCCATCACGCGCGATCTCCACCATGCCCAGATGCTCGCACAGACAATCGCGTCGCAGCCGGAGTTGGAACAGCTTGCGCCGGTATCGTTAAGCGCAGTCTGTTTCCGCCACCGCTCGAAGGACAACGAAGCGATCCTGCGCCGCGTGATCGCGCGCGGCCGGGTGTATCTGTCGAACGCAACGGTCAACGGTCACTTCGCGCTGAGGGCGTGTTTCGTCAATCATAGAACGACCCCAGATGATGTGCGGGCGATTGTGTCCGAAGTCATGGCCGCCGCCGACGAGCTCAATCGCTAAGCCGCCACAAGTCTTCGACCTGGTGCGGTTCAGGCCACCTCCGCCCGCAGCCAGCGCTTCAGTCCGGCGATGTCGCCATCACCAATGGCGGCGGCAACGCGCCGGCCGACCGCCGCACCGAATTTGTAGCCATGGCCGGAGCAGGCTGAGACGATCAGGCATCTGCCCTTCTCGTACGCCATGAATTTCTCGTCGGCGGTGAAGGTGTAGGCGCAGGTGACGACCTCGGTCACCTCATACTCATCGATGCGGGCGATCGGCGGCGAAAACAGGTTGCGGATCGCCTCGCCCTCGCCCAGCACCGGCTCCCGGTTCCAGTCGGCGTCGCTGGTCGGCACCCTGTGCAGTCCGGAACCGAATTTCATGCCGGCTCCGCCGGAAGGCGGGATCACGTAGCCGTCGACCGTACTGCCGATATCGAGGACGACCGGTGCTGCCTGCCAGGCGGCCTTGAGGTCGGCCGGCGGTTCGACATAGGCAAGTGCCGTTCGATAGGTCTTCAGCTCGCCGTCCATTTCCGGGAAAAGTTTCAACACCCAGGCGCCGGCAGCGACGACGATGCGGTCGGCCTGCATCGTTTCGCCGCTTTCGAGCACGATGTGGCCGGTTTCCTCGTCGATTTCGACGACCTTGCTGTTCTCGTAGACATTGGCGCCATTGGTCCGCAGCCATTTGGCCAGGCCGGAGGCGATCTTGCGGCAGTGCAGCGCGCCGCCTTCGGTCGAAAAATAAGCATAGCGGAACGAGCCAGCCTCAAGAAACGGCCAGCGTTGCGCGGCTGCCTCCGGCGCCAGCAATTCGAAAGGGAAATTCCCCTCCTCCAGGCCCTCGCGGTATTCTTCGGCCTCGTCGCCCGGCGCGCGCGAAATGCAGACAAAACCTCTGGGATCGAGGTGGCTTTCGCCGAGATCGGTCCACATCTCGTCCCAGGCCTGATAGGCTTCTGTGATCAGCCGGCCATAGCCGGTACCGGCCCGATAGGCGCGGCGGATGATGCGGTGATGGTCGCCTGATGCCGCCCGCGGGTTTGGGATCGGTCCCTGCTCGACGATCGAAACGCTGTGGCCGGCCTTGACCAGCGACCACGCGGTGGAAAGACCGGCAATGCCCGCGCCGACAACGATCACATTCATCAGGTCAGTCTTTCCGCAGCCATATGGCTGGCTCAACGCATTGGGCTATCGGGCGCAACATACGGTCTGGAACCGGGCTGGCAAGCCGCGCTATTGGTCTGGCATGACCAAATTGACGCCACCTTATCTGGCCTTTGATCCAGCCATCCGCCACCTGCGGCTCGATCCGCACGAGCCTGCCTTTTTTCAAGATCCTTACGAGGCCTACGCCTTTCTGCACGGCACCTCGAATGCATTCTTCTGGGAAGAGTTCGGCTTCTGGTGCTTTGGCGGCTTCGACGACGTCAACCGGCTGCTGCGCGACCGCCGCTTCGGCCGACAGAACCCGGTCGGCATTCCAGACAGGCGCGGTATCGGCCAGGACCGCAGCCATCTCAGGGCATTCGATGGCATCGAGGCCAATTCGATGCTGGAGTTGGAGCCACCGGTGCACACGCGGTTGAGAACGCTGGTCAACCGTGCCTTCGTTTCGCGCCAGGTCGAACGGCTGCGGCCACGCGTCGAAGCGCTCGCCAACGAGTTGATCGACCGTTTCGAACCCGACGGAGCCGTCGACCTCTTGCCCGCCTTCGCGGCACCGCTGCCGATCACCATCATTGCCGAAATGCTCGGCGTGCCGGTCGAGATGGGGCCGCAGCTGCTCGACTGGTCGCACCAGATGGTCGCCATGTACTTGCATAGCCGCACGCGCGAAACCGAGGAGACGGCCAACCGCGCCGCAGGCGATTTTGCCGATTTCCTGCGCAGCCATGTCACCGAGCGGCGCAAGAACCCCGGTGACGACCTGCTGTCGCTTCTGATCTCGGCGCAGGAGGACGGCCAGAAACTGTCGGAGGACGAGATGGTGTCCTCGGCGATCCTGCTGCTCAATGCCGGCCATGAAGCGACCGTGCATCAGACCGGCAACGCCGTGCGCTCGATCCTTTCGCAAGGTGGCGATCCCCGTCGCTTCTTCGGCTCACCCGAAGCGACCGCGGCGACAGTCGAGGAGTGCCTGCGCTCCGACGCGCCACTGCACATGTTCACGCGCTACGCCTATCAGGAGATCGAAGTCGCGCCAGGCGTCGTCGTACAGCCGGGCCAGACGATCGGGTTGCTGCTTGGCATGGCCAATCACGATCCACGCGCCTTCGCCGAACCGCTCGCCTTCAGGCCGGATCGGGCGGACCAGAAGAACGTGTCCTTCGGCGCCGGCATCCATTTCTGCATCGGTGCGCCGCTGGCCCGGCTCGAATTGCAGGTGTCGCTGAAAACCTTGTTCGACCGGCAGCCAAAGCTGCATCTTGCCGAACCGCCGCGCTTCCGCGACACTTACCACTTCCATGGGCTGGAAACGCTCGCCGTCGGCTTTTGACGATCGCGGGCCTGGGGCTGTGACATGAGGGTGTTTTCGAGGCCGGCGACAGCGTTCGCAGTGGCAATGCTGTCATGCCTCGGTGTGGCGCACGCCCAGCAGCAGCCGGAGAACATCCCGTGGGAAAACAGCGTGGCGATCGCCCAGAAAATGGCGGCCGGCCTGCTGGAGCGGCAGACCGGAGCCAAGGATTTCCCGCCGCCATCCTTTGCGGTCGAGGTCGATCTCAACCTCGACGGCTTTCCCGAGATCTTCGCCTATCGCTATGCGCCGGGCTGCAACGGCATCCATTGCGGCAACTTCCTGTTCGTCCTCGAAGGCGACAGCTACCAGGAGGTTCTCGGCGACATTCCTGGTGCAAGGCTGGTGCCGCAGGACAAGATCGGGCTCAGCGCCTTCAAACGAAACGGTTTTCTCGACATCCAGTCCAACCAGATGATGATCGGCTGGGACGGAAAACGCTATATCGACGCCTCCACGTTTCCTGCCTCGTCGCTCGATGGCGCCGCCTTCATGGCGGCCTGCCAGAAAAGCAGATCCAACGAGCAACCGGCGGAGGGCGAAGCGGAACGCGTGATGGCTGAATGCCAATGCCGGTTCAGCCGGTTTCAGGTAACCGGCTTCACGCAGCCTGATCTCGACATGTACACGGCATCGCTGGGCGACAATTTCGAATATCCGACAGGCGCGAAGGAGATTGCCTGGCAGGCGCTCCTGAAAAACGCCGAGGACGTCGGCACCGGCTGCGATGTCGCCAGCGGCAAGAGCCAATGGCCGCCGGCCTATTTCAATCATGGCGACCAGCCGCAGCAGAAGCTGAATTTCGATGGCTTTCTCGATGCCTGTCCGGCACAGGATTTCATCCTCACCAACCACAAGATTGGCTCACCGGACCGAGCGCTCAGCCTTTGCGGCTGCCTTGCGCGCGAAATGCCGACCCAGGGCATCAGCCAGCAGGGCCTCGATCTCGTGGCGCAGTATTATCGCAACGAGATTTCCGACGCCGATATCGAGGCAGAGGACCCCAATGCCCTGACCTTCCACGACAAGGCATCGGAGGCCTGCCTCAGCCAGTTCCCGGCGAAATAGGATGGCGACCGTTTGACCAAGCATATGACCGAGTTGAAATTCGCCTTCCTGGAAGAGCCGCCATTCTGCTTCACCGGTGCATCGGGCGAGGTCTCAGGCTGTGACGTCGAGCTTGCGCGCAGCCTCGGCGAGAAGCTCGGATTGGCGGGCTTCAGGCCGATCGAGACCGAATTCGCTGAATTGCTGCCAGGGCTGGTCGAGGGCCGCTGGACCATGACGACCGGCCTGTTCGTCTCCGACGAGCGCCAAGAGATTGTCGACTTCACACGGCCGATCTGGGCGTTGCAGGACGGGTTGCTGGTCGCGAAAGACAATCCGCGCGGCTTTCGCGGCTACCAATCCATTGCCAGGGACCGGACGGCGCTGCTTGGCGTCATAACCGACCAGGTCCAGCATCTCACGGCGTTGCACAACGGGATTGCGCCGGAGCAGATCAGGATGTTTGCAACCCAGGCCGACGCAGCGGATGCAGTCGCCAACGGCGTGGTGCACGCCTATGCCAGCGTTGCGATGGCGCATCGAGGCTATCTGACCCAGCGGCCCGAAATGCCGCTTGGCCTTGTCGAGGTCCCGGCCAGCGAAAAACAGCCATCGGCCGGTGCCTTCGCAATCGCCAAGGGCCACGGCGCCCTGCTCAGGGACACCGATGCTTGCCTCGATGAATTGCTGGGGGTGACTGGCACCGGCAGATGATGGCGCAATACGGATTTTCGGACAGCGATATCGATCGCGTCGTCTGACCCCGGCCTGGATGCCTGTTTTTATGCATGTCGTTCTCCCAAAACCGGGGCCACTTTTGGGCGACATGCATTAGAGCTTGATCACATACTCCTTGCGGGTCGTTTCAAGCACTTCCCAGCTGCCTTTGAAGCCGGGCCTGAGAACAAAGCTGTCGCCGGCCTTGACGGTGCGCGCCGCACCGCCTTCTTCGGCGATCACCGAAACGCCGGACAAGATGTGGCAGAATTCCCATTCGTCATAGACGATGCGCCATTTGCCCGGGGTCGATTCCCAGATGCCGGCATAGAGGCCACCGTCACGCTCCTCGACGTTCCAGGTGCGGAATTTCGGATCGCCCGAGATCAGCCGATCCGGCGCCGGCGCGGCAGATTCGGGTTCGACGTTTTTGATGTCGACGGAAAGAAACGCGGTCATGATCATCAGACCTTGGCAAGCGCCTGTTCGAGGTCGGCAACGATGTCGTTGACGTCCTCGATGCCGATGGAAAGCCGCACAGTGTCCGGACCGGCTCCGGCCTTGACCTTCTGCTCGTCGGAAAGCTGGCGGTGCGTGGTCGAGGCCGGGTGGATGACCAGCGACTTGGTGTCGCCGACATTGGCCAGGTGCGAAAACAGTTCCAGCGCCTCGACGAATTTGACGCCGGCGTCATAGCCGCCCTTGAGGCCGAAGGTGAACACGGCGCCGGCGCCTTGCGGCGAGTACTTCTTCTGCAGCGCGTGGTTCTTGTCTGAGGGCAGGCCGGGATAATTCACCGAGGCGACCTTGGGATGATTGGACAGCCAGGCGGCGACGGTCACGGCGTTGTCGCAGTGGCGCTGCATGCGCAGCGGCAAGGTTTCCAGGCCGGTCAGGATCAGGAAAGCGTTGAACGGCGAGATCGCCGGACCGAGGTCGCGCAGGCCAAGCACGCGCGCGGCAATGGCGAAAGCGAAATTGCCGAAGGTTTCGTGCAGGATAAGGCCGCCATATTCGGGGCGCGGTTCCGACAGCATCGGATACTTGCCCGACTTGGACCAGTCGAACGTACCGCCATCGACGATGGCGCCGCCGATCGAATTGCCGTGACCGCCGATGAACTTGGTCAGCGAATGGACGACGATGTCGGCGCCGTGCTCGATCGGGCGGATCAGGTAGGGCGAGGCCAGCGTGTTGTCGACGATAAGCGGCAGGCCGTGCTTGCGGGCGATGTCGCCGATCTTCTCGATGTCGACAAAGGTGCCGCCCGGATTGGCGAGGCTCTCGATGAAGATCGCCTTGGTCCTGTCGTCGATCTGGCTCTCGAAGGTCGAGATGTCATTGGTATCGGCCCAGCGCACCTCCCAGCCATAATTCTTGAAGGCATGACCGAACTGGTTGATCGAACCACCATAAAGCTTATTGGCGGCGACGAAATTGTCGCCCGGCTGCATCAGATTGTGGAACACGATCACTTGGGCGGCATGGCCGGAGGCGACCGCAAGCGCCGCCGTGCCGCCCTCGAGGGCCGCGATGCGCTCTTCCAGCACCGCCTGGGTGGGGTTCATGATGCGGGTGTAGATGTTGCCAAAGGCCTTGAGCCCGAACAGCGAGGCGGCGTGGTCGGCATCATCGAAGACAAAGGAGGTCGTCTGGTAGATCGGCGTGGCGCGGGCGCCCGTGGCCGGGTCAGGCTTGGCGCCGGCATGGACGGCGAGCGTGTTGAAACCGGGCGTGCGGGTCATCGAAACCTCCCTTTTTTGAAACTCTTGAAATGGCCGGGCATTCTTGGCGAAGCCCAGGCGTGAATGCAAAGAAGAAAATGCCCTTCGGCAGGTGATTTACACGTGAGGCGGGAGAAAATGCAGAGCGCTTCGGAATTATTTTTCTTCTACTTCTGGCGCACACCAAAACTCTGGAACCCAGGGCGCATCAGCGGCTTCTTAGACGACAGCACGCCGGAATTGACGCCAGTCCAGCCGATCTCGCCGGACAGCTTGCCATATTCGATCTTGGGGCAGCGGTTCATCACCACCTTGATGCCGGCGGCCTCGGCGCGCGCGGCTGTCTCGTCATGGCGTACGCCAAGCTGCATCCAGAGGACTTTCGGCAAGGGATCGAGCCGAAACACCTCATCGACAATGCCCGGCACTGCCGTCGCCGCGCGAAAGATGTCGACCATGTCGATCGGTTCGGGAATATCGGCCAGCCTGGCATAGGTCATCCGGCCGAGGATTTGCTTGCCGGCCTGGCCCGGGTTGATCGGAAACACCGAAAAGCCCTTGGCCAGCAGATATTTCAGCACGAAATAGCTTGGCCTCACGTCATTGGCGGACGCGCCGACCATGGCGATGGTCTTCACCGAATTGAGGATGCCGGCAATGTAGGTGTTGTCGTAACTATCGTGGTTCATGCGGCTTCCTGCGGTAGTGATAGCGGTAAAGTTCACGGCTGAATCCAAGCGAGGCATAGAGCGCCCGGCCTGGCGCATTGTCGGCCACCACTTGCAGGCATGCCGCGTCAGCCCCTGCCCGTCGTGCCCAGCCGATCAGGCCGCCGACCGTCTTGCGCCCCAGGCCTTGCTGCCTGAAGCGGCCGTCGGTTTCAACCGATTCCACCACAAGCAGCCCGTTTCGGATGACGCCATAGGCCAGGGCGGCAATTTCGCTGTCGCATTCACAGGACACGAACGCCCGGTCGCCGGCGATCAGCCCCGTCATCTCGCGAAAGACGCGGCGATCGATGTCGTCGTAGGCGCCCATGCGAAACCGCGCTGCGAGCCAGTCTTCGGCGGGCACCGGCGATACAGTGACGCGCCCGTCGCGGATCTCCGCCAGGTCGTCGATACCGGCATGAAGATGGATGGTTCCGCCTTCGAGCTGATAACCGCGATGGTCGAGTGCGGCTTCGAGCTCATCGGCGATATCAGGCACCCGGAACAGCGGCGTCTGGTCGTGGCCGACATAGAAAGACTCGGCGGCGTCGATGACCTTGTTGGGTGCACCGCGCTTGCCACGCAAGGGATTGACCGAGTTTGCGCGCCGGGTCCGGCCACCGGAGCGCCTGAGAAGCCAGCCGTCGACGACGGTTTCGGCCGCTGCCGGCCAGGCTTCGCGGCACGCCTGTTCGCTGCGCCAGTTGAGATCGTCGTCATTGGCGATCACGCATCATCCTCCCGCAGCGCTTCCTCCATAAAGGCCTGCGAAATCGTGGCCGCGAAACAGCGGCAGGTTCCAGGGATATTTTTCCCAATCCTTGACCCCGCGCCGGGGTCAAGCAGGATGCGCTTGAGATAGGGTGCCTTGAGCCGCGTCAGCTGCTTGCGGTAAGCCATCAATCGGGCAGCGAAATCGTGCCGTCTTCCGCGATCGGGAAGGCTGGATTGTGCGCCACTTCCCAGACATGCCCGTCGGCATCGGCGAAATATCCGTACCAGCCGCCCCAGAAGGCGCGGCCGGCCGGCTTGACGATACGGCCGCCGGCTTTTTCGGCCATGGCGAGAACCTCGTCGACTTCGGCATCGGAGCGTGTGTTGTAAGCGAGATAGACGGCGGACGGCGCCCCGGTGAAGGTAATGCCGGAATCCTCCTCGGCGCTGGCGCGCGGGAACAGGCCGAGAATGACGCCGCCCATCTGGAAAAAGGCGACACCGTCGGTGATACCGGCATGACGGGTGAGGCCCATCGCCTCATAGAAGCGCACGGCGCGGTCGAGATCGTCGGTCGCGATGGTGATGATGGAGATGCGCGGTTCCATGACTACTCGTCCGTCCATTGCGGCTTGCGCTTGCCGATGAAGGCGCCAATGCCCTCCGCCGCGTCACGCGCCAGCATGTTGTCGACCATGATCCGACCGGTATAGGCATAGGCGTCGGCCAGTCCCATCTCGGCCTGCGCGTAAAAGGCTTCCTTGCCGGTCTTGACCACCAAAGATGATTTGGAAGCAATGGTTTGCGCGTATTTGGTGACAATCTGATTCAGATATTCGCGCGGCACGACGCGGTTGACCAGGCCGAATTCCTTGGCGGTTGCCGCATCGATCGTCTCGCCGGTCAGCAGCATCTCCATCGCGTGCTTGCGCGAGATGTTGCGCGACAGCGCCACCATCGGCGTCGAGCAGAACAGGCCGATGTTGACGCCCGGGGTGCAGAAAGTCGCCGCATGCGAGGCAATCGCCAGATCGCAGCTGGCGACCAGTTGCAGGCCAGCGGCCGTTGCCAGGCCGTCGACCTCGGCGATGACCGGCAAGGGATGACGCACGATCGCCTGCATCAGCGTGGCACACGCCGCAAACGTCTCCGCAAAGAAGGCCTTGCCATGATCGGCATCGGCACGGCGCGCCGTCATTTCCTTGAGATCATGGCCGGCGCAGAACACCTTGCCGGCTGCCGAGAGAACGATGACGCGAACCGCCTTGTCGGCCTTGGCGCGCTCGAGTTCCGCGGTCAGCGCCGCCATGACCGCCAGCGACAGAGCGTTGGCGGGCGGATTGGCAAGCGTGAGGCGCAGCACGCCCTTATCCAGTTGTGCGACAACCGGACCTTCAACGACGGCAGGCTTGATGGCAAGGATTTCAGCCATGGTCGTTGCTCCGCGATTCTGGATCATGGTTGGATGCTTCAAATCTAGTACGCCATCACGCTTCGTCCAACACCATCAAACAGATTGCTGGCACAAGCGACAAGGCTGCCCTGCATTTGTTCCGTTGGGTTAGGATTCTCATCAGTGAAGGCTGAAACGGTGTTGCCAGAATACCCGGCCGCGTTCAAACAGGCGCATACGAGGGAGACCGCCATGCCCGCCCAGAGCAATCTCAAGCCGGTGCTGACCGTGGCGGAGGTCAATGCGCTGATGGCAAGCGTCTATCCCCAGCTCAACGACCAGTTCAAACATTACGAGGCGATCGACGTGTTTCCGGGCGGTTGCGTCGTGCGGCTCAATGCCGACGAGCGGCACCTGCGCCCTGGCGGCACGGTGTCGGGTCCGTCGCTGTTCACGCTGGCCGACATCGGCGGCTATGTCTGCGTGCTCAGCCATGCCGGGCCGGACGCGCTTTCCGTTACCGTCAACCTCGACATCAACTTCGTCCGCAAGGCCGAGGCCGGACCGATCGATGGCCATTGCCGCATCCTGAAGTTGGGAAAGAGCCTGATGGTGTTCGACATCGACATCGTCGCCGGCCCGGACGGACATACGGTGGCGCATGCCACCGGCACCTATTCGATCCCGCCGAAGCGGAATGGCGATGTGGTAAAATAATACCTTTTACCCAAAGCATTGTTTCTGCTATATTTTTCCTGCTATCGGCCCTTTCGATGGCCTTGACGCGACAATTGCCCTCGCCTATAAGCCCTCACGAAGCAGCGGCCCGCAAAGGCCGCCGTTTTGTTATTGGCGGCGGGCAAGCGCTTTTCGCCAATCCAAGCAACAAGAAACGCCTTCCCTCGTGAAGGTTCGAACCGAAAGCAGAAAACACATGACAACCTTTTCGCAGAAGCCTGCGGATGTGGTGAAGAAGTGGATCCTGATCGACGCCGAGGGTCTCGTCGTCGGCCGTCTCGCCACTGTTATCGCCAATCATCTTCGCGGCAAGCACAAGCCGACCTTCACCCCGCATGTCGACGACGGCGACAACGTCATCGTCATCAATGCCGACAAGGTGGTGTTCACCGGCAAGAAGTTCACCGACAAGGTCTATTACTGGCACACCGGCCACCCCGGCGGCATCAAGGAGCGCACCGCGCGCCAGCTGCTCGAGGGTCGTTTCCCCGAGCGTGTCGTCGAGAAGGCCGTTGAGCGCATGGTCCCGCGTGGCCCGCTCGGCCGTCGCCAGATGAAGAACCTGCGCGTCTATGCAGGCGCAGAGCATCCGCATGTCGCCCAGCAGCCCGAAGTTCTCGACGTGGCCAAGCTGAATTCCAAGAACAAGAAGGTCGCATAAGATGGCTGAGCTTTCCTCGCTCGCAGAACTGGGCGCCGCCACCGGCAACACCAACACGCAGGCCGCGGCCCCCGTCCACGTCCAGAAGCTCGACAAGTCGGGCCGCGCCTATGCCACCGGCAAGCGCAAGAACGCCATTGCGCGCGTCTGGGTGAAGCCGGGTTCCGGCAAGATCATCGTCAACGACAAGGAATTCGCGACCTATTTCGCGCGTCCGGTCCTGCAGATGATCCTCAACCAGCCGATCATCGCCTCCAACCGTTCGGGCCAGTACGACATCGTCGCCACCGTCATCGGCGGCGGCCTCTCGGGCCAGGCCGGCGCCGTGCGCCACGGCATCTCCAAGGCGCTGACCTACTACGAGCCGGCGCTGCGCGCCGTGCTCAAGAAGGGCGGCTTCCTGACCCGCGACAGCCGCGTCGTCGAGCGCAAGAAGTACGGCAAGGCGAAAGCCCGCCGCAGCTTCCAGTTCTCGAAGCGCTAAGCGCTCCGCAGTTTTGCCAATCGAAAAGGCCGCCTTCGGGCGGCCTTTTTTTGCGGCTCCGCCATCACCCCACCCGGCGCGTAGCGTCGGCTGGGGTGATGGCGCCGGCGCAGTTCATGCCTAGCTCAGGTCTCAGGGTCTGCCGGCCTTGATATAGTCTATGAACGCCCGCAGTGGGGCCGGCACGAGGCGGCGACCGGGATAATAGAGGAACGGCCCGGAGAAGTTCTGCCACCACGGTTCGAGAATGGGCTCAAGCGCGCCGCTCTCGAAGTGAGGGCGAAGCCAGCCCTCGAACAGGCCGATGATGCCGGTGTCGGCGATGGCCGCATCGACGGCCAGGTCGGTCGCCCCGCCGATCCGCACGATCAGCGGGCCTGTCGGATCGATCCGCACCACCTCCCCGTCGCGCTCGAATTCCCACGGCAGCATCGCGCCGCTGGCAAAGCGGCCGCGCACGCAGGCATGGCCGAGTAGGTCGCCGGGATGTTCTGGCCGTCCATGGCGATCGAGATAGGCAGGGCTGGCGGCGGTGGCGAAGCGCTGCACACGCGGTCCGATCGGCACCGCGATCATGTCCTGTTCCAGCCGCTCGTCGTAACGGATACCGGCGTCGCAGCCGGCCGCCAGCACGTCGACAAAATTCTCATCGGCGATCACCTCCAGCCGGATGCCGGGAAAGGCCGCGAGGAAGCCTGGAACGATGTCGGGCAATATCAGCCGCGCGGCGCTGACCGGCACATTGAGACGCAACGAGCCCGCCGGCCTGTCGCGAAAGCCATTGACCACATCGAGGGCGGCCTCCACCTCCGACAGCGCCGGACCGAGCCTCTCCAGCAGGCTGAGGCCGGCCTCGGTCGGGACAACGCTGCGCGTCGTGCGGTTGAACAGCCTGACACCGAGCTGCACTTCCAGGCGACGCACCGCTTCGCTCAAGCCTGAGGCGCTGCCGCCGCTGGCGCGCGCACCATCGCGAAAGCCCCCGGCGCGCGCCACCGCCACGAAGGCGTTCAGATCACTGAGATCCATCATTGTTCGCAATTCCGTACAGCCTGTGTGGATTGTACCTGATTATCACAAGATTGAGCAGCACCTATCTTCGCCGCCTCAAAGGAGATCAATCGTCATGTCCACTATCCAACAGGCCGGCACCTTCACCCTTGGCAGCCACACCGTGAAACGGCTCGGCTACGGTGCCATGCAGCTCGCCGGGCCTGGTGTGTTCGGGCCGCCCAAGGACCATGACGCGGCAGTGGCCGTGCTGCGGGAGGCCGTTGCACAAGGCGTCGACCACATCGACACCAGCGACTTCTACGGCCCGCACGTCACCAACCGGCTGATCCGCGAGGCGCTGGCCCCCTACCCAAAGGATCTGGTCATCGTCACCAAGATCGGCGCCCGGCGCGGCGCGGATGGCTCGTGGCTGCCGGCCTTTTCCGCCGAAGCGTTGACCCAGGCGGTGCACGACAATCTGCGCAATCTCGGCCTCGAGGTGATCGACGTGGTCAATTTGCGCATCATGTTCGACACCCATGGTCCTGCCGAGGGGTCGATCGAAGCGCCGCTCACGGTGCTGGCCGAATTGCAGCGCCAAGGCCTGGTCCGGCACATCGGACTGAGCAACGTGACATCAACCCAGATCAAGGAAGGACGCCAGATTGCCGAGATCGTCTGTGTGCAGAACCAGTACAATCTGGCGCATCGCGGCGATGACGCCCTGATCGACGATCTCGCCCGTGACGGCATTGCGTACGTGCCGTTCTTCCCACTCGGCGGCTTCAACCCGCTGCAATCTTCGACGCTGTCCGATGTGGCGCAGCACCTCGGCGCCACGCCGATGCAGGTCGCGCTCGCCTGGCTGCTCCGGCGCGCGCCCAACATCCTGCTGATCCCCGGCACATCGTCGGTCGCGCATCTGCGGGAGAACCTCACCGCTGCCGAACTCAAGCTTTCGGACGATGTGCTCAGGGAATTGGATGGTATGGCGGCGGCCGCTTGACGGCGGACGAGGCTGGACCAGGCGTTGGTGGATTAGCGAACGCGGCGACGAGCAAATCTCCCCCCTCGTGGGGAGAGCGGCGGTTTCTGCCGGTGTTCCTAGTTGATGCTCGCCGTATTCGCGGGCTCAACCGGCCGCGCCTCGTCGGCATAAGGCACGCGGTAGCCATTCGCCGCCAGCCAGTCGATCGCCGCCTTCGGCTCGTCGGTCTGGATGATGGTGGCGCCGCGATCGGCCCAGAAGCCATATGTCTCGCGCGGCAGCCTGGCCTGGACCGCCAGCTCGTCGCCGCGGCCGCCGGCAAGGAAGCCGCCCGGCTTGTTGACGATGGCGTAGGTGTCGGCCCAGATGTGCCAGTTGCCACGCACCGCGGCCGCGCGCATGCGCGTGCTGAACAGCGGGCCGCCGGTCTCGGTCAGCGTCTCGGCGCCCGCCCGCCAGTTGATCAGCTCGGTCGCGCGCGGCGAGAAGGCGTGGTCGACCGTCTCGGCGAAAGCGGCATCATGCACCGCGTCGTCAGCAATGATCGGCATGAACTGGAAGCCGCCGCCGATGGCATCCATGGCGGCCTTGACCGTGGCAATCCGGGTGGAATTCCACAAGTTCTCCTTGACGATGACCTGTTCGGCCATGCCGAGATCGCGAGCAACCGCGATCATGCCGGAGAGATCGCCGACCTTGAGCTTGTTGTCGAGGTTGATGAGGATCCTGTCCCTGGTCGCCAGCAGCATCTCGCGCAGCGTCGAAACTGTCTCATTGGTGACGGCGCCGGTCCCCTCAACCACCAATCGGCAGGTTCTCAGTTCGGCCAGCGTGTACTTCACCACCTCGCCCTTGCAGGTCGTGGTACGGTCGAGCCAGCTGTCATGCATGACGACGAACTCACCATCCTTGGAGCGCCTGATGTCGACCTCGACGATTTCGGCGCCCATGGCGATCGAGCCTTGCACGGCCGCGATCGAATTTTCCGCGTAGAGCGTCTTGCCGGCCTGTATGCTGCCGGCGCGATGCGCGGCGATCATGACGTGGTCGCGCCACTGGTTGGCATGCTCGAAGCGGTCGAGGATCTGCCTGGCGCGGGTTTCGCCGGCCAAGGCCTGGCCAGAGGCGGCCGCAAGTGCCGCGCAAAGCAGAAGGCTCAGCCAGATGGTCCGCATCGAGAATCGCTCCTTGCCGGATCGAGACCCGGATAGGCTATGCCCGTGACAGCCCCGTGAACGAAGCCGGCTAGCGGATGTCTTGCTTGAGCATGATCTTTTCCGAAAACCGGCTTCCACTTTTCGGGATCATGCTCGCATCAGATGCGTTTCGACAGACGGCGAAACCAGGCCGTGGCCGGCATCTCGACGAAACGCCAGGTGATCCAGGAGGCGGCGATGGTGGCGACAAGCATGACGATGATCGCCACGGCCCCTGTCCAGCCGGCGCCGAAGCCGGTCGCCGGCAGGCCGCGCAGCACGATGTCGTCGATCAGGCCCAGGCCAAGCTTGCGCTCGACGAGCCCGGCGATGTTGATCATGCGTGCCTGGACGAAGATGTGGACCATGTAGATCGAATAGGACAGCGCGCCGAGCGTCAGCATGAACGGCGTCCTCAGCAGGGCGCTGATCCAGCCGCCTTCATGCGCGAAGAGAAACAGCGCCAGCGCGAACACCAGGGGCGCCGCGATGCCGAAATCATTGTCGCCCGACAGCGGGACAAAAAGCACGATGACGGCGACCATGACGATCTCGGCAAACGTCCAGGCCATGCGCGGGCCGCCCTTGGCCAGGGCCTGTCGCGCCCCTGCAATGGAATCATGCTGAAACCAGGCAAGCAAGGCGCCCAGCGAGAAGCCGTACAGGCAGCGGATGAAGCCGAAATCGAAGGACACATCCATACGATGGGTCGAGAAGCCAAGCAGGAACAACGGTGCGGTGACGGCAGCGCCGACGAACCATATCCAGGCGAGCTCGCCGGCGACGAAGACCACGCCCGCAAACAGGAGATAGGCGAAGAACTCCGCCGAAATGCTCCAGCTTGGCGCATTCCAGGTCAGGTGATCCTCGAAGCCGACGCCTTGCAGCAAGAGAAGATTGGCAAGCAGGCTCCTGAGGCCGAAACCGCCGGTGAAGGGAGCTGCCCCGGTGCCCTGCAGTTGCGGCAGCATCAGCCGCAGCAGCTCGAAGGCGGCGAAAGCGGCCAGCATCAGCAGATGCAGCGGGTAGATGCGGCCGAACCGTACCAGGGCGAAGCGAGCCACTTCTTCCGGTTGGCTCAGCCGGTTGCCGTAGCTGCTGGCGATGACGAAACCGGAAAGTACGAAGAAGAAGTCGACGAAGAGGTAGGACGAACCGATGAAGGCGCTTTGCGAAATCGTCGAACCGGTCGGGAAGTGAAACAGCGCCACCAGCAGCGCGCAGATGCCGCGCCACGAATCGAGAACCAGGAAGCGTTCGCCGGCAATCGTGCCGCTGTGGGTCGACACCACGGCGCGGGGAGGATTAAGAAACGCGGTCTGCGTCATGATGATACAAATCCTGTTTTGCCATGGCACTTGAGGGGCGCCATTTCGTCTCCCCAAGCTGTGACTGGCATCTTCCGTGCCGGTTCTGTAGTTGTTGCACCCCGATGAAAAACAAGGACCCGTAATGGCGACCAACAACATCGACCATGCCTTCACCGCCCGCTCCAAAACGGGCGCTGCCCTCGAGCCGACCTATTCCGGCGCGCTGTCGTTCATGCGGCGCAAATACACGAAGGACGTGAAGGGCGCGGACGCGGTGATATGGGGCATTCCCTTCGACGCCGCCGTCACCAACCGGCCCGGCGCCCGTTTCGGGCCGCAGGCGATCCGCCGCGCCTCGGCGATCCTCGACAACGACCCGCAATACCCGTTTTCACGCGATCTGTTCGAGCATCTCGCGGTGGTCGATTATGGCGATTGCCTGCTCGATTCGGGCAACCACCAGAAGACGCCCGGCACGATCGAGCGCGAAGCGGCGAAGATCCTCAAATCCGGCGCCTTCCTGTTGTCGCTTGGCGGTGACCATTTCGTCACCTGGCCGCTGCTCAAGGCGCATGCCGCCATCCACGGCCCGCTCGCCCTGGTGCAGTTCGATGCCCATCAGGACACCTGGCCGGACGACGGCAAGCGCATCGACCACGGCTCTTTCGTCGGCCGTGCCGTCAATGAAGGCATCATCGATCCGGACCGCTCGATCCAGATCGGCATCCGCACCCACGCGCCCGACACGTTCGGCATCAAGATCCTCTACGGCCACGAAATCGAGGAAATGCGGGCGTCCGATATCGCCTATGCCATCGTCGACCGCACCGGCGGCAAGAAGACCTATCTCACCTTCGACATCGACTGCCTGGACCCGGCCTATGCGCCCGGTACCGGGACGCCGGTTGCCGGCGGGCCGTCCTCGGCAAAGATCCTGTCGACGCTGCGCCAGCTCAACCAGATCGACATTGTCGGCGCCGATGTCGTCGAGGTTGCGCCGGCCTATGATCACGCCGATATAACGGCGATTGCCGGCTCGATGGTGGCCATGCAGTATCTCGGCCTGCTGGCCGAGCGAAAGGCCCGGCTTGAAGAGCTGAACAATGGCAACCATAACGGTGCCGCGGTGAATTACGGTCAGGGCATATAGTCTTGAAATATCAGGGAATTTGATCAGGCAAATGAAACCGAAAATCTTCATCGACGGCGAGCATGGCACCACTGGCCTGCAGATCCGGGCGCTGCTTGCCGAGCGCGGTGACCTGGAGATCATCTCCGTTCCTGCCGAGCGCCGCAAGGAAACGGCGGCGCGCGCCGAGTTCCTCAATGCCGCCGATGTCGCGATCCTGTGCTTGCCCGATGACGCGGCGAAGGAAAGCGTCTCGCTGATCGCCAACGACACCACCAAGGTCATCGATGCCTCGACCGCGCATCGCGTCGCCGAAGGCTGGGCATATGGTTTCGCCGAGATGGACAAGGAGCAGACAAAGACGATCGCCTCGGCAAAACGCGTCGCCAACCCCGGCTGCTGGCCGCAGGGGCCGATCGCGACGCTGCGGCCGCTGGTCACGGCAGGCCTGCTGCCGGCGGACTTCCCGATCACGGTCAATGGCATTTCCGGCTATTCGGGCGGCGGACGGCCGATGATCGAGGACTATGTCGCCAAGGGCGAGGACGCCTCGGAATTCCTGCCCTATGGCCTCACCTTGCAGCACAAGCACGTGCCTGAACTCAGGGCCTATGCCAGGCTGTCGCATGATCCGATCATGCAGCCGGCGGTCGGCAATTTCGCGCAAGGCATGATCACGGTTGTGCCGCTGCAACTCGGCGGTCTCGACCATGTGCCGACGGGTGCGGAGCTTCATGCGGCGATTGCCGACCATTTCGCCGCCATCGAGGGCGGTGTGGTTGAGGTCGCGCCCTATGCGCATCTGGAGCGCATGCCGGAGATCGATCCGGAGATCTACAACGGCACCAACCGGATGAAGGTCTACGTCTTCGCCAATGACAAACGGGCGCAAGCTCTGCTGCTGGCGGTCTATGACAATCTCGGCAAGGGGGCCTCGGGTGCCGCCGTGCAGAACATGGACCTGATGCTCGGCCTCTGATGGACGCGCCAGTCTTTCCGACGCGCTGGAGGGTCGACGCGCCCGAACTCATTGCCGAGACCTTTTCGAGCCGCATCTGGAAGGTGCGCCGCGAGGATGGGTCGCCGGCGATCGTCAAGGCGCTAAAGCCTTTCGATGACGTCGCCGACGAATTGCGCGGCGAGCACTATCTCGCCTGGCGGCGCGGCGGCGGCGCGGTCCGCCTGCTTGGCCGCGACGGCCACAGCATGCTGCTCGAATATGCCGGTGAAACGCTGCTGCAGCAGGTTCTCGACAAAGAGGGCGACAACGCCGCCACTGAAATCGCGGCCGAAGTGATGGCGAAACTGTTTTCGCCTGGGAAAGACCCCTTCCCGGCCGAGCTGCAGCCGCTCCGCGAGCGATTTGCCAGCCTGTTCAGGAAAGCCGCGAGCGACCGCGACGCCGGCCATGACAGTCTCTATGTCGAGGCTGCACAAATCGCCGATCGGTTGCTGGCCGATCCGCACGATATCATGCCTCTGCATGGCGACCTGCATCACGACAACATCCTGCACGGACCGCGCGGCTGGCTGGCGATCGATCCGAAGGGCGTGCTTGGCGATCCCGGCTTCGACGCCGCGAACATGTTCTACAACCCGCTCGACCGGGACGATCTTTGCCTCACCCCCGAGCGGATCGCGGATATGGCAGAGGTCTTTGCCAAAACGCTCGGCAAGAGTCCGCGCGCCATTCTTGATCATGCCATCGCCTATGGTTGCCTGTCGGCCTCCTGGCATCACGAGGACGACAACGCGGTCGACGAGAACCGCGACTTGTCAATCGCCGAGGCGATCCGGGCGGTGCGGCCAAGCTTCTGATCCAGCCAGTCAACCGGCGACGGTAAGGGCTTGTTCACCATGATGGGCTACTTGACGTTGCGTGGCTCCATCAGGGAATTGTCATGGTCAGCGCGATTTCGGGTTCCTCGCAGGCAACCCAGTATTCCTCGTCCAGTTCATCGAGCAATGCCGCCCAGGAGGCCGCGCTCGAAAAGCAGATCCAGGATTTGGAAGATCAGGCCAAGGCGATCAAGGATCAGGTCCAGGCCGCCCAGGGGCAGCAGGATATCGCTGTCGCCCAGGCCAAGCTTGATGCACTCAGGGCCGCCGACGCCGACAAGGCGGCGAAGGCCGCTCAGAGCCAGTCAGCGCCATCCGCCGCAGCCTTGCGCCAGGCCGAATTCGACGGCGAGAAGACGACAGCGTCAAACGAATTCTGGATGTGACCGGCCGATCGGCTCGGGATCAAGTCCTGACCGCGATTTCGTGGGGCAAGGGATAGGCACCTTTGGTGCCGCGCCAATGCGCGGCGGCAAAGCCCAGCACGATGAGCGCAAACCCCTGATGGGTCAGTGCCATATACAGCGGCACATGCATCAGCAGCGTACCGATGCCGATCGAAGCCTGCACCAAAACCAGCACGAACAGCAGCGTCGCGCGGCGGGCGTGGGTTGTTTCAGGAAGGCGCCGACGCGTGGCGATCATGTGCCACAAGGCCACAATGAACACCGTGTAGGCGCCGAGACGATGGACGAACTGCACCGTCTTGGGGCTTTCGAAGAAATTGCGCCACGCCGGCTCCAGGATCAGCAAATCACCAGGGATGAGCTTGCCGTCCATCAACGGCCAGGTGTTGTAGCTCAGGCCGGCGTCGAGCCCGGCGACCAGCCCGCCGAAATAGATCTGGATCAACGCCAGAAACACGATGAAACCGGCCAGCCTCTGCGTCGAGCGGTCGGCGGCGGGTTCGGAATGCGGCGCCAGCCCACGCGCCACGACCATGGTGGCGGTGAAGATCAGCGCCGCCAGCGTCAGATGGGTCGCCAGCCGGTATTGGCTGACCGAGACCCGGTCGACCAGGCCCGAGGCCACCATCCACCAGCCGATGGCGCCCTGCAGGCCGCCGAGCAAAAGGATACCCACCAATTTCGGCCCCAGGCCGCGTTCGATGCGGCGCGTCGCCCAGAAGAACAGCAGCGGCAAGGCAAACACCAGGCCGACGCTGCGGGCCAGGATGCGGTGCACCCATTCCCACCAGAAAATCGACTTGAACGCCTCGATGCTCATGCCCTTGTTGAGCTCGGCATATTGCGGGATCTGCTGATAGAGCTGGAATTCCTCTTGCCACTCGGCGTCGTTGAGCGGCGGTATCACGCCGTGGATCGGCTTCCACTGCGTGATCGACAGGCCGGCACCGGTGAGCCTGGTGGCGCCGCCGACCAGCACCAGCGCGAACAGCACCAGCACCACGACATAGAGCCAGCCGCGCAGCAGCGCCCGATTATACAGGTCGCGGTCGCGGGCCACGAAGGGCGCGGCAGCGGATATGGCAGCCATGGTCTTGTCCCGGCAGGTTGGTTTGGCGGATTGGTGGACCATCGCACCCTTGCTGGCAAGACCAGACGGCGCGGCACGCCGTCGCGCCGCGTCTCACCGGTTGCACAGGGTCGCGTCAAGGCCTATGCGAAGCCAAGAGCTTACCGGACCTCAGAGGTTCGGCAGCCTAGACCAGGAGGCCAACCATGCCCGTGCGCCTGAAAAAGCTGATCGGAGCGTTCCTGCTGGTGGCGCTGGTCATCATCTATGCGCTGGTCGCTTCGATCTTCGCGGTCGCCCGGCTGTCGGAGTCGAGCCCATGGGTGCATTTCCTGTTCTTCCTGCTCAGCGGCCTGCTGTGGGTGCTGCCGGCGATGGGCATCATCAAGTGGCTGATGCTGGAGCCGAAGGCGAAGCGCTGAACCGGAACCCGGCCCCGCCGCAGTCAGATCGTCACGAGCATCTTGCCGGCGTTGGCGAGCGGCGTGGTCACGCCCGACAGCATGGTGCGGATATGAGCGAGGCTCTGGTAGCGGCCGTTGACTGAAATGCGCGGCAAGGCATGCAGAAACCCGGAATGTTCGGCGCGCAGCACGCCATGGCGCGTAGTCACGGCGGAGGCATAGCCGGCGTCGCGGGCAAACCCCACTTCGCGGCAGCCCACCGCCCTGGCATAGCCATAGGGATAGGCGAAATGGCTGGGCCTTTCGCCCAGTTTGGCCTGCAGCATGTCACCGACGGCCCCAATCTCGTGCCGCGCATCGGTTTCGGAAAGCCGCTTCAGATTGCTGTGGTTGATCGTATGGGCGCCAATCGCCACCAGCGGATGCGCGGCGATGCTGCGGATTTCGTCCCAGTTCATCAATGTCCGCAGGCGCGGGCCGTCGGCGTCGACGCCATTCGAGCGAGCGAGGTCACGCAGCACGGCTTGCAGGTCCTCCTCGCGGACTTCGGAGGTGAGATAGACATGAAGGCGTATATTGGCCTGCACTTTCTTCGCCGGGGTCGAGCAGTCGATCACCAGCGGGCCATTCGGCCGCGTCAGGGTGAGGCTGTCGCGTATGTTGACGATGTCCTCGACCACATCCCACCACAAATCGGCGGTGCCGTTGATCAGCCCGGGCGCGACGTAGATGGTCATCGGCGCGCCGTGCTTCTCCAGCACCGGCAGCGCCTCCGTCATGTTGTCGCGATAGGCGTCGTCGGCGGTGATGGTTGCGAACTCGCCACCCTTGCCGCCTGCCTTGATGCGCTCGATGGCTTCGTCCATGGAAACAAAGGCATAGCCGCTCGCCTTCATGTCGGCGATCACAGCATCGAGGAAGCCAGGCGCGATGTTCAGATGGCGGTTGACGCTGTCGGGCTTTTCGGGCGTCGCGGTCACGCGGTGCAGCATCAGTATGGCGCCAATGCCGCCGATGAACGGCTTGGCCAGCGGTGCAAGACCGGAATAACGGGCGACGTTCAGCGCCAGTTTCCGGATTGCCTCGCCCCCGTCGATCATTCATTCACCTTTTGCGCCTAGGCTTAACCGAGCACGGAATGCGCCTATGCGGCTCCCCAAATCGCCATCAGTACGCCCTAAGGATTGAGGTATGGTTGACGCAACAGCGTCATTTGACGGCAATCGGCTCGCTGCGACCGAGGCGTCGCCGCGAACCTTGCCGGGAGACCAGGCCGGCCTGTCGATTTCAGTGATGTGCGCGGAAGGGCTCGCGGCCTATGCCGGGTTCTGCCGCTCGGCCCTGTTTGCGCCGGCGCAGAGTGCCAGCTGGATCCTGAACTGGGCCGAGCAGGTCGGACCGGATCTGCTCGTCGCGACGCTGAGCGCCGAAGGCAGGCCGGTTTTTTCGCTGGCCCTTGAGGTCACCGCGAAAGGTCCGTTTCGCGTCGCCCGCTTCATGGGCGACCGCCACGCCAACGGCAACTTCGTCGCCGCCGATCCGCAATGGCTGGCCAGGGCGGATATCCCGGCCATCCGATCACTGTTGGCGGCCATCGCCAAGGCACGCCCGGACATCGATCTCGTCACGCTCGAGCGGCTGCTGCCCGATCTCGACGGTGTTCCCAATCCACTCGCCTTGCTTGACCATTTTGCCAGCCCAAACTTGTCGCTGGCCGTCGATCTCGGCGGTGGCTTCGATGCGCTGCTGTTGCGCGCCAGCGGCAAGCGCAAGCGCAAGAAGCACCGCTCGCAGATGCGCAAGTTCGAGGCTGTCGGCCGCCACCGGCGCATCGAGGCGCGCACGGCGGACGAGGTGGACAGGCTGCTCGATGCCTTTTTCGAGATGAAGGAATTCCGCTTCCGCAAGATGGGCATCTCCAACGTCTTTGGCGACGAGCAGGTACGCGCCTTCTTCCGCGCACTGTTCACGCAGGCGCTTGCCGAGGACAAGCCTTCGTTCGTGCTGCACGGGCTCGAGGTTGCCGGCAAGCTCCGCGCCGTCACCGGGTCAAGCCGCTCCGGCAAGCGCCTGATCTGCGAATTCGGAGCCATCGCCGAGGATGATCTCGGCAACACCAGTCCCGGCGACTTCCTGTTCTTCGACAACATCCAGGAAGCCTGTGAGACCGGTTTTGCCGTCTACGACTTCTCCGTCGGCGACGAGCCCTACAAGCGGCTTTGGTGCGATATCGAAACCCAGCATTTCGAGGTGCTGATCCCCTTGACGCTGAAGGGTCGCGCGCTGGCGGCGACGCTCCGGCAAGGCGCAAGGTTCAAAGCCTTCATCAAGAACAGCCCGGCGATCTGGAAGCTGACCAAGATGCTGCGCCGCAAGGCTGCCGGACAGGCGGCGCCCACGACCGGCGAGAATGAGAGCTAGCTTCAGAAATTGAGGGCTTCCCGGAGCGCCGGACCGGCTCGCACACGCAGATCGAGATCGGCCTCGATATGGTCGATGTGGTGTAGCATCAGCCGGCTCGCCAGCGCGCAATCGCCGTTCTCCAGCGCGCCGACAATCTCCGTGTGCTCGCTATGGCCGCAGGCCGATACGCCAGAACGCCCGTAAAGGGCGATGACAAGCGACGAGCGCGCCACCAGTTCCTCCATGAAACGCTGCAGGATGGCATTGCCGGCGACGGAGGCGAGCAGCAGGTGGAAATCGCCCGACGCTTTGATTTCGGCACGCCGCGCATTTGGACCGCGCTCGGCGACGAAACGGCCCTCCTCGTCGAGCTGTGTCCGAAAAACGGCGATGTCAGCGGCGGTGACGCGACCGCATGCGGCGATGGCTATGCCCGGCTCGATCAGCCGGCGTGAGGCGAACACCTGGCGCGCTTCCTCGGGCGAAGGATTGGCAACGAAGGCGCCACGGTTGCGCTCCGTGCGCACCAGGCCCTCGAAGGACAGCATCTGCAGCGCTGCTCGCGCCACGGTGCGGGAGACATCAAACAGCGTGCCGACCTCGCCTTCCGACAGCTTGGTGCCGGGCGCCAGCCGGCGGTCGACGATGGCGTCGCGCAGCTGGTCGCGGATCGCCTGGGCACGATCCTGCGTGGCGCTGTCGGTGGGGGAGTAGATCTGGTCGGCAATGTTCATGGCGGAAAAGTTCCTGTCTCCTTCTAACGCGACTCGTCATCCGTGCACGAGAGGCAAATTGAACACGAAGGCAAAAAAGATTGCATACGATTTTTGTGCAGATCGCTCACAATCGCCCATAATTTGTGCAATACACCAATCAGCCCGTTTCGTGG
Source organism: Mesorhizobium sp. CNPSo 4670 (assembly GCF_057784235.1). Lineage (NCBI taxonomy): Bacteria > Pseudomonadati > Pseudomonadota > Alphaproteobacteria > Hyphomicrobiales > Phyllobacteriaceae > Mesorhizobium > Mesorhizobium sp. CNPSo 4670. The sequence continues at coordinate 137,883 of NZ_JBWJFQ010000015.1, read as the reverse complement.
GCGGCAGACAAAAATCCCGGTTTTCCTAACAATTCAAATGCTTGGCCGGTCAACCCGAGATTGGCACGCATGATGCATTGGTTGATGCACCAAAATGGGGAAGCCTGAATGTCCAAAGCAGCCGAAATCGACATTGTGTCCGTTTCGAAAGTCTATGGAATGACGACCGCCGTCCAGGACATCAGCCTGAAGATTCCGGCCGGCACCTATTGCTGCCTGCTCGGCCCCTCCGGTTGCGGCAAGACTTCGACGCTGCGCATGATCGCCGGCCACGAGAGCATTTCGTCAGGTGACGTACGCCTCGGCAACATCGTCGTCACCGACCTGCCTCCGGCCAAGCGTGGCACGGCGATGATGTTCCAGTCCTACGCGCTGTTCCCGCATCTGGACCTCATCGACAATGTCGCCTTCAGCTTGAAGATGAAGGGCATCGACAAGGAACAGCGCCGCGCCAAGGCGCTGGATATGCTCACGCTGATGCAGATGGAGGCTTACGCCACACGCCGCCCCGCGCAGCTTTCCGGCGGCCAGCAGCAACGCGTGGCGCTGGCGCGGGCACTCATCACCGACCCGGAGGCGCTGCTGCTCGACGAGCCGCTGTCGGCACTCGATCCGTTCCTGAAGATCCGCATGCGCGCCGAACTTAAGAAGCTGCAGATTTCGCTTGGCATCACCTTCGTCCACGTCACCCACAGCCAGGAGGAGGCGATGGCGCTTGCCGACCTGATCGTTGTGATGAATGACGGCCGCATCGAACAGGCGGCCCCGCCGCGCGACGTGTTCGAGCGGCCGGCCACGGCCTTCGTCGCACGCTTCATGGGCGACCATAACGTCATCTCCGGCCGCGTCACCGGCAGCCGAGACGGCATGGTCGCCTTCGATGTCAATGGCGGCGGCTCGCTGGCGGCCATCGGGAAACCACAGGAGGCGGGACAGCCGATCGACATCGCCATCCGCACCGACCATGTGCGCATCGGCGCCGCACCCTCGCCCGGCTTCGGCTTCACCGGCATCGTCTCGAACATCGAATATCGCGGCGCCACGGTGAAGCTGTCCGTCACCGGCGGCGGCATCGACGATTTCACCGTCATCATCGACGATACCGACTTCTTCGCCAGACCAGTCGCCATCGGCGACGCCGTACCGCTCGCCTGGGATTCCGAGGATGCCATCATCCTCGGCCGCCTTCATTCATGACGTCAACGAAGCAAAACAAGACAGGGGAATAGGCATGACAAACACCACGCACACCAAGACCGCGATTTCGCGCCGCGCGCTGCTCAAGACAGGTGCGGCCGCGGTCGGCCTTGCCGCCGGCTCCGGCGCCATATCAGGCTTCCCGACCATCTGGGCGCAATCCAACATCACGCTGCGCCAGTTCGGCACCGGCGTGTCGAACCTCAATGCCATCGCCGACAAGTGCAAGGCCGACCTCGGCATCACGCTGGAAATGACGGCGACCGATTCCGATGCGGCGGCCCAGCGCGCTGTGACCCAGCCCGACAGCTACGACATCGCCGACATCGAATACTGGATCTGCAAGAAGGTGTTCCCCACCGGCGTGCTGCAGCCGATGGATGTCAGCAAGCTGAAATACTACGACGAGCTGGTGCCGCTGTTCAAAACCGGCAAACTGACGCCCGACAGCGTGATTGCCCAGGGGACAGCGCCGCACACGGTCGGCTTCGTCGAGGCGCAGGACTCAAAGACCTTTGCCAAGGCGCCGACCAACTGGTTCACCATGGTGCCAACCATCTACAACGCCGACACGCTGGGCATCCGCCCCGACCTCGTCGGCCGCGACATTACCACATGGGCCGACATCATGGACCCGGCCTTCAAGGGCAAGACAGCGATCCTCAACATCCCCTCCATCGGCATCATGGATGCGGCGATGATCATGGAAGCCATGGGCAACATCAAATATGCCGACAAGGGCAACATGACCAAGGAGGAGATCGACAAGACCATCGACTTCCTGATCAAGGCCAAGCAGGGCGGCCAGTTCCGCGCCTTCTGGAAATCCTTCGACGAGAGCGTCAACCTGATGGCGTCGGGCGAAGTCGTCATCCAGTCAATGTGGTCTCCGGCCGTGGCGGCCGTGCGCTCCAAGGGCATTGCCTGCCGCTTCCAGCCGCTCAAGGAAGGCTACCGCTCATGGGGCGGCGGCCTTGGCCTCGCCGCCCATCTCAAGGGCGCCGAACTCGACGCGGCCTATGAATACATCAACTGGTACACGTCGGGCTGGGTCGGCGGCTATCTCAACCGCCAGGGCTACTACTCGGCCAACATGGTCTCGGCCAAGAAGTTCATGAGCGAGGACGAGTGGGGCTACTGGATCGAGGGCAAGCCGGCCAAGGGTGAGATCAAGGCGCCCGACGGCACCGTTATGGAAAAGGCCGGCGCGGTACGCGATGGCGGCTCCTTCGAGGAGCGCATGGGCAAGGTCGCCTGCTGGAACTCGGTCATGGACGAAGACCGCTACATGGTGAAGCGCTGGAACGAGTTCATCGCGGCGTAGCTAGCGGGCAGGCTGAGATGTCTCACTCCTTCCCACCCCCCTCTGTCCTGCCGGTTATCTCCCCCGCAAAGGGGGAGATTTCGCTCTCAATCCGGTTTTCGCCAACCACCAACGTTGCAAGAACAGTGTCGGCGGCAGAACTGCCAATCTCCCCCCTTGCGGGGGAGATGTCCGGCAGGACAGAGGGGGGTGGGAAGGATCGCTACCTTGCAAAACGTTCTTTGGCGAAATTGCACCAAGGGCGTTTTGCATGACAGTCGCGCTCGAACGCCCCGCCATATCCGTAGCCAAGCCGGCCAGACGCCGCCGGCTCTCGCTCAGCGCCATCACGCCCTACCTCCAATCGGCGCCACTGGCGCTGATCCTCGGCGCGTTCCTGCTTTTGCCCATTATCATGATCGTCGTCGTCTCGTTCTGGGACTACGACTTCGCGGCCATGTATCCGGATTTCCTGACCACCAACTATTCCGACGTGCTGGGCTCCTGGGTCACCTGGAAGACCTACCTCAACACCATCAAATTTGCTGTCATCGTCTGGGCGCTGACCTTGTTCATCGGCTTCTGGGTCGCCTATTTCCTTGCCTTCCACATCCGCACCACCGCTATGCAGATGGTGCTGTTCCTGATCTGCACCGTGCCGTTCCTGACCTCCAACATCATCCGCATGATCTCGTGGATCCCCGTGCTCGGCCGCAACGGCCTGATCAACTCGACGCTGGTGCAGTTGGGCCTGGTGCCCAAGCCCATCGAATGGCTGCTCTATTCCGAATTCGCGGTCGTCCTGGCCATGGTCCATCTGTACACGCTGTTCATGGTGACGCCGATCTTCAACACGCTGATGCGCATCGACAAGTCGCTGGTCGAGGCCGCGCGCGATGCCGGCGCGTCTGGCTGGCAGGTGCTGTGGAACGTGATCATTCCACTCGCCAAGCCCGGCATGGCGATCGGCACCATCTTCGTCGTCACCCTGGTGATGGCCGACTTCTCGACAGTCCAGGTGATGTCGGGCGGGCAGAGCGCCTCGGTAGCACTGATGATGAAGAACCAGATGTCGCTCCTGCAATATCCGGCCGCCGCCGCCAATGCGGTCGTGCTTCTGGTGCTGGTGCTCTTGATGGTTGCCGGCATCCTGCGCATCGTCGATATCAGGAAAGAACTGTGACGTGAGCCACGAAAAGCGCACTCTGGAATTCTACGTGCTGGCGGCCTTCTTCATGCTGTTCGTGCTGTTTCTCTATGGTCCGCTTTCGGCGATCCTGATCCTTTCCTTCCAGGGCGAAACCGGCGGCCTCACCTTCCCGCTCAACGGCGTGTCGCTGCACTGGTTCGCCAATCTGTTCGAGCGCCAGGCGGTTGGCGATTTCGGCGGCAGCTTCGAGCGCTCGCTGGTTCTGGGCGTCATGGTGATGATCGTCACCGTCGCGGTGTCGCTGCTCGCCGGCCTCGCCTTCCGCCATAAATTCCGCGGTGCCACCGCGCTGTTCTACTTGGCGGTCGCCAGCCTCGTCGTGCCCTCGATCATCATTTCGCTGGGCATCGGCGTCATCTTCCAGCAGATCGGCTTTCGCCCGGCCTGGTACACGTCGGCTTTCGGCGCGCATCTGACCTGGACCCTTCCCTTCGGCGTGCTCATCATGTTCGCCGTCTTCAACCGATTCTCGCCCGCCTATGAAGAAGCCGCGCGCGATCTTGGCGCCTCGTCATGGCAGACCTTCGCCCATGTCGTGCTGCCGATGATCGCGCCGAGCCTGATCGGCGTCGGCCTGTTCGGCTTCACGCTGTCCTACGACGAGTTCGCCCGCACTCTGATGACCTCCGGCACCTTCAACACGCTGCCGCTCGAGATCTACGGCATGACCACTAACGTCACGACGCCCGTTCTCTACGCGCTGGGCACGGTGACCACGGTGTTCTCCTTCCTGGTGATCCTGGCGACGCTTGGCGCCATCCTCTATGTCGGCCGCCGGCGGGCGCGTGCCTGAACATGCAGATCCTTGTGGTGAACCCCAACACGACGGCCAGCATGACCGAAACCATCGCTGCGGCGGCGCGCGCCGTTGCCGGTGCCTGGACGGAGGTTGTCGCCGTCACCTCCTCCACGGGGCCGGCTTCGATCGAAGGCTATTATGACGAGGCGCTCTCCGTGCCCGGCCTGTTGATGGAGATCGCCGCCGGTGAGCGTGTCGGTGCGCAGGCTGCAATCATCGCCTGTTTCGACGATACGGGCCTGGATGCCGCACGTGCCATGGCCAACATCCCCATCATCGGCATTTGCGAGGCAGCGCTGAGTATGGCGTCCTTCATCGCCCAGCGCTTCACCGTCGTGACCACCACCGAACGCTCCCGCGTGCCGGTCGAGGCACTGGTCCAGCGCTACGGCATGGAGCGACGAGCGCGTGTACGGGCCGCCGACATTCCAGTGCTTGCACTTGAAGATCCGGCAACGGGCGCGATCGGAAAGCTGCGCGACGAAATCGCCCGGGCCGTCGAGGAGGACAGGGCCGAAGCCATCGTGCTTGGCTGCGCCGGCATGGCGGATCTTGCCCACCGGCTGCAGGCCGAATTCGGCCTGCCTGTCATCGACGGTGTCGGCGCAGCACTGAAACAGGCCGAGGCGCTGGTTGCGCTCGGCCTTTCAACATCGAAGCGCGGCGCCTATGCGAGCCCGCTGGTCAAGCCCTACCGTGGCATGCTGAAATCCTTCTCCCCGGGAGCTGTCGCCGCGGAGTGAGCACAATGAAGCCGACCATCCGAACACTGTCACTGCATGAATTGGCGGTTCTCATCGACTGGGCGGCGGCGGAAGGCTGGAACCCTGGTCTTGAAGACGCGGCGATGTTCCAGGCTGCGGATCCCGCCGGCTTTATCGGCGCCTTCGTCGGCAACGAAATGGTCGCGGCAATCTCGGCAGTGGCCTATGGACGCGAATTCGGTTTCATCGGCCTCTACATCTGCCGGCCGGACATGCGCGGCAAAGGCTATGGCAAGGCGGTGTGGAACACCGGCATGGACAGGCTTGCAGGGAGGAGCATCGGCCTCGACGGCGTCGCCGAGCAGCAGGCCAATTACAGGCGCAAGGGCTTCAAGCCCGCCTACGAGACCATCCGCTACAGCGGCCGCGCGGCAGGCCCGGCGGTCAGGGCCGATGGGTTGCGCACGGTGAAGACCCAGCTCGTGCCCGACATCATCGCTTATGACGCATATTGTTTTCCGGCACCCCGGCGAGCCTTCCTGCAGCGATGGCTGCAGGCGCCGCATCACGGGCTGGCGACGATCAGTTCGCGCGGCACCAGCGGCTATGCCGTGGCTCGGCCGTGCCGCTCGGGCTTCAAGATCGGCCCGCTGTTCGCTGAGAGCAACGACACGGCGCTGCAACTGCTGGACGGACTGGCGGGTGCCTGCGAGGGCGGCGATCTGCACATCGACGTTCCCGCCACGAAGACCGATTTCATTGCGGCACTCGAGGCGGCCGGCTTTGCGCCGACCTTCAAGACCACCCGCATGTACAAGGGCCCTGCCCCGGAGCTCGGCCTGCAGCGTCTGTTCGGCGTGACGACCCTGGAATTGGGGTAGAATCAGCGAGCCCTGAGAGGCTTCCGCCGGGGTTGCGGCTCTTTCAGGCTGCCGAGCGTCGTCCCGGCACTGGATTGCCGGGCGGTTCGTGGCCGAGCGGCGTCACCAGCGTCAGGTCGGGATAGCCGCTTTCGATCAGCTTGACCGCGGCCTGCGTGACGTCATCATCCGGCTCCAGCATGGACAGGAACACCTCGGTCGCATCGCCGGCCAGACGGCTGATGCCTTGCGCATCGGCCGGCCCGCATTCGACCACGACCAGATCATAGGCTGTTGTCAGCGACTGCATGATGATCGGCAGCCGGTCGGCGGCGCGCATGGCGCGGACCGGATCGGCGGTGCCGACGGGAATGACATGACAGTCCGAATAAAGATCGGCATGGATGACGTCGCTGAATTGCGCTTCCGAAGCGAGCAGGTTGGTGATGCCGGGGAAAAGTCCACTGTCCAGCATCGGCCGCGAGGCAGCCCCCGAAGCGGTAAGGTCCAGCAACAGGACGCGCAGACCGGCGTCGGCGACCTCGCGTGCCACCAGGACCGCCGATGCGGCTGCCTCATCACCCTCTGGAGAGACGAATATGGCGCGCGCCGCACCACTGGCGATCAACTTTTCGGCGGCCTTCTCAATGTCGATCTCACCCAAGGTGGAACGCGCCGGTTCGACCTTGGCAGCCGTCTCCGGCGCCGTCGCCGCTTCGGTCATCGCGACCATGTCGGGCACTTCGGCTGGATGCGCATAAGGCCCAACAGGCTCGGGCATCGCGGTGGCGTAAGGCATCGCGGCCGTGTAGGGCTCTGCCCTATCGTCAGCCGGACCTTCTCCCATCTCCGGGCGAAGGATCGGATCGTGGAGGACGGCGGGCTCCTGGTGGACAGCCGGCATCGCGATCCTGTCAAGCGCCTGAGCTACATGGGGCATCGCGACCTCATCAATGCGTTCGAAGCGGGAACCGGTCGCCGGCCGCATGGCACGGCCAGAAAACAGCTCCCGCAGGAGCGTTACGATGCCCATGATCAGCAGCGATGCGACGAAGGCGGCACTGACGATGGGCAGGACCTTCGGGAAATACGGCTCGGACGGCACCTGCGCCAGGGAAACCACCCTTGCATCGACAGGCAGATAGTTGCGATCCTTGCGCGACGCCGCGCTGAGGTAGTTCGCCTGGTACGATTCGAGCTGCTGGCGCTTGGCGGCCGCATCACGCTGCAAGGCGTCAAGCTCGACCTGCTGTTCGCCGGCGCGGGCCGATGCCGCCTTCAATGTGTTGACGTCGGCGACGAGCTGGTTCTCACGAGCCTGCGCGGTCTGCGCCTGGGTCATCAGACCCTTCATCAGCTTTTGCGCCTCGTTGCGGATCTGGCCGTCGAGATCGGCAAGCTGAGACTTCAACGCCCGGATGCGCGGATGATTGTCGAGCAAGGTGGTGGAAAGATCGGCGATGTTGGCCCTGAGCTCGACCTGCCGCTCGCGCAGGCGCTGGATCAGATCGGAAGACAAGACCTCAGGCACGGCATCGAGCGAGCCGCCGCCCTGCAACGCCTTGCGCACGCTGTCGGCGGTCGCTTCCGCCGAGGCGCGGTTGGCGCGCACACGCATCAGTTCGCTCGACAGTTCGGAAAGCTGCTGCGTGGCAAGCACCGAATTGTTGCCGCCCATCAAAAGATCGGATTGCGCACGGTAGGTGGCAACCTTGGCCTCGGCATCCCTAACCTTCTGCTGCAGGTCGGCGATCTCCGGCGCCAGAAAATCAGCGGCGGCGTTGTTCGATTCGAGCTTGGCGGCCCCTTGCCCCGCGATATAGGCGGCGGCGATGGCATCGGGTACGGCGGCCGCGAGCTTGGGATCCTCCGACGAGAACTCAATGGCAATGATGCGGGTCTTCTCGACGCTATAGACGTTGAGCTTCTCATGCATTTTCTTGAGGACGCGCTCTTCCGTCGGAATTTCCATCGGGTCGCTCTTCAGGCCGACGAGGACCAGAGCGCGGCTCAACGGCGACATGTCGAGTGCTTCGTCGAACTCGGGCAGCTTCTCCAGACCTAGCTTTTGCGCGACCTGCTTGAGGATTTCGTTGGAGGAAATGATCTGGACCTGGGTGGCGACGCCCTGTTCATCCAGAATTGGCTTGTCGGCGTCGTTGTTGCTGGCCGGCCGCGTATAAACGGATTCACGCGGCGCAATCTCTACCTGGGTCTGTGCCTTGTAGTGACGCGTGGCAAACGAGGCGACCGCGAAAGCCGCGCCGGTCACCACCAGTGCAACGACAAGGATGCGCAGCCAGTTCCTCGCCAGGCTGGCGAAGAGCTGCCTGAGATCGACGTCGACATCTGCGGCCGCGGACTGAACGGACATGCATCCCTACTCCGATACTGGGTTGGGACACACCGTAAACAACTATGGTAACTCAGCCGTTAAGATGGCGGTAAGTTTGCAGTAGGGTTTACTGGCGGACGCCAAACAAAACCGCCAAAAAATCGAAAACTCTCGCCGGCGCGCGCCGTGTCGACCGCTGCCTTTACCGGCCATTAACCCTAACAGGATGATAACGGACCTCGATCCCTAGAGTTGCTGCGGGGCTGCAGCGACCAGTCGAAGGTACCTGTCCGGTCATGAAAAGCACTGCTTCCCTGTTTCGCGCGCTGCTTGCCGTATCGATGCTTGCCGGCTGTTCCAGCTACCGGCCGACGCCGGCAGCCTTCCACGAGGTGCTCGACCAGCCCTATCGTCTTGGCGCCGGCGACCGCGTCCGCGTCACCGTGTTCGAGCAGGACGGGCTGACCAACACCTACAGCGTCGACCAGTCCGGCTACCTCTCCTTCCCGCTTGTCGGCGCCGTACCGGCGCGCGGCCACACAGCGCAGCAGATGGAAAAGGAAATCGCCGACAAATTGCGACAAGGCTATCTGCGCGATCCCGACGTTTCGGTCGAGATCGACCGCTACCGGCCGATCTTCGTCATGGGCGAAGTGGGTGCAGCCGGCCAATACTCCTACGTCCCCGGCCTGACGGTGCAGAAGGCAATCGCCATCGCCGGCGGTTTCACGCCGCGCGCCAACCAGGAAAGCGTCGATATCACCCGCGACATCAACGGCAAAGTGATGACCGGCCGCGTGGTCACGTCCGACCCGCTGCTGCCGGGCGATACAGTCTACGTCCGCGAACGCCTGTTCTGACGAAACACGTGGTGGACAACCTCAGGATCGTCCATTGCTTTCGCTCACCCGTCGGAGGAATTTTCCGCCATGTGCGCGACCTGACCGAGGCGCAGGTCACTGCGGGACATTCCGTCGGCATCGTCTGCGATTCGACGACGGGCGGCGAGTTCGAGGAACGTCTGTTCGAGCAGATGAAAGATATGCTCGCGCTCGGCATCCATCGCACGCCGATGCAGCGCCATGTCGGCCCGGGCGACCTTGCGTCGGCCCGGCGCACTTTCAGGATCATCAAGGAATTGCGGCCGGACGTGTTGCACGGGCACGGCGCCAAGGGTGGCGCCTATACCCGTCTGTTCGGCTCATTGTTGCGGGTATCAAGGTCTCGCGTAGCCCGCCTTTATTCGCCGCATGGTGGCTCTCTCCACTATGACGAGAACACGACCACCGGAAAGCTGTTCTTCGCGCTCGAGCGCTTCATGGCGCGCTTCACCGACCACCTGCTGTTTGTCTCCGACTACGAAAGGCGAACCTATCGCCGCAAGGTCGGAGAGCCGCAGATCCCTAACACCCTTGTCTACAACGGATTGCGCGCCGCCGAATTCGAGCCGGCGATCACCGGGCCCGACGCGGCCGATCTGCTCTATATCGGCATGATGCGCGACCTGAAGGGTCCCGACATCTTCATCGACGCGCTGGCCCTCGCCGGCCCCCGGCTCGGCCGCGCGCTGACCGCGGTGATGGTCGGCGCCGGCGACGACCTGCCCCGCTACCACGCCCGGGTGAAACGGCTCGGGCTTGAGGGCCACGTCCGCTTCCTGCCGCCGATGCCGGCCAGGGAAGCCTTCGCGCTGGCGGCACTCGTCATCGTTCCCTCGCGCGCCGAAGCCATGCCCTATATCGTCCTGGAGACGCTTGCCGCGGGAAAGCCGATGATCGCCACGTCGGTCGGCGGCATACCGGAGATCTTCGGCTCCGGCTCCCCCGCCCTGATCCGGCCCGACCCGGTCGAGCTTGCCAACAAGGTGAGCCGGGCGCTGGGCGACCTCGCCGCCTATCGCAAGCTGATGCCCGATGGCGCCAGCCTCAAGGCACACTTCGGCGCCGATGTGATGGCCGCCGACATCGAGAAGGCCTACTTCGCCGCGATCAACAAATAGGCCTCAAGCCCCAGGCCGTTTCAAAGCCACTTGTTGTTTCAAGGCTTTCTTAGCTCTCTTTTGCTATTCACCGTAGGGAAGCTTGCGGAAAGCCCCATGAACGAGATCGACCCCGCGCGCCGCTTTTCACCAGAGGCGGTGCGTAAATTCGACGGCCCGGCCGAAGGCGACACGCCCGGCGGCATGAACGATGTCGCCCGCCAGGTCGCCTCGCAGTACAGGCGCGATACCATGTCGCCGATCATGGTCAGCGGCGTGCTGCGCATGGTCGAATTCGGCTTGCTGCTGCTGTCCGGGCTCGGCATCTATTTCTACTATGTCGGGTTCTTCAACTATCTCGCCTGGCAATACCCGCTGACGATCGCCGCGTCGTCGTTCCTTGCCGTGGTGCTGCTCGACGTCACCGACTGCTACCAGATCGTGGCCCTGATGCGGCCCATCGCCAATTTCGGCCGCGTGCTGCTGGTCTGGGCCGGCACTTTCGCCCTCATGGCGCTGACGGCATTCATCATGAAGATGTCGGAAGACTATTCGCGCCTTTTGTTCGGCACATGGTTCGTCGTGGGCTTTGTTCTCATCTTCGGCCTCAGGCTTGTGATGTCGAAGCTGATCCGGCGCTGGGCGCGCGATGGCCGCATGGAGCGGCGCGCCGTCATCGTCGGCGGTGGCAAGGCGGCTGAAATGCTGATCCGCTCGGTCGAAAAGCAGCCCTATAACGACATCCGCATCTGCGGCATCTTCGACGATCGCGGCGACAAGCGCTCACCGCCCATCGTCGCCGGCTATCCCAAGCTCGGCACCATTTCGGAGCTGATCGAGTTCGCCCGCATCGCCCGCATCGACATGCTGATCGTATCGCTGCCGTTGACCGCCGAATCGCGCGTGCTGCAGCTGTTGAAGAAGCTGTGGGTGTTGCCGGTCGACATCCGGCTGTCGGCGCATTCCAACGCGCTGCAGTTTCGCCCGCGCGCCTATTCCTACATCGGCTCGGTGCCGATGCTCGATATCTTCGACAGGCCGATCAACGACTGGGATTCGGTCGCCAAGCGCGCCTTCGACATCGTCTTCAGCCTGATCGGCATTGTCGTGTTCTCGCCGGTGATGCTGGCGACCGCTATCGCCATCAAGCTCGACAGCAAGGGGCCGGTGCTGTTTCACCAGAAGCGGCACGGCTTCAACAACGAGATCATCGAAGTCTACAAGTTCCGCTCGATGTATACGGACAAGGCCGATCCATCCGCCAAGCAGACAGTGACCAAGAACGACCCGCGCGTCACCCGCGTCGGCCGCTTCATCCGCAAGACCTCGATCGACGAACTGCCGCAGTTCTTCAACTCGCTGCTGGGTTCGTTGTCGCTGGTCGGCCCGCGCCCGCACGCCATCGCCGCGCAGTCGCACAACCTTCTCTACAACGAAGTGGTCGACGGCTATTTCGCGCGTCACAAGGTCAAGCCCGGCGTCACCGGCTGGGCGCAGATCAATGGCTGGCGTGGCGAGATGGACACCAACGAGAAGATCCGCATGCGGACGGAGTACGACCTCTATTACATCGAGAACTGGTCGCTGCTGTTCGACTTGCGGATCCTGTTCCTGACGCCGGCCCGGCTGCTGAACACGGAAAACGCCTATTGAGCGCGATTTCCCATGAGCTGCCGCAGGCCGCGGTCAACGCCAAGCTGATCGCGCTGATTTCCTCGGCGGCGGTGTTCGTCGGCATATTCCTGTCCGGCTTCGTCATCAGCGAACCAGCGCCCTATGAACTCTACATGGCCGGGCTGATCGCCATCTGGGCTCTCTTCGGCCTCAGGCTGTCGCGCGCGGCAATGCCACTGCTGGTGCTGCTGGTGACGATGAACATCGGTGGCATGATGGCGATGACGCAGATGGCGGATCTCGCCAACACGCCGCTCTATCTCGCCGTCTCGCTATTTCTCGCCTTCACCGCGGTGTTCTTCGCGTCGGTGACCGCGGTGCAACCCAGTCTCTACCGGCTGATCTTCTTCGCCTATGTCGTGTCGGCGGTGATAACCTCACTGCTCGGCATAGCGGGCTATTTCCATGCCTTTCCGGGCGCCGAGATGTTCACCAAATACGACCGTGCCGCCGGCGCCTTCCAGGACCCGAATGTGTTCGGACCGTTCCTGGTGCTGCCCGGCATCTATCTGCTCTATCTACTCCTGACCGGACCGGTCACGCGCATGCCGCTGCTGGCGGTGCCGCTGCTGATCATCACCGCCGGCATCTTCTTTTCCTTCTCGCGCGGCGCCTGGGGCATGTTCGCCGTCTCGGCTGTGCTGCTCACCGGCTGCCTGTTCCTGCAGAGCGCCAGCGGCATGTTCCGACTGCGCGTGGTGGTGATGACGATCGCCGCGCTGTCGCTGCTGGTCGTCGCCATGATCGTCATCCTGCAGCTGCCCGGCGTGTCGGAGATGTTTTCCAACCGCGCTCATCTCGAACAGAGTTACGACACCGCCCGCCTCGGCCGCTTCGCCCGCTACGCAATCGGCCTCCAGATGGCGCTCGAGCATCCGTTCGGCATCGGCCCGCTGGTCTTCGGCACGATCTTTGGCGAAGACACGCACGATATCTGGCTGAAGATGCTGATGGACTATGGCTGGCTCGGCTTCGTGTCGTTCCTGACGCTCGTCGCCTGGACGATAGCAGCCGGATTCCGCATCCTGCTGCGCGACCGGCCGTGGCAACCCTATTTGTTGTGCGCCTATGTCGCCTTCATCGGCAATATCGGGCTCGGCACCTTCATCGACATCGACCACTGGCGTCACGTCTACCTGCTGCTCGGCCTGATCTGGGGAGCCATCGCGCTGGAATACAGGCACCAGCGGCTGTTGCGGCCGGACCCGGTTCAAGCCGAAGGTGGAAGGCTAGCTGTGGAACACGGTTGGTTTGCGAGCGTCAAGGATCTTGAGCGCTCGTAAGTTCCTGTATTTTCTCCAGGAGGTTTTTGACCAGCAGCTGGTAGACCTGCGTGAGTTCCCCTGGCGATAATTCGACTCTGATGTCGTACTGCCCGGAATAATTCACCTGCAGATTTACTGTCCCGAACAGCGTCGTTGCGCCATCGCGTATGTCGGTCGCCACGATCATGTTTTGCAATGACTGGTCGAGCAGAATGACGCCGGGTTCACCGGGATGATTGTGTCTTGTCGTCCTGATCTTCACGTCAACCTCCTTTTCGGACCTTTCAAGAAAAGCGCAGAGCCAGCCGAGATTACTGCAGTTCCCTGTTCGATGCTGTGGCGGTGCACTTGGAATCCGGGATGGCAGACGGGGACTTTGATAATATCAATTGGCGGGTTTGGGCGGCTCTCTGTCGTCGTGGTTCAAAATTGAGGCGATCCGCCTAAGGTTGGACATCGCCTCATCGATCAGTCGCCAGGATGGCTGTCCTTGTGCAGCGTCTCTGGCGCTCGCCAGATCGCTTCTTACGATCTGCATTATCGCTTGGGCGGCTTCTTTCTTGTCCATACGACCATTCCTGCGGGACAAATGAAGGCAATCTTGACTGCTACAATGTCACGACGGCAGGCGGGTCCACAACGGAACTATGCGGCTGCCGCCGGGTTGCTCCCGCGGCGGGCACAATAGAAAGGATCCGCATTTCGGGTTTCTTGGCCTGATCTACTCGCCGGACTCCACGCCGACTGACTGGGGCAAGGCCGAGGGTAGCTAGTCGACCAATTCTCGCTGCCGCCTCTTGCGTGTCGGAGCCTGGTACTTTTCGACCAGCCGCACCTTGTCGATCTTGACCGTCACAAACGGTCCCATGTCGATCGTCACGCTGTCCTCATCGATGCGCGTTACCTCGCCGGTAAGCTCGATTTCCTGCCCGCGCTTTACCTTTGAATGATCTATAATCGAGTGCGGAAAATTGTAGCTCGGAATGCTGACACTTACGAAGTCGTCATCGACCCGCCGTCGCACCGTGGCGGTCACCGCTACCAGATCCCCAATGCCTATTTCCCGCCATGCTGAAGATTCTGGAGCGGTCTCCGGCCTCGTCAAGAGGTTGCTAATATGCGGCGCCCATTGAAGTAGCCCGCCACCGTGAGGCAGCGGGCTAAACGCGACAGCATGTCGTATTTCAGTAGCGGTAGTAGTGCCTACGGTGGTGATACCTGTAGTGGTGGTAGTAGTGCCGGTGGTGGTAGTAGTGTCTATAATGATAATAGTGCCTATGATAATAGTGCCTGTGATAATAGTGCCTGTGATAGTACACAGGACGGTAGTAGCCACCGCCGTAATAGGGGTCGGCATAATACCCACCACCGTAGTAGGGGTCAGCATAGCCACTGTAGTAGCCGCCGCCGTAGTAGCCGTTGTTGAACATGCTTCCGATCAGCGCTCCGGCGATAAGCCCTCCTGGAAAATCGTCATAGCCGCCGTATCCACGCCCATAGTAGCGGTGGCCATAGTAACCCCCGTGTCGCCCGTAATGGCCGCCTCCCCAATAATTGTTGCGCCATCTGGCTCCGCCCCGAATTTTGATGACGTCGGACTGTGCGCTTAGCGTCTGAGGCACGAAAATTGGCGCGGCATCGACTGGAGCAGTGCTCGTTAGCGCCAACGTTGATATTAAGGCGACGGCCATGCCGGACAGGAACTTCATGATCAAAGTCCTCCCTAAATTGGGCACTATTTCTGGTTATGTTGAAACGTCGTCGATGCGAATTAGTTCCAAGACTCGATGAGCCTATGCATGCCAGCCTTGCCCAAGGAGCTGACGAGCATCGCTTCCGCAATGGCTTTCAGCAGGAGGAAGAAGGCCGACGCCGCTCACTGGGAGGTTGCCTGAAAGGCGCCGGCCAAAGCGGATGCCAAGTCCGCCGCGCGGCTTCCCGATAGCCGAGTCTTGACGTAACGTCATGTCTGGTACGAAGATAGAACTAAGCCTTCGCCTTCCGCTTGGCAGGCGCCTTCTTAACAGGCTCAGCCTTATGGCCTAGACCGGTAGCCTTTGCCAGTTCGGAGCGCTGGGCGGCGTAGTTTGGCGCCACCATCGCGTAATCACGCGGACGAGGACGGCCACGACGCGGAGCCTGATCAATGCGATGGCGAAACGGTCACATGGGAGAACGACCGCAGTCGCAGGAAGTGCTGGTGTCGCTGTAAAATCGCCACTGTGGCGAATTTGGCCCGCTGCCTTCACTGGTGGCGGGCTTTTCTTTTCTCTCGGCCGCAGCGTCGCCCCAGATTGTGGTGAGCGTCATATTTCCAACAGGACACCCGTGTCTACTAGCTAGGCTAAAAGGCGGGGGCTTTTTGGGAGGAGACCCTGACAATGAAACGCCATTTTCCGATTGCACTCGCAGTTGCAAGTATGGTTTTTGCTGGCCACTCAATGGCCGCAGAAGTGGACATGTCGAAGATCACCTGCAAGCAAGTCGGTGTTATGAAGGCCGGCGCGGCCATTGCCGTTGCCATGTGGGTGAACGGCTATGTCCATGGCAAAGCCGGCAACCCCATGGTGGACGGTGACAAGGCGCACGCCAATGCAGAAAAGATCGTTGCTTATTGCCAGAAGAATGCCGATGCCACGGTGGCGAGCGCAATAGAAGAGCTCGCAAAGTAGATCGCTGTTCAGACTCTTCCATTGCAGGCCCGCTGCCTCACGGTGGCGGGCTTTTTGTTACCCTTGCCGTTACCCTGGGCCAAAAATGACGGGAAAATCGAGATCGGACTTTTGGGGGCAAGTCCTTGTTTTTGTTTTGGTCGGAGTGGCCGGATTCGAACCGACGACCCCTTGACCCCCAGTCTTAAATACTAGGTTTTATAGCCATTCCTAGCGTTGCACGGATTAGGCCAAAACCGCAGAAATCCAACGGTATCCAACCTATGCCCACTTGACTAATATGGTGCCGCCGCCTAACTGCTGGCTATATAGTGGCTACAAAGGGGGGATGGACGTGGCTACAATCAAGATCACGGCGGCGGCGGTTTCAGGCATCATGGAAGGCGCCAGGCCGAACAAAACAACTTACTATTTTGACGATGACCTAACCGGTTTCGGCCTCTACCGGACGACCGGCAATACAGGCACGTATTTCGCCGAATATCGGCCCGTGGCTGGCGGCGCCAAAAAGCGGTTGAAGCTCGGCCGCGTCGGTACACTAAAAGCCAACGAGGCGCGCGAGGCAGCGCGCAAGGCGATTGCGAACGCTGCGCTTGGCAAGGATTTGGTCAAAGAGCGGTCCGACGAACGGGCAAGTGGGACGGTAAAGCAGCTCGTCGCAGACTACATTTCTGAAAAGGAAATGAAGGAGTCGACCCGCGCGTTCTACAAAATCACGCTGGCCAAACATATCGAACCGCAGATGGGTACAACGAAAGCCGTTGCCCTCACCCGTGTCGACGTACAGCGCGCACATTCCGCCATGTCAAAGAAGGCGAAGTATTCCGCCAATCGGGCAATGGCGTTGCTGTCGGCGGCCTTTGTGTGGGGCGCCAAGCGCGGTTATGTTCCCGAGGGCGTGAACCCTGCCGCAAAGATCGACAGAAACAAGGAGGAAGCCCGCGAGCGGTTCTTGTCGGCTGACGAAATGGCAAGGCTTGGCGACGCTATGCGCGAAGCTGAGACGATCGGCATTCCCCACAAATCATCTGAGAGCAAGCACGCGCCGAAAGAGAGGAACAGGACCGTCTACGGCCCACACGTGACCGGCGCCATTCGATTGCTGATGCTGACAGGCTGCCGCTTGCGAGAGATCCTGAACTTGCGCTGGTCCGAATACGACGAGAAGCGCGGACTGCTGTTGCTGCCCGACTCCAAGACTGGTCGCAAGACCGTAGTGCTATCCGCGGCAGCACAGGCAGTGTTGGACGCATTGCCGCGCGTGGGCAAGTTCGTGATAGCAGGGCACTCCGCCGCTACAGAGCACGAGGCACCGCGCGCCGATCTTAAGAAGCCGTGGGCAGCAATTGCAGGCAGAGCCGGTCTAGGCGGCGTGCATCTGCATGATCTGCGTCATACGTTCGCGTCGGTCGGCGCTGGCGACGGCATGTCCCTGCCAATCATAGGGAAGTTGCTTGGCCATGCCGATGCAGGCACCACGCAACGCTACGCCCATCTTCATGTCGACCCCGTGCGTGCCGCTGCGGATGCCATCGCGGGCAAGATTGCCGACGCAATCGGAGGCAAGTGATGGCGCCGTTTCCGAAGGGTTTCAGTTCGCAGGCCGCGGCCATCCAGGCTGCGTTAAGTGAGGGTCGAACGGAAGACGCCAAGACACTGGTTGTTGAGATCCTGCGCTCTGGCAGGGCCGACGCCGTTGTGCAGGGCCTCGCCGCCGACTTACTGAAGCCGCTTAAGAGATCGCGTGGAAGAAAACGAGCCCTGCCGCGATACTGGCTGGAGATCGGCGAGCAGTTCGGCTGGCTCCGCAACGACGGCGTTCCTTACGACGAGGCGCTGCGCCAAGTAGCAAGAAAGTTTGGGTGCTCAGAGACGCATGTCCGCACTGCCATCCGCACGTATCAGGAGGCCAAAGAAGCGCACGACGGGGCGTCCCGCGAATAAATTGGATTTGTTTTGCCTTAATCGAATATGTGAAAACGACTATCTACCCCCATGCAACAACATGCACGGAGGTGACAGCATGGTCATCTTCGATGGCGCGAGTTCCAAAACCGCGCCAAGTCCTGACAACCACACTGCCCAAGGAAATGGCTGACGACCGCCCTGGTCGGGCCACGCATTTCGCGGGCCGAGGCTGGCAGCTATGGCCGCTACGGCGCCAGGATAGAGCTGGGGCTTCTCAGTCCTCAACTTGGAAAGTAAGCGCCCATACACGCCTTCTGTGAGAATAGCTCCTCGCTCGTCAAGGATTTTGAGCGCATCCTCAGGATGAGGTCCAGTCCCCAAGGCGCTGTCAAAAATCGCGGTGGTCAGAGGATTCAGGAACTCCAAACCTTGTTGGCCGCCCGGCAATGGAAAATAATTCGTTGGTTGATTGAGATCTTGCCAGTGCTTTCGCTCTGAAACCAAGAATGATTGCAATTCTTCTTGCGTGCGAAATATCCTACTCCAGTGTTGGGCTGGAACACTGAATCTGACAGGAAACCCACCGTCCCTAGACTTTATTGGCATCTTTTCTCCCCCACGTTTTGATCGACACTTTCACACACAGGGGCATGCGCGCAAGCCGGCTCCTTGCAAGGGCGCGCTTGACGATCTCAGTTGAAAAAGCCGGCGCCGCTCGCTGGAGGTTGCCTGAAAGGCGCCGGCAAAGCGGACGCCAAGTCCGCCGCAGCTTCCTGATAGCTGAGTCTTGACCTTGCGTCATGTGCGCGTATTTACAAGCACAATCAAAAGCTAGGCGTTTTCGCATAGTATACCTCGAGGAAATAGGCGCTTTCGCCTTTCAATTTTGGGCTGCTCGAACTAGGCGTTTACACATTTTATGACTAGGAAGGATTATTTGAAGTACTTAGTGAAAATAACACTTGCATTCAGCCCGATTCGAGACCATTCTTTCTGGCAAGGGTAAAGGGGTTTCCTACACATAGTCGAACGGTAGCATGCCGAGACATTGGCCGGGGTGGCATAGCTATGTCCAGGGCCGAAGCCTAAAGGCTTGCCGGCGATCCAAGGTCGCCTCTCACCCCCGGCTGCCGGTGCGCTTTCCGGCGTTGGCCTGAGAGGCCTACCTTGGAGTGATGGAAAATGAACGCTCTTGCTATTGTCGCCGAGCCGCCGTCTGAGACATCGGTGTCGGCCCGCGGTGTACTCATGTGTTCAGTGATCGCTCGCATAGATGAGCGTGGCAGGCAGGTGGAGTGGTGGAGTGCCCCTAGCAATTGGGCGGCGGTCGAGTGGGTCAAGCAGACGTTGGCCCTGGCGCCGAAAGGGAGGTTCGTCGTTTTCGACCAGTATCTCTATCAGAACGTGGCCTGACCGCTCCTCACACCGCTAACGACAAGACCCCGCTTCGGCGGGGTTTCTATTTGCTGAAATTCTGCTGCCCGGCGGCCAAGCTCGCAGCCGCTTCCTCTATTGCCACACGGTCATCGCCCAGCCGGTCTATAAGGTCTTGCGCCTGATCGCCCGTGATGCCGGTTCGCATCGCCAGGACCTCGACGGACATGACGTCGGAAATGGAGGTCTCGCCGCGCCGCGGCTTCTTCGTCTTGCCCGATAACACCGGAGTGGTGCCTTGGCGGGCCTCCAGTGCAGCCTCGCGCTCGATTTCAGCCTCAGCTTGGTGCCAATGTTTCTCCGGGTCGCCATGCTTGCCGCCTTCGCGCTCCCAAATTTCGTATGCGCGTCGCTGAATTCTTTGGTGCCGTTCGTCGTCCATGGTGATGCTCCGCGTTGGAATATCAACCAACGCTGAGCGCGACGGAATGATCCAGCACGGAATGGTGATTTTTCTTGTATGGCCCCACCAAGAAAAAACCCGCTGCCGGGGGGTTGGCAGCGGGTTCGATTTCAAGCTCCTACCACGGCTTGGGAGGACAGGCGTGGCTAGCTTGGCGTCGGCCACGCCATGGGGAGGAGAAGATGGCCGACGGCTAGAAAACTAGCCCACGGCTAGGCCACCCACAATTGCACAAGGGTATAGCAGCCCTACACCAAGGTGGCATACAAACCACGCCTCGCGGGGCTCTTCATTGCTGGCTACAATGTGGCTAGAAATTTTATAGCCACCTCTGGGGGAAATGACTAAGTCTTTGTTTTTGTTGGTCGGAGTGGCCGGATTCGAACCGACGACCCCTTGACCCCCAGTCAAGTGCGCTACCGGGCTGCGCTACACTCCGGACCGGTCGCGATGTATCGTGATAACCCCGCCCGGGTCAACTGAAATTCGGCGACTTTCGCGCCGATGCGATCGCGGGTGCCGGCGAGCCCCCAAGCTAGCCCTGGCAGACATCGACCCATTCGGCGCTGGTGAGCTCGACCATGCGCTGCGGGCTGAGCCGCACGGCGGCGTTGGTGGCGCCGGCGGCGGGCACGACCTCGTCGAATTCGCGCAGCGAGATGTCGCAATAGACCGGCAGCGGCGCCGGCAGGCCGAACGGGCAGACGCCGCCGACCGGGTGGCTGGTTGCTTCGATAACCTCCGCGGCGTCGAGCATGCGCGGCTTGCCGCCGAACTGGTCCTTGAACTTGCGGTTATCCAGCCTGGCGATGCCGCTGGTCACCACCAGCATGGTGCGATCGCCGACGCGCAGGCAGATCGTCTTGGCGATCTGCGCCGGCAACACGCCATGCGCCTCCGCCGCCAGCGCCACTGTAGCCGAACTCGCTTCCGTCTCGATGACTTCGATGTCGGGCGCGCGAGCGGCGAAGAAGGCACGAACGGATTCCAGGCTCATATCGAAAACCCATAGTTCAGAACTTGATGGACAGCGGATCGGATCGCCGCGCGTATAAACACGTGCGACATACAAATCGGCAAGCCCCGGTTGCGGCAAGGCGGCTGCCGCACCACAAAAACAAACCCGCCAAGGCTATCCTTGGCGGGTTGTCGGGCATGCCTGTTGTTGAATTATGCCAGGGATCGACCTTGCGCGGCCGGCGTGTGCACAGCCGAAGCGATCAAAGCGTCCTGGGGAAGTCGAAGCGCGGACACAATACGACGCAGCTTCAACGGATCGGTCACCTTACCGCTCTCGATATCCTCAATCTCGTCGGCAGCCAGACCGCATGTCAGGGAAAGCTTTTCCACACTGTAGCCGCGGGTTTCCCGCATCGCTCTGAGGGTGCTGTAATCCGGCCCGATCTCATTGGCTACCGATTCGGAGAGGGCTTCGCGTTTTGCAGTGTTGGGCATTGGCAACTCCGTAAGCTGAAAGAGTTTGATCAAATGACGAAGTTGCCTGAGACGATCGGGAACATGCCCGCTCGCCGGCGATTTGCCAAGTACCAATCTGACCGTCACGCTATCGTGAAGCAGGCGCCTTGCGCGGTTGGGTCGCGCACACGTCACTATCAAGTTGTTTTGACCGTCCAATCGCGCTTTGTCCGGCAGTTTCGCCGCCCCCCGTTCGTTATTCCCGAGTTGCTGGCCTGAAAACCATCCGGTTCCAGCCAGCCATTCCCGGAAGGATCTCTGCAATGAACTTGAAGACACTCATCGTCGTGCTCGGCACGATTTCCAGCCTTTCCGCTGCCGGTGTCGGCGGTGCTCAAGCGGCGGACACGCTGCGCGTGCGCGGCACTGTGGCCAGTTTCGAGCCATCGCTGCTGACCGTGAAAACCCACCAGGGTGATACCTCCGCCATCAAGCTCAATGCCGGCTGGAAGATATCAGGCGTCGCCAGCGCATCCGTGAAGGACATCAAGCAAGGCGATTTCCTCGGCATCGCCTCCGTATCGAAAGCCGATGGCGGCAGCGGCGCGCTGGAGGTGGTGGTCTTTCCGGCAGCCTTGAAAGGCACTGGCGAGGGCGACCGCCCCTGGGACCTGCAGCCCAACAGCCGCATGACCAACGGCACCGTGGCCGACGTAACCGACGTAAACGGCCGAGCCGTCACGCTGACCTATGACAATGGGCAGACGAAGAAGATTTCGATACCCGACACCACACCTGTCGTGACCTTCGCGCCGGCCACGCCGACCGACCTCAAGCCAGGTGCAACGGTTGTCGTCACCGCTGAGCGTGAGGCTGACGGCACGCTGAGTTCGGGCCGTGTGGTGGTCGGAAACAATGGCGTGGCCCCGCCAATGTAGGCAAAACAGGCGGGAAAGCATGGCCCTTCGGCCCTGGCGATGATGATGGTGGAAGCCCGATTTGCTTAGAAACAGTCCAGAAACAAAATTCTACAGTCGGGAAATATCGAGGAAAAAATTCAGGAGCGTAATCCCATTCGCGGCGATCGGGTCATCGACCCGATCGACTTGCTAAAAAAGGAAAACGACCCATGAAGACGTCCCTCCTCTCGGCCCTCGGGCTTGCGGCTGCACTTGCTTTCACGGTGCCGGTGATCGGCGCGACGAGTGCGGATGCGGCCACGATGGCAGAGCATCATCATCACCACCATCATCATCACTACCACCACGTTCATCACTACCACCACGTTCATCACTACCATCATCACCACCACCACGTGGTGCACAAGGCCTAAGCATACCGGACTGCCAACGAGAAGACCGGCCTTGGCTTCTTGTTCAAGGCTCGTCTTCTCGTGGCAATGCGATACGATTCAGCGCCGGCTGAACAGCAGGCTGGCAACGAGACCGACCACCACAAGGGCGACCGCGGCGGCCGCCGCAGGATGGTCGCGCGCCGATTTCTCGACGACCCTGCCCTGCTTGCGGATGGCTGGCATCGCATCGCGCAGACGCCCTGCAAGATCGGCATAGGTGTCGAGCGCGGCATCGCGACCGTCTTCGTAGTAGGCGCCGCCGCGCCTGGACACCGCCTTCTTCAGGCTGGCCAATTCCCTAGTGAGAGCCGCGACCTGCTTGTCGAGGTCGATGTCCGAGAGGGTCGAATATGATGCCATGACGTGTTTCCTTCAATTGCAGAAGGAAACGTAACGCCTCACGCCAAGGCGGGTTCCGGTTTTCGACCGGCCGACATTGCTCAGTTGGCGGTCAGCGCACCTGATCGAGCAGTCGCTTGCATTCCAGGAGGTCGAACAGCGCTTCCTGCAGCAAGGCGCGATTGTCGCGCGAGAGTTTCGATGCGTCCGGCTGAACCGGACCGTCCTCATCGCCCTTGCCCAGGCCGAAAAAGCGGCGGCTCGGCTTGACGCGCGGCTGGCCAACCAGTTCGTCATCCATGCCGCGCGGCTGGGCCGCAGGCGTCAGCGGCACTTGATCCGCCTGCCGTCGTTGCGAGATCGCCTCGACGGCGGCCATGTCGCCATTGCCGATGGCGACCAGGAAATGATTGCCGTTCTCGCGCAGCAGCTTCTGCACGCCCTTGATGGTGTAGCCCTGGTCGTAGAGCATATGGCGGATGCCCTTGATCAGTTCGACATCCTGCGGCCGGTAGTAACGGCGGCCGCCACCGCGCTTCATCGGCTTGATCTGGTTGAAACGCGTTTCCCAGAAGCGCAGCACATGCTGCGGCAGGTCGAGATCTTCGGCGACCTCGCTGATGGTACGAAAGGCGTCGGGGCTCTTGTCCATGGGCGAATCCTCACGCTGGACGATGATCCGGCTTACCTGCCGAATCGGGCTTTATTTCAGCGGTTTGTGAAACAATATTCAAGCCCGGCGTCATGGCGGGGCGCCGTTTTCAACCGCTGAGATGAGCGAGGCTACTTGCCGCCCTTGGCCTTGCCGCTTTGATGCGACCGCAAGATGCGGCTCTTCAGCACGTTCGACGACTTGAAGGTCATCACCCGACGCGGCAGGATCGGCACCTCTTCGCCAGTCTTGGGATTGCGGCCAATGCGCTCGTTCTTGGAACGGACGTGGAATGTCGCGAAGGACGACAGCTTCACCGTCTCGCCACGGACGATCGCTTCGCAGATCTCGTCCAGCACCGCTTCGACAAGTTCGGCCGATTCAGTGCGCGATAAGCCGACCTTCCGGTAAACAGCCTCGGCAAGGTCGGCGCGCGTAAGTGTCTTTCCCCCCATGCGACCGTCCCATCAGCTCAAAACATTAAATTCGGCACAACAACGGTAGAGCCTAAGTAATTGATCCGGCAAGGTCAAGGACCGAAACCGGACCGTTCGGCACTTACCAGCGAACCAGAACAGCACCCCAGGTGAAGCCGCCGCCCATGGCCTCCAGAAGCACGAGATCGCCCTTCTTGATGCGCCCGTCGGCGACGGCCACCGACAGCGCCAGCGGCACGGAAGCAGCCGAGGTGTTACCGTGCAAATCCACCGTCACCACCACCTTTTGCTCGGCTATCCCGAGCTTCTTGGCGGAAGCGTCAATAATTCGTTTATTGGCCTGGTGCGGCACGAACCAGTCGAGGTCATCGGCCGATATGCCGGCTTGCGAGAACGTCGCCTCGATGACGTCGGTGATCATCCCGACCGCATGCTTGAAGACTTCACGGCCCTCCATCCTGAGATGGCCGACCGTGCCCGTGGTCGACGGCCCGCCGTCGACAAAGAGCTTCTCCTTGTGGATACCGTCGGAACGCAGGCTGGCCGCCAGGACGCCACGATCGGCGATCACGCCAGTCCCCTCGCCGGCCTCCAGGATCATGGCACCGGCGCCGTCGCCGAACAGCACGCAGGTCGAGCGGTCGCTCCAGTCGAGGATGCGCGAGAACGTTTCCGAGCCGATCACCAGGACGCGCCTGGCCAGGCCGCCACGGATGTAGAGATCGGCGGTTGTCACCGCATAGACGAAGCCGGAGCAGACCGCCTGCATGTCGAAAGCAAAACCGTGATGCATGCCGAGCCGGTTCTGGATCTCAACGGCGGTCGCCGGAAAAGTGTTGTTGGGCGTCGAGGTGGCCAGCACGATCACGTCGATGTCGGCGGGCGTCAGCCCGGCATCGGCAAGTGCGGCACGCGCCGCCGCTTCACCCAGCGAAGCCGTCGTCTCGTCATCACCAGCGATATGGCGCTGGCGGATGCCGGTGCGCTGGGCGATCCATTCGTCGGAGGTTTCCACCATGCCTTCGAAATCGGCATTCTTCATAATTCGGCGGGGCAGCGCGGCGCCCGTGCCGCGCACGACTGATCTGATCAAAGTTCTTTCCTATTCCTTTGCGTCGATAACGACGTCGGATTTCCTAGATGTCTGAGTATGCGGATTGCGCGCATGAAACAGGTCCAGATCCGCCTCGATGCGGTCGAGCAGATTGTTGCGAACCATATCGTAGGCCAATTCGATCGCCGCGGCGAAACCATCCGAATCGGCTCCGCCGTGGCTCTTCACAACGATCCCGTTCAATCCCAGGAACACGCCACCATTCGAGCGCCCGACATCCATCTTTTCACGCAAGCGGTTGAAGGCGCCCTTGGCGAAGACGTAGCCGATCCTGGCCATCAGGGTGCGGCTCATCGCGGCGCGCAGATAGCCCGCTATCTGGCGCGCCGTTCCTTCCGCCGTCTTCAGGGCGATATTGCCGGCGAAGCCCTCCGTCACCACAACGTCGACCGTACCCTTGCCGATATCGTCGCCTTCGACAAAGCCATGATAATTCATCGAGGCCATGTTGGCCTCGCGCAGCATGCGCCCCGCTTCCTTGACTTCTTCCTGGCCCTTGATCTCCTCGACCCCGACATTGAGCAGGCCAACCGTCGGTCGCGTGATGCCGAAGACAGAGCGCGCCATACCGGTGCCGAGAATGGCGAAATCAATAAGTTGATGGGCGTCGGCACCGATGGTGGCGCCGACGTCGAGCACCACGCTTTCGCCACGCGTCGTCGGCCAAAGCGCTGCAATCGCCGGCCGTTCGATGGTGGCCATGGTGCGCAGGCAGAATTTCGACATCGCCATCAGCGCACCGGTATTGCCGGCGGAGACACAGGCGTCCGCCGACGCTGCCTTGACCGCTTCGACGGCCTTCCACATCGACGACTTCCAGCGGCCGTGGCGCAGCGCCTGGCTAGGCTTGTCGTCCATCCTGACCGCGATCTCGCAGTGGAAGAATTCACTGATCTCGGCCAGCTTCGGGAATTTGGCCAGTTCAGGGCGCACCACCTCTTCACGTCCGAAGATGACGAAGCGGATGTCGGGACGGCGGGTCGCGACCGTCATGAGCGCCGGAATGACCACGGCTGGTCCGTGATCGCCGCCCATGGCATCGATGGAAATCCTGATCACGCGGTATTCATCTCACGGTTAGGCGGCAGGTCGCTTTAGTGGTCGCGAAGGTTCGGCGAAAATAGCGGTTTTGGGCTGCCGCACAACCGACTTTTCCGTCGCGGGCATGGTTTTCAGGATTTTCCCAGCAAGGATCGCAGTTTTTGCTGAAATTCATTCTCCGCCGGTTCGCTCTCGCCGCCGGCATCCAGAGACGCGCCCTGCTTGCGCGGATATGGGTCGATCGCCAGTCCGAAGAACTGTTCGGCGAGCGCCCCGACATCGATCGTGTCGCCGGAAAATGTTTCGGGAGCGTCCGGTCCGTCCGCGTCGAGCAGGATCTCGCCGCCGTCATCGAAACCCTGCCGTCCGAGCTTGGAGTCCTCGGGCAGCAACAGCGCTTCGACCGGCTCGTCGATATGCGCTTCGACAGGATCGAGTGTGACGATGCAGGCCTGGGTGATGTCGGCTTCGACGCGACCGCTGACCTTCACGCCATTGCGCTTCCATGACGTCACCAGAAGCTCGGCGCGATAAGCTTCGACCGAAAGCAGCCCGTGCTCCTCGGCCAGCGCCGCGCGCTGCGCGGCGTCAGCCTCGATCACCACCGGCAACCCCTTCTGCGGCAGACGGGCGATGTTCGCGCGGAACGATACCGGGCTTTGCGGGTCAATGTGTTTCATCGATCAACCTCCGTTAGCGACCGGAAACGCCACCGTGCCGGAGACTATCGATTCGGACGGCTGGGCGGCCAGCTGATCGCGGGCGTCGGTGACATAGTTGGCCAGCAGCGACGCTTCCGGCCAGGCGCCGGTGTCGGGCCGGACATTGCGGGCAAGGGCCGCGGTGAGCCCGTCGTGGTCGTTTCTTTCCAGGGCATCGTCATAAGCGGCGGTTCGGCCATAGAACATTTTTGCCAGCTTTTTCATGCGTTTGGGCACGCCGACATCGCCAATACCCAATTCCCTCAGCGAATGATCGACATCGAGGAAGAACTCGTCGATCAGCACCTGCGCAACCTCTTGCGCCACGCCTTCCTCGCCGTGCAGCCGGTGCTGGAACAGGAACATGTGCAGCGACACCATCTCGAAGCGGCCAAGCGGCGTATCGGGCACATTCCAATGGGAATAAAACACAGTCTGCCGCGCCGCCGCCACGATTTGTGCGTAGAGCGCCTCGGTGATAGCGCGGTTGGCATGGCGTTCGCGGCCAAAAAAGCGCTGGAACATTGGGGATGGTCTCCCGGGGACCGTTTGTTGAAGTGGCCTTGTTGCATCGGCCTGCAAGCTGGTTTACCGGTTTTGCGGCCCAGCGCAAGTTGCGGCCAGCTAATGGAGTTGTTGTTGCGCGCGCTGAATTTCAAGTCGACCTTCTCGTCCCGGCCCGCCGGTGCGATCTCGCTGCTGGTGATTGTTTCGGCTCTGTCCGCCTGCCACACCTCCAAGATGATCGGTGACCTCAGCCCGAGTGAAACCCTCACCCAAGGCTACGTCATCGACCAGCAGGCGATCGATCTGGTGCCGGTCGGCTCGAGCCGCGAGCAGGTGCTTCTGGCGCTCGGCACGCCATCGACGACGGCAACCTTCGACAACGAGGCCTTCTATTACATTTCGCAGACGCGCAAGCGCTATGTCGCCTTCGACAAGCCGCACCTCATTGACCAGCATGTGCTGGCGGTCTATTTCGGCCCCGACAGTCGCGTCACCCAGATCGCCAATTACGGCTTGAAGGACGGCAAGGTGTTCGACTTCATCTCGCGCACCACGCCGACCGGCGGCAAGGACCAGAACTTCCTCAGCCAGATCATCAACGGCGCCAGCAAGCTGGCCCCCGGCATCCCGGGCGGCGGCACTCCCTGATCTCGGACCTGCCTTCCCTCGAGGAGAGCAGCACCATCTCAGGCGACCAAAAACCCGCGGGAGCGATCCTGCGGGTTTTTGTTATGGGAGATCAGTGGGCAAGGCTCGCAGCGAGGCCTCGCCAAAGGGACGAACTGAAGGGCGGCCGGCCATCGGCGCAACAAAAAACCCGCGGGGATCGCTCCCCGCGGGTTTTGTCTTGGGGCCAATGGCTCAGCCGTGCGCGAGCACGGCCAGCAGCAGCAACGCGACGATGTTGGTGATCTTGATCGCCGGGTTGACGGCCGGACCGGCGGTGTCCTTGTAGGGATCGCCGACCGTGTCACCGGTCACCGAAGCCTTGTGCGCTTCGGAACCCTTGAGGTGCTTGACGCCGTCCTTGTCGACAAAGCCGTCTTCGAAGGACTTCTTGGCGTTGTCCCAGGCGCCGCCGCCTGAGGTCATCGAGATGGCGACGAAGAGGCCGTTGACGATGACGCCGAGAAGTGAAGCGCCGAGGGCGGCAAAGGCGGACGCCTTCGAGCCCGAGATCAGCAGCACGCCGAAATAGACGACCAGCGGCGCCAGCACCGGCAACAGCGACGGGATGATCATCTCGCGGATCGCCGCCTTCGTCAGCAGATCGACCGCGCGGGCGTAGTTCGGCTTCGAGGTACCGGCCATGATGCCCGGATCCTCGCGGAACTGCTTGCGCACCTCCTCGACGATGGCGCCGGCCGCACGGCCGACGGCCGTCATGGCGATGCCGCCGAACAGATACGGGATCAGGCCGCCGAAGATCAGGCCGGCAACGACGTAGGGGTTGGAGAGATCGAAGGAGATCTCGCCCATGCCCTGGAAGTACGGATATTTGTCGCCATTGGCGGCAAAGAACTTCAGGTCGTTCGAGTAGGCGGCAAACAGCACCAGCGCGCCGAGACCGGCCGAACCGATGGCGTAGCCCTTGGTCACCGCCTTGGTGGTGTTGCCGACCGCGTCGAGAGCGTCGGTGGAGTGGCGCACTTCCTTGGGCAGACCGGCCATTTCGGCAATGCCGCCGGCATTGTCGGTGACCGGGCCGAAGGCGTCGAGCGCAACGATCATGCCGGCGAGGCCGAGCATTGTCGTGACCGCGATTGCCGTGCCGTAGAGGCCGGCGAGCTGATAGGTCGAGATGATGCCAGCGACGATGACGATCGCCGGCAGCGCCGTCGATTCCAGCGAGACTGCAAGGCCCTGGATGACGTTGGTGCCGTGACCGGTCACCGACGCCTGGGCGATGGAGTTGACCGGGCGCTTGTTGGTGCCGGTATAGTATTCGGTGATCACCACGATCAGACCGGTCACCACGAGGCCGACCAGGCCGCAGATGAACAGGTTCTTGCCGGTGATGGCCATGCCGGCAACCACGCCGATCTCGCCCCAGCCCAGGGTAACCGAGGTAGCGACGCCGAGGCCGACGATGGACAACAGGCCGGTGACGATCAAGCCCTTGTAGAGTGCGCCCATGATCGAGCCGTTGGAACCGAGCTTGACGAAGAAAGTGCCGACGATCGAGGTCAGGATGCAGGCGCCGCAGATAGCGAGCGGATAGAGCATCGCCGCCCCCAGAACGGCGGTGCCGCCGAAGAAGATGGCGCCGAGGACCATGGTGGCGACGACGGTCACCGCATAGGTTTCGAACAGGTCGGCGGCCATACCGGCGCAGTCGCCGACATTGTCGCCGACATTGTCGGCGATGGTGGCCGGGTTGCGCGGATCGTCTTCGGGAATACCGGCTTCGACCTTGCCGACCAGATCGCCGCCGACGTCGGCGCCCTTGGTGAAGATACCGCCGCCGAGACGGGCGAAGATCGAGATCAGCGAAGCGCCGAAGCCCAGCGAAACCAGCGAGTCGATGACGATGCGGTCATTGGGCTGAAGGCCCATGAAGTGGGTGAGTATGAGGTAGTAGATCGACACGCCGAGCAGCGCCAGGCCAGCGACCAGCATGCCGGTGATGGCGCCCGACTTGAATGCGATGTCGAGACCGGCGGCGAGGCTGTTGGAGGCCGCCTGCGCGGTGCGCACATTGGCTCGCACCGAAACGTGCATGCCGATGAAGCCGGCGGCGCCCGACAGGACGGCGCCGATCAGGAAGCCAACCGCGGCGGTGATGGAAAGCAGCCACCAGGCGAGTATGAGCACGACGACGCCGACGAGGGCGATCGTGGTGTACTGGCGCGCCAGATAGGCCTGCGCGCCCTCGCGGATGGCCGCGGAGATTTCCTGCATGCGTGCATTGCCCTGATCGGCCGCGAGGACCGAACGTGTCGCCCAGATGGCGTAGAGGACAGAAAGCAGACCGCAGGCGATGACGGCGGAAATAATTGTCATTGCCGGATTTTCCTCGATTGATGGCCCAAAAGAACCCCTCCCTGGGCCGTTGAGACAAAGACCGGACCCGTGCACGGAATCCGCCTCTTCGCAGCGGTGTATGCGAAACAGGGCTGCGAACGTCAAGATATTGTTCGGTTTTTGCCCGGCTTTCGCCCAAAAGGCATAGGGCCACGAGACCGTTGCCATCGGCATTGTCCTATTAGATCGATTGAAATCGATCTCGACGCGGCACTCGGCTACTCGACTTCGCGGCCCATGCGGCGCGCCGTGTAGCGTTCGACCGCCGAAAGACCGTCATAGATCAGCACGGCAAGGGCTGCCACGATCAGGCCGCCCTGCAGGACGAAGGCAAGGTTGTTGGACAACAGGCCGGCGATGATGACCTCGCCCAGCGTCTTGGCGGCAACGGTCGAGCCGATGGTGGCGGTGGCAAGGCCGATCACCACCGACAGCCTGATGCCGCCAAGGATGATCGGGGCGCTGAGCGGCAGTTCGACCTTGGTGAGCCTTTGCCAAC
This sequence comes from Mesorhizobium sp. CNPSo 4670, assembly GCF_057784235.1. NCBI lineage: Bacteria > Pseudomonadati > Pseudomonadota > Alphaproteobacteria > Hyphomicrobiales > Phyllobacteriaceae > Mesorhizobium > Mesorhizobium sp. CNPSo 4670. The sequence continues at coordinate 107,057 of NZ_JBWJFQ010000015.1, read as the reverse complement.
CGGTCATGCCGGCGCCGCGCGCCGCCTCCATGACATTGGCCGGCAATGTCGTCAGGCCGGTCAGCGCATTCTCGAAGATCGGCAGCAGGCCGTAGAGAAACAACGCGATCAGCGTCGGTTTTTCGCCGAAGCCGACCGCCGGCACGGCGAGCGCCAGCACCGCCACCGGCGGAAAGGTCTGGCCGATGTTGACCAGGCTGCGCGACAGCGGCAGGAACTCGGCGCCGGCGGGCCTCGTGACCAGGATGGCCAGCGCGACAGCGACGATGGTTGCAGCCACAGTGGCGATCAGAACGATGCGTAAATGCAGCAAGGTCAGCGTCAGCAAGCTGCCCTGATTGTAGATCACCGGCGCATTGTTCTCGGTCAGCGGCTTCAGCAGCGGCTCGAACCAGCCGGGATTGGTGACGAAGGCAACGAGCAGCACCACCAAAGCCAGCCTGAGCAGCGAGGGAAGCCGGGCCTTCATGTCGGCCTCGCGGCGCGCTTCACCAGACCGTCCATGGTGACGCGGCCAAGCGGCTTACCGTCGGCGCCCTTGACCGGCAGCGCCGGCCGGCCCGACCACAACAATTCGGCCAGCGCATCGCGCTGGCTGGCGTCGCCCGGGATCGCCTCGCCTTCGGCGGAGCCCTTCTCCACGGCGTCGCGCACGCGGCCGAGCGAAAGCAATCGGAACGGTCTTTCGCTGGCGCCGACCAATGTCTCGACGAAGGCACTGGCCGGATTTGCCAGGATCTCCGCGGGTTTAGCGTACTGCACAAGCTTGCCGGCATCCATAACGGCGATCTTGTCGCCCATGTGCACGGCCTCTTCCATGTCGTGGGTGACGAGAATGATGGTGGTGCCGAAGCGCTTCTGGATCGACAGCAGATCTTCCTGCGCCTTGTTGCGGATGATCGGATCGAGCGCGCCGAACGGTTCGTCCATCAACAGCACGTTGGGCTCGGCGGCGAGCGCGCGGGCAACGCCGACGCGCTGCTGCTGGCCGCCGGACAGTTCGTGCGGGTAGCGTGGCCCGAAGGCTTCGGGATCGAGTTGGTAGAGCGTCATCAACTCGTCGACGCGGGCCTTGATGCGGGCCTTGTCCCAGCCGAGCAGCACCGGCACTGTGGCGATATTCTGCGCCACCGTGCGATGCGGAAACAGGCCGTGGCCCTGGATGGCGTAGCCGATGCTGCGGCGCAGTTCGTAACCGGGCAGCGAGCGATTGTCCGCGCCGTCGAGCTTGATGACCCCAGCCGTCGGCTCGACCAGCCGGTTGATCATGCGCAGCAGCGTCGTCTTGCCGGAACCCGACGTGCCGACAATGACGCAAACCGTGCGCGGCTCGATGACCATCGAGACGTCATCGACGACCGTTGTCGCATCGTAGCGCTTGGTAATGCCTTCGATCTCGATCATGCCGTTTCAACCCTGCGCTTGGTGGCGGTCATTTCGATCACTGCGTCGAGGATGATGGCGGCGGCGAAGGCGAGCGCGACCGTCGGCACGGCGCCGAGCAGCACCAGATCCATCGCCGTCTGGCCAACCCCCTGGAAAACGAACACGCCGAAACCACCGCCACCGATGAGCGCGGCGATGGTGGCGAGGCCGATGTTCTGCACCAGAACGATTCGGATGCCGGTGAGGATCACCGGAAATGCCAGCGGAAACTCGACGCCGAACAGGCGCTGCCGGTCGGTCATGCCCATGCCGCGCGCCGCGTCGTCGGCGGCGCGCGGTACGCCGGCGAGCCCGACCACCGTGTTGGCCACCACCGGTAGCAACGAATAGAGGAACAGAGCGACGAAAGCCGGTGCTGTGCCGATGCCGCGAATGCCGAGCGCGGCTGCCCCCGGCACATGCGTGGCGACCCAGCCGAGCGGCGCGATCAGCAGCCCGAACAGCGCGATCGAGGGAATGGTCTGGATGATGTTGAGCACGTTGAGGACGCCGGCGCGCAGCCTTTCGAAGCGATGGCAGAGGATGCCGAGCGGCAGGCCGATGATCACAGCCGCAGCCAGCGAACCGAGCGCCAGCGTCACATGCTTGGAGCCTTCGGCCCAAAAGCTGTCGGCGCGGTTGGCGTATTCCTTGAGGATCGACAGGTTATCCCAGCTTCCCGAAATCAACAGCAGGCCGATCGCCAAAGCCGCAACGACAAGCACGCCGATCCGTGCCAAGGGCGACAGGTTCAACCGTGTCAGCACATCGGCCAGCAGAAGCGTGAAGGCGAAGACCAGGATCCAGAAACCGGAGGCAGGCGACACTCTCGCAAGGGTGTTGCCGGCCGGCGTGAGAAATGTGCCGGCGACGCCAATCAGCAGCGCCAGCGCGGCAAGCACCACCACGCTGGCGGCAAGGCGCAGGACAAGCGGTGTCCTGAACAGCGCGACAAGTGCGGCGGCAACAATGATGGCGAGCAGCAGCGCCCCAGTCGCCGTCGGCAGCGCCTCGAGAATCGAGCGCGCCTGGCCGGGAACGATGCGGTTGGCGCGGAACGTGGCAAAGGGCGCAGCGAAAGCCGCGTAAGCTACTATCGCGGCGATGACCACGCCAAGCTTGTCGAACCGGATCTGCACGCCCTCCCCCGTCAGTCGATCCGGCGCACCACGGATGCGGCGCGCCGGAATCGTCCTACTTCAGGAAGCCGTTCTTTTTCAAAAAGTCCTCGGCCACGCCCTTGACCGGCTCACCGCCGACCTGCACGCGACCGTTCAGCTCTTGCAGCGTGACGAGGTCGAGCTTGGCGAAGACCGGCTTCAGCAGCGTCTCGATCTCGGGATGTTCCTTTAGCACCTTTTCGCGGATGATCGGCGCCGGCTGGTAGACCGGCTGCACGCCCTTGTCGTCCTCGAGCACGACCAAGCCGGACGGTGCGATGCCGCCATCGGTGCCGTAGACCATGGCGGCATTCGCCCCGCTGGTCTGATTGGCGGCGGCTGCGATGGTTGCCGCCGTGTCGCCACCGGAGAGTGTGATCAGCTGGTCCGGCTTCAGCGTGAAACCATACGTGGTCTGGAAGGCCGGCAGTGCGGCCGCCGAATTGACGAACTCGGCGGATGCCGCCAGCACCACCTGGCCGCCGCCCGTGACATACTTGCCGAAGTCGGTGAGCGTGGCGAGCTTGTTGGTCTCGGCGACCTCCTTGCGCAGCGCGATCGCCCAGGTGTTGTTGGCCGGCGACGGCGACAGCCAGACGATCTTGTTGGCGTCGTAGTCGAGCTTCTTGGCCGTCTCGTAGGCCTTGGCGGCATCCTTCCAGACCGGGTCGTCGGCCTTCTCGAAGAAGAAGGCGGCGTTGCCGGTGTATTCGGGATAGATGTCGATCTCGCCAGCGGTGATCGCCTTGCGGACAACCGGTGTGCCGCCGAGTTGGATACGGTCAGTGGTCTTGATGTTGTTGGCGTTGAGAACGAGCTGGATGATGTTGCCGAGCACACCGCCCTCGGTGTCTATCTTCGAGGAGACAACGACCTGGGCACTGGCGGAAGCCGCCGTGATGCCGAGCGCCAATGCCGCGCTGGCCAAAACCTTGACTGAAAACATTGTGAAATCCCTTGCTGTGAACCGGAATGCGGCGGCCGCATGTGAGCATGGCTTCAACGGCCAGTCGGGGCACACGGTTTCATAACATCTGGCACAGGCGCAATAATTTTGTTCGGGCGCGGCAGATTCGACCCGCACCATACTGACAGGGCGTGTCAGGCATGCGGCGACCGGGTCAGGCGTCGGCTTTGCGCAGACCCTTCAGCTTGAGCGCGCCGAGGGCGGCGAAGCACAGAACGGTGACCGGGAAGACCATCCAGTTCAGCATGGTCCAGCCCCAGGCGTTGTAAACCATGCCCGACATCAGGGACGCGCAAGCGACAGAGCCGAACAGGACGAAGTCGTGGAAGCCCTGGACCTTGCCCTTCTCCGACGGCCGGTAGCTGGCCGCCACCATCGCCGTGGCGCCGATGAAGCTGAAATTCCAGCCAAGGCCGAGCAGGATCAGCGACGTCCAGAATTGCCACAGCGCCAGGCCCGACAGCGCGACGATGGCGCAGCCGATGAGCAGGATCAGGCCGGCAGCGACGATGCGTTCGGCGCCGAAGCGATGGATCAGCGAGCCGGTGAAGAAGCTCGGCGCGAACATCGCCATGACGTGCCAGGAAATGCCGAGCGTCGCATCGTCCTCCGACAGGCCGCAGCCAACCATCGCCAGCGGCGCGCCGGTCATGACAAAGCTCATCAGCGCATAGCTGCCGACGGCGCAGAACAGCGCCGCGACGAAGCGCGGATGGGTGACGATTTCGACCAATGGTCTGGCGTCGCTGTCGACGGTCTCCACCTTGCCCGATACCTTCGCCGGCAAGCGCAGGAACGACAGGATGATGGCGCCGACCGCCGCCAGCGGCAGGATGGCGGCGAACGAACCGGCAAACATCACCGGCGCGAAAGATTCACGGGTGAAGATGACGATCTGCGGCCCGAGGACGGCGGTGACGATGCCGCCGGCCAGCACGAAGGAGATGGCGCGCGCCTTGAACTGCGGCGGCGCATTGTCGGCGGCGGCAAAACGGAACTGCTGGACGAAGGCGCCGCCGACGCCGATCACCAGCAGGCCGAAGGCGAACAGCCAGAAACTGCCGTGGAAAAGCGCTGCTGTCGCGACCAGCCCGCCAAGCGCAGTGACGATCGTGCCGGTCATGAAGCCGCCGCGCTGGCCCATGCTGCGGATGATGGCCGCAGCCGGCAACGCGCCGAGCGCCACGCCGATGTTGAAGCCGGTGATCGGCGCCGTTGCCAGCGACTTGTCGGGACCAAGCAGATACTGCCCGGCCAGCCCCCCCATGGATATGGCGATGGGAGCCGCAGAACCAATGATCGCCTGCGAGGCGGCGAGGATCAAAGCGGTACGCCGCGCATCCTTGCCTGCCTCGATGGCGATTGCCGTCATGATGCGTCCTTGCCGCGCCCCTCGCCACGCACCCGGCGAGACACACGGTCAAGCACAGCATTGACCAGCTTCGGCTCGTCTTCCTCGTAGAAGGCCTTGGCGATGTCGACATATTCGGAGACGATGACGGCGACGGGGACATCCTCGCGCTTCATCAGCTCGTAGACGCCGGCACGCAGAATGGCTCGCAACGTCGAGTCGAGCCTCGACAGCGGCCAGTCCTCGGTCAGGGCCTGGCGGATGATCGGATCGACCGTCTTCTGATTCTCGACGACACCGGCGAGGATGGCGCGAAACCATTGTGCGTCGGCCTCGCGATAAAGCGCGCCGTCGACTTCCTTGCCGAGACGAAACGCTTCGTATTCGGCGGTGATCTCGAAGACGCCGCTGCCGGCGACATCCATCTGATAGAGCGCCTGCACGGCGGCCAACCGGGCAGCGCCGCGCTTGTTGGCCTGGCGCACCGGTGGTCGGTCGTTGTCTCCGGATTGCGTCACGCCGATCAGGCTCCGAGCCGTTTCTTCACGGCGATCATGGACAGCGCGGCACGGGCGGCAAAGCCACCCTTGTCGCCCTCCGTGCGCCTGGCGCGAGTCCAGGCCTGTTCGTCGTTTTCGGTGGTCAGGATGCCGTTGCCGATGCAGATCGATTCCTGCACGGACATATCCATCAGGGCGCGTGCGGATTCATTGGCGACGATATCGAAATGATGCGTCTCGCCACGGATGACGGTGCCAAGCGCGACAAAGCCGTCATAATCGGTGCCCTCACCCTCGGCGGCATCGAGCGCGAAGGAGATCACGGCCGGAATTTCCAGCGCGCCCGGCACGGTGACGACATCGTATTTGGCGCCGGCTTCGTCGAGCGCACCCTTGGCGCCTTCGAGCAGCGCGTCCGCCAGATCATCATAGAAGCGAGCTTCGATGATCAGCAGCTTGAGTTTCTTGTTCCCTGGCATTTTGCGTCACGTCTCCGGCGGAGCCGGTGACTTAGGCCGAAGCCGACGAGTTCGCAAGCTTTGTCCGAAGGACAGGTCCAATTTCCGAACTGCGGCTCAATGCCCTACCGATCCTCTCGCGTGTGCCAAAGACGCAGCACGTAGATAGTCGATTTCTGGATCTCGTAGCGCATTTCATGATTGCCCACCAAAAGACGGCGGACTTCACGTGACTCGAACTCTTCCAGTCTCTCGCCGATCCGCGGATGTTCGATCAGTCGGGCGGGCGCAGCAGTCAGAGATTGTACCGTACGTGCCGCTGCCCGGTTATTTACCGGTGCGAGAAAATCGTGAAGGCGCACCAGATCGGACAAGGCCTTGCTGGTCCACTTCAGCTCCATCAGCGTGGTGACGGCAGTGGGTTTTCCTTGTCCAGGCTGTCCGCCCATGCCTGCACTGCCTGATGGTCGATAACGCGGCCAGCATCGACATCAGCAAGTGCTTCGAGCGTCAGTTGCCGGCGCTCTTCCTCTTGGTCAACCCAAGCGGCAAGGGCCTGCTTGACGATCCAGCCTCGCGGCCGCTCAAGGCGGGCCGCCAATTGGTCTACCTTTTCCGCCAGCAAAAGAGGCACATGCGCCGTGATCACTTTGGTGTCCATCACAACCTCCTAATCGGCATTAATCATAGTGATTGAAACTGATTAAGTCGAGGATGAAGGAATTTTGCGCGTCAAAGCCCCTCTTTCGCGGCCTCCACCAGCCGCGCCGCGTAGCGGGCCATGGTGTCGATCTCGAGATTGACGCGGTCGCCAACCCTGCGCTCGCCCCAGGTGGTCACGGTCAGCGAGTGGTGGATCAAGAGCACGTCGAAGCGCGTGCCTTCCACCTTGTTGACGGTGAGCGAGGTGCCGTCGAGCGCGACGGAGCCTTTCGGTGCAATGAACTTCGCCAGATCGCGCGGCGCTTCGAGGGTAAAACGCACCGCGTCCCCTTCATCCCTACGCTCGATGATCTCGGCCATGCCGTCGACATGGCCCGAAACGATGTGACCACCAAGTTCGTCGCCGATCTTCAGCGCTCGCTCCAGATTGATCCGCGTGCCCGATTTCCAATTCGTCGCCGTCGTCAGCCTGAGCGCCTCTTCCCAGGCCTCGACCTCAAACCAGCGGGCGTTCGTGCCGCTGTCGGGCAAGGCGGTGACCGTCAGGCAGACACCACCGCAGGAGATCGAGGCGCCGATGGCGATGGTTTCGGGATCGTAGGCGGTGTCGATGCGTAGCCCCACCCCTTCCCTCAGCGGCTTGACGGTCGCGACGGTGCCGACATCGGTGACAATTCCAGTAAACATCGGTGATCCTTCCGTTTGACCATGATCCTGTCCGAAAACCGGGCCCCACTTTTCAGGATCATGGTCTAAATGTCTCTGATCCACTCGGCGTAGCTGTCTTCACCGAAACGCATGTCGCGGAGCTTTCGAAATCCTGCCGGGATATGGTCGGCATCAATGGGCGATGCAATGCCATCAGCGCCGATTGCTTCCGACCCCTGGAACAGCACAATGCGATCGACCAGCCCCTCGGCCAGGAAAGCGCTGGCAACCTTGGCGCCACCCTCGACCAGAACACTGGCCATGCCGAGCGCGGCCAGATCCTCGAGCAGTTCCGGCAGTGCGACGCCTCCCTCATGCGTTTCGGTGCCGATGAAGCGCACCCCGGCGCGTTCCAGCATGGTCCGCCGCTGCGGATCGGCCTCCAGGCAAGCGGCGACATAGAGCGGCACCCGGTCCACCCCAGAAACCAGCTTCGAGGCCTCCGGCAACCTGATCTGCCGGTCGAGCACAATGCGTGCCGGCGACCGGTTCTCCAGTCCCGGCAAGCGTACCGTCAATGCCGGGTCATCCTCAAGGGCGGTGCCGATGCCGACCAATATGCCGTCGGCCTCGGCCCGCATCAGATACACTTCGCGACGGGCGACATCACCGGTGATTGACACTTGCCCGCCGCCTTGCCTGCCGATCTTGCCATCGTTGGAAAGCGCAAGCTTGAGAATCACTTCGGGGCGTTTTCTCAACGACCTGATCAAATAGCCGGCCATCTGTTCGGCTGCTTCCACCGCCAACACCTTCTCGACCACCTCGACCCCGGCGGCGCGCAGGATCGCATAGCCCTTGCCGGACACGCGCGGATCGGGATCGCTGGCGGCGCCGACGACGCGCGCGACACCGGCGCTGACCAGCGCATTGGCGCAAGGCGGCGTGCGGCCGTGGTGGGCGCAAGGTTCCAGCGTGACATAGGCGGTGGCGCCTCGCGCCAGCGCGCCGGCCTCGGCCAGCGCCTCAGTCTCGGCATGCGGGCGGCCACCGACAGCGGTGACGCCGGTGCCGACGATCATCGGGCCATCGCCGTCGTCGCGCACGATCAGCGTGCCCACGGAAGGGTTGGTCGCGGTGCGCCCGGCATGCTTTCGCGAAAGGCGGAGCGCCGCTGCCATGAAACGGCGATCAAGGCCGGCCTGTCTGTCGCTTGCGGTCATGCTCAGCCGGCGTCCTCTTCGCCCTTGATTTCGTCCCCCTTGAGCTCGCCGAGCAATTCGTGGAAATCCTTGGCCTCGCGAAAATTGCGGTAGACCGAGGCGAAGCGGACATAGGCGACATCGTCGAGCGACTTCAGCGCGTCCATGACCAGCCGGCCGACCTCGCCGGAGGCCACTTCGGTCTCGCCGGAGCTTTCGAGCTGGCGCACGATGCCGGTCACCGCGCGGTCGATGCGTTCGGGATCGACATTGCGCTTGCGAACGGCGATCTCCACCGAGCGCAGCAGCTTGTCGCGGTCGAACGGCACTTTGCGACCGGATTTCTTGACCACGACGAGGTCGCGCAGTTGCACACGCTCGAAGGTCGTGAAGCGGCCGCCGCAATCGGGGCAAACGCGCCGCCTGCGGATCGCGGCACCATCCTCGGCGGGGCGCGAATCCTTCACCTGCGTATCTTCTGACTGGCAATAGGGACAGCGCATGGAGAAGCCTTTGGTTGGCGAATCTGGTGAAGCGAAAGGCTTAGAGGTTTTTGCAACGATGGCAAAGCAGCCCCTCGCCCCTCAGAGCCGCTCGCCTGAGAGATAGCGAGCTGCAAGCAAGATTGCCAGCGCCGCCAAGCAGCCGGACAGCGATGCCGTCAGGGAGCAACGTCGGCGGTTGCAAACCCGCACGATGCGCCGAGGCTGCGATAGGCCTTGGTGAAGCCGTCCATCGATATGCTTCCAACCGGCGCGTCGCCAAAGGAGACATCAAGCACCGATGCACGGCGCATGACGCGCAAGAGCGCCAGGCTGGTCTTGGCCTGATTGTCCACGGTCCAGCTGAGCCGGCCGCCCACGGCGTCGGAATGGAGCTTGGCGGCGACGTGGCCCTTGTCATCGCCGAAGGTTGCCGCGACCGACTTGCCCGTTGGCAGCGCCGTGTTGTCGACCGCAATGGTCAGGGACGGATAGGCAGCCGGCGGCAGCGCATCGCCGTTCGTGATGATAAGCGTCAGAGTGCCGCTTTCGCCGCCGGCGCCGACAAAGGCGGTCGAGGCGGCACAGGTCTTGCGGATATCCTCGCCGGTATCGACTTCGTCGACCAGGGTCGACCATCTGCCGAAGGTTTCAAGCTTGGGCGCCGCCGGGGCGGGTGCCGCGGGTGCGGCCCGGGCGGGTGCCGGTTGCGCAGGAGCGGTTTGCGCCGAGGCGATGCCGGAGAGCGGCAAGACAACCAAGGCGGCCAGGACGCCGGCGATGGCAAGGTCGGCGAGACGGACAATTCGCATCAACAAGGCTCCTGTCGCAGCCTTGCCGCGAACGACGCTTGTCCGTCGCGGCAAGGTTATGAGACCTCCTATCTCGTCAGCCGAGATAGGGATAGAGCGGGAAGCGGTCGGTCAGCGCCACAACCTTGGCCTTGACCGCCGCTTCGACAGCGGCATTGCCCTCGTCGGAATTGGCGACCTTGAGACCATCCAGCACTTCGGCGATCAGCTTGCCGATCTCGCGGAACTCGGCCTGGCCGAAGCCGCGCGTTGTGCCCGCCGGGGTGCCGAGGCGCACGCCCGAGGTGACGAAAGGCTTTTCCGGGTCGAACGGAATGCCGTTCTTGTTGCAGGTGATGTTGGCGCGGCCGAGCGCTGCCTCGGCGCGCTTGCCGGTGGCGTTCTTAGGGCGCAGGTCGACCAGCATCAGATGGTTGTCGGTGCCGCCGGAGACGATATCGAGGCCGGTTTCCTTGAGGCTGGAGGCGAGCGCCTTGGCGTTGGCGGCGACGCTCTCGGCATAGACCTTGAAGCTCGGCTTCAGGGCTTCGCCGAAGGCCACCGCCTTGGCGGCGATGACATGCATCAGCGGGCCACCCTGCAGGCCGGGGAACACCGCAGAATTCATCTTCTTGGCGATGTCCTCGTCGTTGCACAGGATCATGCCGCCGCGCGGGCCGCGCAGCGACTTGTGCGTGGTGGTGGTCACCACATGGGCATGCGGCAGCGGCGACGGATGCACGCCTCCGGCGACGAGACCGGCGATGTGCGCCATGTCGACCATCAGATAGGCGCCAACCGCGTCGGCGATCTCGCGAAAACGCTTCCAGTCCCAGACACGCGAATAGGCGGTGCCACCGGCCAGGATCAGCTTCGGCTTGGTCTCATGGGCGGTCTTCTCGATGGCGTCCATGTCGAGCAAATGGTCGTCCTGGCGCACGCCATAGGAAACGACCTTGAACCATTTGCCGCTCATGTTGACCGGCGAACCGTGGGTCAGGTGGCCACCCGAATTGAGGTCGAGGCCCATGAAGGTGTCGCCGGGTTGCAAGAGCGCCAGGAACACCGCCTGGTTCATCTGGCTGCCGGAATTCGGCTGGACGTTGGCGAAGTTGCAGCCGAACAGCTTTTTCGCCCGCTCGATGGCAAGTTCCTCGGCGACGTCGACGAACTGGCAGCCGCCATAGTAGCGCTTGCCCGGATAACCCTCGGCGTACTTGTTGGTCATGATCGAGCCCTGCGCCTCGAGCACGGCGCGCGAGACGATGTTTTCAGAGGCGATCAGTTCGATCTCGTGGCGTTGGCGACCGAGTTCGTTGCGGATGGCGCCGAAAATCTCCGGGTCGGCATCTTCCAGCGTGGTTTCGAAGAAGGATTCAAATTTGTTCGACACTGCCGCTGCTGATGCCATGGCCTGAAATCCTTGGGTTCGGGGGCAATTTTGATTTATGCATGTCGATGTCCCAAAACCGCTGCACACTTTTGGGCGACATGCATTCGCCGCGCCATTAACACAGTTGTTTTCGCCCCGCCACGTTTGCGGCGCGAAATTTGCTGGCCGGTTTGCGCCAGCGAGGCAACGAGCGTGCTATTTTCACGCCTGCCGTCCCTTCAGCAAGGCCTCGGTAAGCGTGATCTCGGTGAACAGCGCCCGCGCCGCATGGTCGTTGATCTCGCCGCTGCGCAGCATGGCGCGCACGGCGCCGCGCTCGGCCTCGATGCCTGCGAGCCTGAGCTCGAGTTCCAGCCGGCCGGCCTCCCGCGCTTCGGCCCGCGCCTCGTCGGCTTCGTCGGAAGCGGCGATACGACGACGATAGGCTGCGACAATCCCGTCTGCCGCGGCAAGCCGGGCGCCGGGCACCTCGCCTCCCTCTTCGGTATCGGTCGCGGCGAGCAACTCGATGCGGGCGATTGCCGCCTTGGCCGCACCGACACGTGCCAGGCGCTCCTCCGCGGCACCGGCATCCCCACCGGGCTCGACCAGCCCCCTGGCGATCGTCGGCAAGGCGAGACTGGCGAAGACCAGAGAGCAGATGATGACACCGGTGGCGAGGAATATGACCAGGTCGCGCGCCGGGAACGGCGACCCGTCCGGCATGGCGAGCGGCAGCGACAGGATGCCGGCGAGCGTGATCGCGCCGCGCACGCCGGCCACCGACCCGGCGAGCCGTACACGCAGCCCGAACGGCTCAACCTTGCGCTTGCCCAGACGCGCCGCGATGCCCGCCGCGATATCGCCGACCCAGATCCACAGGAAGCGCAAGGCGACCAGACACAGCGTCAGCGCGATGACGGTCGCGACCGGCTGGATGACCGGATGCAGGATCATGAGTTCCGGCGGCACATGGCGGATGATGTCGGGAAGCTGCAGCCCGAGCACGATGAAGAGAGCGCCGTTGAAAACAAAGGAAAGCGTCGTCCATAGCGACATCGTCTGCATGCGCGCCGAGACGCCGAGGAACCGAAACACGCCGGAACCACCGGTGAGCAGGCCGGCGGTGACCGCCCCGAGGATGCCGGACGCTCCGATGTGTTCGGCGCCGAGGTAGGCGATGAACGGCAGCAGGATCATCACCAGCACCTGCGCCTCGGCCGGCACGCCGCCGATGCGGTTGAGCAATTGCAGCACCTTGGCGGCGACGAACAACGCCGCTACGCCGATGAGGATGCCGGCAGCGACGGCATAGAGAAAATTCAGCGATGCGGCGGCCAAGGAAAAGCTGCCGGTCAGCGCCGCCGCGACGGCAAAGCGGAACATGACCAGCCCGGAAGCGTCGTTGAGCAACGACTCGCCTTCCAGAATGTGCAGCAGCCGCGCCGGAACCAGGTTCCTGTCGACGATCGAGGACACGGCTACAGCATCGGTCGGCGACAGCACCGCGGCGAGCACGAAAGCGACGACCAGCGGGATGCTCGGCACCAGCCAGTGCAAGGCGTAGCCGAAGCCGACGATGGTGAAGAACACCAGCCCGATGGCAAGGTGCAGTATCGGTCCGCGCAGCGCGATCAATTGACGCTTCGGCGCGCGATAGGCATCGCCGAACAGCAGCGGCGGAATGAACACCAGCAGGAACAGTTCCGGATCGATCTCGACATGGATGCCGCGCACCGGCCAGGCGAGTGCGGCACCTAAGGCAATCTGCAGCACCGGCAACGGCACCCGCACCAGGCGCACCAAGGCGCCGGATACGGCGACGAAGACGAGCACAACCAGAATGAAGACGGCGACATCCATGGTCCGGTTCCAGACTTGTCCGCCGACCATGCGCAAAGTCGGCCGATCCGTCCAGCCGCCCTCCCGCGAAAAGGTGCAGGCAATCCGAGCAACGAAAAGGCCGCCTTAACCGGCGGCCTCTTCTGGTAAAAAAATCAGTTAGTTAAAGCGAAGACGTGATCTGCAGCTCGTTGGCACCGTCTAGCGCGTAGACGTCGTCGCGGAACTGCACGACGCCCGGGCCCGTCGACCAGGCCGAGAGATAGAGGAAATGCACCGGCACCGGGTTGGTCACCTGGACCGGCGTGTTTTCGCCGGTCTTGATCGCCGCCTCGAAATGCTGACGGTCCCAGCCGGGCGTGTCGCGCAGGATCCAGGTGACGAGATCGCGCACATTCTGCACGCGCACGCAGCCCGAGGAATCGAAACGCATCATCTTGCCGAACAGGCTCTGCTGCGGCGTGTCGTGCATGTAGACGCCGTCCGGGCTCGGGAAATTGATCTTCACCGACGCCATGGCGTTGCCCGCGCCGGGATCCTGGCGGAAGCGATACTTGGCAGCGTCGTCGGTCGACCAGTCGACATTGAGCGGGTCGACCTCGCTGCCGTCCGGAGCGAACAGCCGGATATGGCTGTCCTTCAAATAGTTGGGATCCTTCCGCATCAGCGGAATGATGTCCTTGCGGACGATCGAGACCGGCGCGTTCCAGTACGGATTGACGATGATCTCGTTGATCTTGGAATTGACGATCGGCGTCTGGCGATCGATCTTGCCGACGATCGCGGTGTGGCGAAGTACGACGCGGTCATTCTCGACGGCTTCGATCTGCGCCGCCGGAATGTCGACCAGCACGTAGCGGCTGCCAAGCGTGCCAGCCTTCTCCTTCAGCCGCTGCAGGTTGGTCTGCAGCTGGCCGAGCCGGATCTGCGCCGAAACGTTTATCGCCAAGTAGGTGTACTTGCCCATGGAGCCGTCGGCGGGCAGGCCGTGACGCAACTGGAAGCGCTTGACTGCCGAGTCGACATAGGAATCGAAGGACGTCGAAATGCCGGCACTTTGCGACAGGTCGCCAGAGACCATCAGCCGCTTGCGCAATGGCACGACATCGGGATCATCGACGCCAAGCTGCAATTTCTTGGTCGCGGGGACCTCTACCCAGCCGCCCTGGCTGACGATGTTCTGGTATTGCGCCACCGCCTGCTCGGTAAAGGCGACGGTCTGCGGGCTGAAGATCGGCAGCGTCGAGGCCACTTTGCCGCCCTCGCTGGCGCGGGCGTCGAATTGGTCGTCCCAATTGCCGCGCGCCGAGGATTTCAGGATGTCACCGATGACATCCTGCGCATTGGCGCCGCCGGCGACCATCGCGGCTGCGAGCGCGGAGGCTCCGGAAAGGAAAAAGCGGCGGCTGGTTCTCATGGACATTCCAGACATTCTTGTAGCGTTCGATCTGCTGCATTCGGTTTTCAGGGCGATGTTGCCCGCACTCTAAAGTTGGCAATCTTAACAATTAGCCAACCATGTCCGTATCGGTTCGGCCACAAACGCTTGAGCCGCGACACGGGTTCCGGGTGAACGCACGGCCTTCACCACAACATCACCGGCATCCTCGGTTCCATTTGAATATGGCGGCAACGTGGCCTTGGCCCGCGATTCGCGTCGGGCGATGCAGCGAAATGAAAAGCCCGTGCTTTTTCGGCACCGATCCGCGGTCGCCGGCCGCGATATCGACCGGTTACCACGAGCCCTTGATGCTACACTGACAAGCTAGTCCAACGCGAGGAACGAGACCATGCCTGGTGTCCTTTCAATCGTCGCGGCCTTCGCCTTGGCCGCAGGCCCGAACGGCAGCACCCCGACGCCGGAGGAAGCGGTTGCCTATTTCGTGCACGGCCTGGAACAGGGCGCGATCCCCAAATACGGGCAGCAGACCGACGAACCGCTGAAGCAGGTGTCCCGATCGCCGGCTGTCTTCACCAGGACTGGCCCGAACGAGGTCGGCGACAGAACCGAAACGCTGAGGTTCATCGTGACCCGGCTGGACGACTGCACCTACAGAGCCGAACAGCAGTTCGAGGAGGACGGCGCCATCTACTACCGCCTGAGCTACGAACTGCGGCTTAGCGGCGTGACCGGCCTGTCGTTCGACAATCCGCCGGCAACCATCGCGCTGAAGGGGCTGGTGAAGACATGCACGACCGACACCGAGGGCAGCTGCGACCTGACGCGCGAGCCCGAAGCAATCGGTCCGTTCTTCGGCGAGCCCGGCCAGGCCGAACAGGCGCTTGCCTATTTCCACGAGAAATTTTGCCCGCTGAAGCCGTGATCCTATCTCACGATCTCAGTGCGGATTTTCAACATTTGGGGCCGGACTTGGCTGCGCCCTCAATTCCGAACATCTTTGCAACACCTCATGCTGGGGATAGCGCAGAACCTTGTTGTCCTCCAGTTTGAGCAACAGTTCCCGTCTCTTGTCTGTGCTCTCACCATCGGTACACGACATGTCCAGGATGACGACATCCAGGCGGTTGATCTTCTGAATTTTGTCCAACTTACAGCCGACCTCCCACATCTCGACTGCGTTGTCGGTAAACGTCACGATCGAGTCATTGTTGTCACATGGGGCGCTGCCTTCCGCGGCGAAAGAATCCTTCCACCACTCCTCGGCGAAAGCCATTTGCGGGACCAACAAAAGCACTGCGGCAACCGAGCAGATCTTCGAGCGTTTTCCCAGACCCATCATGCGCCCCCTCCGGGCCGTGACATTAGGCACTGCTGCAGCGAAAGCAAACCTGGCGGAATAGTGCCGACCGGGCGCCTGGGCTTCTGAATCAGGAAAAGAAAAGGGCCGATGCCTCTTGGCACCGGCCTTGACCAGAGGTCGACATTTCGGCCGCGCTTCTGTGGCGCGGGCCAGATCCGATGCGCCGGCTTACATCCGGTAGGCGATGGTGTCGTTCCAGAAGCGATCGAGCCGCTGCAGCGCGCGGTTCATCTGCTTGAACTCGTCGGTGTTGATGCCGCCAACCTGCTCGATCGAGCCGACATGGCGCTCATAAAGACCTGCGACGACGTCCGCCACCTCGTTGCCCTTCGGCGTCAGCGAGACGCGAACCGACCGGCGGTCGATGCGCGAGCGCTGGTGGTTGATGAAGCCGAGATCGACCAGCTTCTTCAGATTGTAGGAGACGTTGGAGCCGAGATAGTAGCCGCGCGAACGCAGCTCGCCGGCGGTCAGCTCCGAATTGCCGATGTTGAACAGCAGCAGCGCCTGGATGGCATTGATATCGGAGCGGCCGTTGCGGTCGAATTCGTCCTTGATCACATCAAGCAGGCGGCGGTGCAGCCGCTCTACAAGCTGCAGCGATTCCATGTACAGCGAGCGGATAGCCTCGCGGCGGTCGTCGGATACGTTGGCGGTCTTCGCCGCCGGACGCGAATTGATCATTGTCTTTGCCTCTCGTTTGTCGCCCTGGTGATTTTTTGTTTTTCACCTTGATCGCGACACTATCGAATACTCATAAAATTCGACTTAAACGCTAGGGCTAACAAGAGCTTACCGGTAAGAGGTTTCGAAAGAGGCTTAACGAACGGTCTCCCGCGCAAGGATAATTAACCTAAAGATTTAGCCAACAATTGCGGGGCTGAATTGAGGCAGCCGCCAGGGCGCCAATGGCCTCAAGGGGTTAGTGCCGAACCGGTCGTTTCTGCAGCCAGATGATCACGCGGAAAGCGATATAAAGCAGCGCCACGACCGCATGCGAGACCACGATGAGCATGCGATGGCCGAAAAGCTCGGGAAATCCGGCATACATGACAGTCTCGGTCACCGCGCAGATGAACCAGATCACCGGCCCCCAGGACGCCAGCATCCACAGGCCGGCGGCGGCGAAGGGGAAAAACACGGCGAGCACCACTGCCGCCACCTGCCAGTGCACCGGCATGAGGTCGAAGCGCCACAACGAGCCCGGATAGAAGCCGATCAGCTTGATCCAGTAGAGAATGCCGAACAGCAGGCAGTAGCCGGCGACGACGCGCTGGAACCAGGCGAAGATCAGCTCCACGCCCGAGGGCTGCAGCACGACGCGTCTGGAGGTCACCTCGCTCACAGGTCAAGCTCCCGGTCGCCGAGCGAGGTGAAATAGGCGTCGACATCCGCCTCGCTGACCGCACCAAGGTTCGCCGGCCGCCATTGCGGCTTCGAGCCCTTGTCGATGA
The DNA here is from genome assembly GCF_057784235.1 of Mesorhizobium sp. CNPSo 4670. Taxonomy (NCBI): domain Bacteria; kingdom Pseudomonadati; phylum Pseudomonadota; class Alphaproteobacteria; order Hyphomicrobiales; family Phyllobacteriaceae; genus Mesorhizobium; species Mesorhizobium sp. CNPSo 4670. The sequence continues at coordinate 89,980 of NZ_JBWJFQ010000015.1, read as the reverse complement.
TGGCGGCACGGATGCCTTCGTAGAAATCGTGGCCGGCCAGCATCCGGTTGAGGATGCGGAACTCCATCTTCATGCAGGCGTCCATGGACATGGTCAGCCCGGCGCTGATCTGGCGCCAGGCGACGCGCAGGCTGGTCGGAGAACGCGTCCGGATCGTCGCCAGCGTCTTGGCCGCAAATTCGTCGTCGTCTGCCGCCCGTTCCAGGCTGTCGATGACAGCCTTGAGGGACGGTTGCGAAAAATGACGCACGATCGCCTCCAGCGTCGGCCTGTCGGTTTCACGTCTTGCCTGGACGAAGAAACCGCGCAGCACCGATTCCGGATCGCCGGTCAGCGTCAGACGGTCGAGGAAGCCGCCCTGGTCGGCGGCCTTGATGGTGTGGGTGGCGAGCCCTGACCACAGCGCGTCGCCATAGCGGATGCGATTGCCGGTCAGCGCCAGATACATGCCGAAGGAGCCGCCGAGATCGGGCAGAAGATGGCTGGCGCCGACATCCGGGAAAAATCCGATGCCGACTTCCGGCATGGCGAACTGGGCATTCTCGGTCATCACCCGGTGCGAGCCGTGGAAGGAGATGCCGACGCCGCCGCCCATGACGATGCCGTCGATCAGCGCGACGTATGGTTTCTTGAAGCTGTTGATGCGGGCGTTGAGCCGGTATTCGTCGGCGAAGAACTCGACCGGCGGCTTTCCAGCCCGGCCGGCCTCGTAGATATGCAGGATGTCGCCGCCCGCCGAAAACGCCCTGCCCTCGGCCTTGACGATAACCACATCGACGCCCTGGTCGGTCTCCCAGGCGCAAAGAGCAGCGTCGAGCGCCCGGATCATGCGGTGCGTGACTGCATTGAGCGCCTGCGGTCGCGTCAACGTGACGACGCCGGCCCGGCCCAGATGTTCGAAGCGGATCTCGTCGCCTCCGCCAAAATCCATCGTGAAAGAATCCCTCCCCCGCGCCGTCGGGATTGAAGTGCTAAAGCGTGGCGCATGGGTGCGTCAATGCCAAGCCGGCTGGTGTCGGGTCAGTTTGCATTTCGAGAGAGGTAAGCGCCATCCTTTGCGTCGCGGCCAAATGGGTGCAACCATCCGTCGGTGAGGCTATCGGGAGACTATTTGGCGATGCCGCGGGAGTTCGACCCGGACGATGTTCTCAGTCGCCCGCTGATGGCGAATTTGGCGACCGTCAGCGCGGATGGCGCGCCGCGCAACGCGCCAGTATGGTTCCTCTGGGAGGACGGTGCGATCTGGCTTCTCGGGTCATCGGATGGAAGTGCGGTAAAGCATCTTGAAAGAGACCCGCGCTGCGCGGTGGAAATTGTTCACTTCGACAACAATGGCGGCATCTTGCTGCACCTCGGACTGCGCGGCACCGCAACCATCGAACCGATGTCGCCAGACCGCTTCAAACGGCTCCTTCACAAATATCTCGGCCCCGAAGCAAGCTGGAACGAGTGGTTCATCGACAACGTGGCCCAGATCGAACATCCGGACGGGCGCATGATCAGGCTTGCCCCAGCCAGCATTTTCACCAACAACGTATCGTTCTTCAGAACCGGCCCTGACCTTGCATGGCCGCCATATATCGACGACGGGTCTAGAAGCGAACGGTGAGCCATGCCGCGGTTTTTGCGCCTCACACTTGTTCTGGGCGGCCTGCTGACCTTCTGGGCCATCAATGGCCTGGCCAGGGCGGCCGATCTTGAGGATCTCTATCAGTCGCAGACCATCGTCAACGGTAAGTATGAAAAGCACCGCGAGGTCGGCTTCAAGTTCTGCCTCGACGCGGTCCTGGTCCGGGTTTCCGGCGATCAGCGCCTGCCGGCGAAACCAGAGATGACGGCCCTGCGCGACAAGGCCGGCAGCTTCGTCGCCAGCTTCCGCTACCGCGACCGCATGGAAGGCATTCCCAACCATGATGATCAAGGCACGTACGACCGGCCTCACAATCTCTATTGCCAGTACAGGCCGGAGGTGATCGATCCGGTGCTGGCTTCGCTCGGCAGCAGGCCGTGGCTGACCGAGCGGGCACGACTGGCGGTGTTTTTGGCAACCGAGCGCGACATCAGGCATTTCGCGCTCGATGCCGATGACGAGCGAGGCGTGCTGATGCGCGAATCGTTCAGCAATGCCGCTGCGCCGCTCGCCATGCGGGTGACTTTTCCCACGGCAGCGCTGCTGTCGGTGGCTGGACTGGACGACAGGACGCTGCGCGACGCGGACATGGCAATGCTGAACATGGTTGCGAAAAAGGCCGGCGCCGATCAAGCACTTTCCGGCAGCATCGTGTGGAGCGACAAGGAGTTCGGCTGGATTGCCGACTGGCGGCTGGCCATGGGCGGCAAGACCTACACCTGGCAAGTGCGCGGCGTTTCCTTCGACGAGGCTTTTCGCGTCGCCATGAGGGGCGCGGCGCAGATCCTGTCGGGCAATGGGCAACCGGAATAGACCTCGACCTGATCGCTGGCACAAACGTGTCGCATTGGTCAGCGGCAAGGGCTCGTGGTAAAAGCCGCCGAACGAGAGTTTTGGCGATGAACAAATTCACCCCGACGGCGATGAACAAATTCACACCGGCAAAGCCAGCCGGCGCGCGCAGCGTCGACGACATCACCGGCAGCCGCCGCTTGCGCCGTATGCGCAAGGCCGACTGGTCGCGCCGACTCGTGCAGGAGAACCGGCTTACGGTCGACGACCTGATCTGGCCGATCTTCGTTGTCGACGGCAGACAAGTGCGCGAGCCGATCGCCGCCATGCCGGGCGTCTTCCGCCTGTCGATCGATCTCGCCGTCAAGGAGGCCGAACGCGCGGCAAAGCTCGGCATTCCCGCACTCGCCACCTTCCCCAATGTCGATATCTCGCTGCGCGACCAGACCGGCTCGCACATTCTCGACCCAGACAACGTCATCAACCGCGCCACCCGGGCAATAAAGGACGCGGTGCCTGAGATCGGCATCATAACCGATGCCGCGCTCGATCCGTTCACCAGCCATGGCCATGACGGCATCCTGCGCGACGGCATCATCGTCAATGACGAGACGGTGGAACAGGTGGCCGCCGCGGCCGTCATCCAGGCGGCAGCCGGCGCCGACATCATCGCGCCGTCCGACATGATGGACGGCCGCATCGGCGCCATCCGCGACGCACTCGATGCCAACGGTTTCCAGGACGTGGCGATCATGTCCTATGCGACCAAGTTCGCCTCGGCCTTCTACGGTCCTTATCGCGAGGCGGTCGGCACCGCCGGCCTGCTCAAGGGCGACAAGAAGACCTATTACATCGACCACGCCAATTCCGACGAGGCGGTGCGCGAAGCCGAACAGGATATCGCCGAGGGCGCCGACATGCTGATGGTCAAGCCCGGCCTGCCCTATCTCGACATCATCCGGCGGCTGAAGGATGAATTCCAGATGCCGACCTTCGCCTACCAGGTGTCAGGCGAATATTCGATGATCAAGGCCGCCGGCGCCAATGGTTGGATCGATGGCGAGAAGGCGATGCTGGAATCCTTGCTCGCGTTCAAGCGTGCCGGGTGCGACGGCATTTTGACCTATTTCGCGCCCGAAGTGGCAACTATGCTGAAGGGATAGTTTTCTCTTCCCACCGATGGCCGGTCGCAGCGGGCAACGCCGGCGACCTCCTCGATATACATGAACAATTTCCGGCTTCCGGACGGGATCCCGAGCGAAGGTCGTTGGACCAATCGCCAGGGGTTTGCTGCATCCATATAAACCGCTTGCATTTCGCAATCAGTTTGCTACTCCTTTGCACGACTGGTTATGGAGGAGGCTTTCATGTCCAAACTTCGCGTCAATGCTTTCACACTGTCGCTCGACGGGTACGGCGCCGGTCCGGATCAGGATCTGCAAAATCCGCTCGGTGTCGGCGGGGAAGCCCTGCACAAATGGGCCTGGAGCACCCGCACCTTCCGCACGATGTTCGGCGAAGAGGGCGGCGCGACCGGCACTGACGAGGACTTTGCCGCGCGCAGCTTCGAGAATGTCGGCGCCTGGATCCTCGGCCGCAATATGTTCGGACCGATCCGGGGCGAATGGCCTGACGATAGCTGGAAGGGCTGGTGGGGTGATAACCCACCCTACCATGTGCCGGTTTTCGTGCTGACCCACCACAAGCGGGCATCCCTGCCCATGGAAGGCGGCACGACATTCCATTTCGTCACAGACGGCATCCATTCGGCGCTTGAACAGGCGAAAGCGGCGGCGGATGGCAAGGACGTGCGGGTTGGCGGTGGCGTCGCCACCATCCGGCAATATCTGCAGGAGAAACTGATCGACGAGATGCATCTGGCGATCTCGCCGCTGCTGCTCGGTTCGGGCGAGAATCTCTTTGCCGGCCTGGACATGCCCAAGCTTGGCTATCAATGCAGCGAGCAGGTGGCGACAGCGCTCGCCACGCATGTGATCGTCAAGCGGGCTTAGGTTTCAGACGCGTAGCCTACGCCGCGATCCTTCGCGTGCCCCTCTGTCCTGCCGGACATCTCCCCCACGAGAGGGGGAGATTTAGCAACCCCAGACAGTCAATACTTCTCAGGCACGTAGAGTTCGCGCGGCAGCGTCTGGCGTTCGTATTCAGGATTGAAGACGCGCTCGGGCAGCGTGATCTCCTCGTGCGGCACCTCCTCATACGGCAGCTGCTTGAGCAGATGGTCGATGCAGTTCAGCCGCGCCCGCTTCTTGTCGTTACCCTCGACGATGAACCATGGCGCCTCGGGAATGTTGGTGCGGGCGAAGGTCTCTTCCTTGGCCTTGGTGTACTGCTCCCAGCGCACGCGCGACTGCAGGTCCATCGGCGACAGTTTCCACTGCTTCATCGGATCGTGGATGCGCATCAGGAAGCGCATCTGCTGCTCCTCGTCGGTGATCGAGAACCAGTATTTGACCACGGTGACGCCCGAGCGGACCAGCATGCGCTCGAACTCCGGCACGTCGCGGAAGAATTCTTCGACCTGATCGGGCTCGGCAAAACCCATCACCCGTTCAACACCGGAGCGGTTGTACCAGGAGCGGTCGAACAGCACGATTTCGCCGCCAGCCGGCAGATGCGGCACATAGCGCTGGAAATACCATTGCGACTTCTCGCGCTCGGTCGGTGCCGGGAGGGCGACGACGCGGCAGATGCGCGGATTGAGCCGCTGCGTGATGCGCTTGATGACGCCACCCTTGCCGGCGGAGTCGCGGCCCTCGAAGATCACCACCAGCTTCTTCTTGTGATAGGCGACCCATGACTGCAGTTTGATCAGCTCGGACTGCAAGGTGATCAGGTCGCGAAAATACTGCATGCGATCAATCGATGGCGGATGCGAGTTCTTGTAGATCTTGGCGATCTCCATCGACAGCGCCGGCTCCGACATTTCGAGCTCATAGTCCTCGTCGAGCGTGTCGGCGAGCTCGGCTTCAAGCCAGTCCCTGGCTGGAGAATTCTGTTTTAGCTCGGTCATATCAGCTGCTCCGCTTGCAAGCCGTGTCAATCCACGTCCGGCGCCCCAACCCCTGGCCTGCGTCCCGGAGTCGCAACACCTGAGCCGACTTCAATATAGGCCGGCAATGACGGTTTTATTGCAGCCTGGAGCGAGACTGCCGCCACCGCAACTTCCGCGAGGCATGATCGATCCATCGTCGTGGCATGGCGACAAGCGGCTCGAATTGTCCTACAAATGTGGCAGGCCGTCCGGGCACTGCCTTTCAACAACAAATCGCGAGGACTTACATGGAATACCGCACCCTCGGCCGTTCCGGCTTGAAAGTTTCGACCTTGACCATGGGCACCATGACCTTCGGCGGTGCCGGCGCATTTTCGGCTGTCGGCAAGACCGACCTCGACGAGGCGCGCCGGATGATCGATCTCTGCATCGATGCCGGCATCAATGTCATCGACACCGCCAATGTCTATTCGAACGGTATCTCCGAAGAGATCATCGGCGAGGCGCTCGGCGGCAAGCGCAAGGGCGACGTGCTGATCGCCTCCAAGGCACGGATGCGGATCGGCAACGGTCCCAACGATGAAGGCCTGTCGCGCTATCATCTGATCCGCGAATGCGAGAAGAGCCTGAAGCGGTTGAAGACCGATGTCATCGACATCTACTTCCTGCACGAATGGGACGGCACGACACCGCTCGAGGAAACCATTGCCGCGCTCGATACGCTGGTTGCCCAGGGCAAGGTCCGCTATGTCGGCTGCTCCAACTATTCCGGTTGGCAGGTGATGAAGGCGCTCGGCATCAGCGACGGCCATCACCAGCCGCGCTTCGTCACCCAGCAGATCCACTACACGCTGGAAGCGCGCGAGGCGGAATATGAATTGCTGCCGATTTCGATCGACCAGGGGCTGGGCGTGCTGGTCTGGAGCCCGCTTGCCGGCGGATTGCTGTCCGGCAAATACCGACGCGACAGCCCGACTGCCCGCCAGCTTGCCGGCTGGTCGGAACCGCCGATCCGCGACGAGGACCGGCTCTGGCGGATCGTCGATGTTCTTGTCGAGATCGGCACGCAGCGCGGCGTGTCGGCGGCGCAGGTGGCGCTGGCCTGGCTGCTCGGCCGGCCGGCGGTCAGTTCGCTGGTGATCGGCGGCAGGACCGTAACGCAGTTTCGGGACAACATCGCGGCGGCAAGCCTGGTGCTGACCGGCGAAGAGCGTGACCGCCTCGACGCGGTCAGCCGGCCACCCGTGCTCTATCCCTACTGGCACCAGCAACTGACGGCAAAGGACCGTTTTGGTCCCGCCGATCTGGTGATTGACCGCAGCGGCGTGTGACCACGGAGATTTCCGGGCAGAGCTCGGCGGACGAAGTCCGCACTTAACCCGTGATATAGCGCCTGCGGCGCGATATCGCGCACGACGTTTCGCGCATAATAAAAAACCCTTTTCGTCGTTCGTTGTATGGTGGCCATGGTTTCACTTGATCAAAACAAACGCGCGGATTGCGACGCGTTGGCGCCCCCGGTCCCCTACACCATTGTGCCGCGCATCTTGCAAGCCCGGACCATCATCGACGCGAACGGCCGGGCACGATCGCTTCAGCTGTTGTATTTGACGGCTAATGCTCCTAGGCAGGGTCAGAGCCGCAAGGCAGTGAAAAGGAGCCGATATGGCGCGACCACCAAACTACGATCAGGAACGCAAGGAACGCGACCGCCAGAAGGCGGCCAAGAAGGCTGAAAAGCTGGCGGCCAAGGTTGCCGCGCGCGAGCGTTCGAAGCCTGAAGACGAGACTGAAACCGAAACCGAAACGGCAAAGTGACGGCAAAAGGCCCGCGCATGCGGGCCGTGCCTCATTCCAGATTGTCGCCTTGGATCAGGCCGGGGCCTTGTCGCTGACAAAGACGTCCACTTCGCGCGCTGCCGCAATGAAGGCGCGCCTGGCGTTCATCGCCGGCTTGTCGCCGGCCAGCGCATCGTGACAGGCCTGCAGGGCCGCGCGATGCTTGGGGCTGCGTTTGCCGGGCCAGCTGTTGAGCAGGTAATCGGAAGCCTCACGAGCCGTACGCAAGAGCTGAGTGCTCCCCGCCGTGACTGACTTGACGGTCACGGGTGTTTCAAATCGGTTGTTTTCCATCGCCGCTCTTACGCCATCGGTGTCCGCGAAGCGAGGCCGAAAGTGCACGGCGCGCCCGGACGTCGCCTTTTGCGCGGCGCGTACCGCATGCCTTAGGCAGCGATGACGGCAAAACCCCTGGCGCGAAGACCGCGCCGGTCGTTGGCGAGCGACGTCACCAGCCGGTCGCGACTGCCGACGATGTGGGCCGAAAGCAGGTGCGCGGCCTCATCGCCGTCGCCGAGGCGTGCCGCGGCCAGAATGGCGCGATGTTCGGCCCAGGCACGTGCAAGGGCCGCCTCGTCGCGAACCTCCAGCCAACGCGCCCGCGACAGGCGCGTCATGGCATCGCGGACCGCCCGGAACAGGAATTCGTTGCCTGACAGGCGCGCCAGCTCGATGTGAAAATCCATGCCGATACGATGCCATTCCTCGCGGGGTGTCTCGGTATCGCAGGAGTCGAGCATCGCCTCGATGACATCGACCGCGCTGCGATCCGCCAGGGCACATGTCAGGCGAAGGGCTGCAACCTCGACCGCCTCCCGGTAGACGGCGATCTGCTCGAGTTCGGCAAGGTTGATCGGCGACACCGTCCAGCCACGGCCGTCCCTGCCGACAAGACCCTCGGTCTCGAGCCGCAGCAGCGCGGCCCTGACGGGGGTTCGCGACGCGCCAAAGCGGCTTTCGATCCAGCGCTCGGTGAGTTTCTCGCCGGGACCGATCTCGAGCCCCAGGATCATCTGGCGAAGCTGTTTTTCGACGCTCTGCATCTGCGACATTGTCGTTCCCGTTTTTCTGACCGTTGGCTGGTGATCGGTTTTCTGGCCGCGTTTCCCGATCACGTTTGAGAGGGTCGCATTGACAGCACCCACGCTTGCGTCCATGACGGATACCATCTTGGTATCCCAAAATGGTATCCGCAGCAACCACCAACACGGCATTGCTCGGACAGGACTTATGACATGCAGAACACGCCCCCGACGACCGACAGCACCTATAATATCCACTGGCGGCGCAATCTGTTCGTTTGCTTTGCCGGTTCGTTCTCGACACTTATCGCCATGACGCTGCTTTTGCCGTTCCTGCCGCTCTATATCGAGCAGCTTGGCGCTGAAGGCCACGCGGCGATCGTGCAATGGTCGGGGATCGCCTATGGCGCGACCTTCTTCGCGGCGGCACTTGTGGCGCCGCTGTGGGGACGTCTCGGCGACCGCTACGGCCGCAAGGTGATGCTGGTTCGCGCCAGCTTCGGCATGGCCATATGCATGTCGCTGACCGGCATGGTGCAGACTGTCTGGCAGTTGGTGCTGCTGCGGCTGCTGATCGGGTTTGCCGGCGGCTATTCCTCGGGATCGACCATCCTGGTCGCCATGCAGACGCCCAAGGAGCGTTCCGGCTGGGCATTGGGCCTGCTGTCGGCCGGTATCACCGGTGGGGCACTGGTCGGTCCGCTGGTTGGTGGCGCCCTGCCGCCGCTGATCGGCATCCGCGCCACGTTCCTGCTGTCCGGCGGCGTCATCTTCCTGGCATTCCTGGCGACCACCTTTCTGATCAAGGAGAACCCCCGGCCGAAAGCGACGGACGCCGCATCGAAGGGCAAGCCGAAAGGCGGCTGGGCACAAATCCCCGACAAACGGCCTGTCATCGCCATGCTGGCGACCGGCATGCTGTTGAGTTTCGCCACCATGTCGATCGAGCCGATTATCACCATCTATGTGCAGCAGCTGATCGAAGACCAGAGCCACGTCACGCTGATATCCGGCGTCGTCATGTCGGCGGCGGCGCTGGGCGCCATCCTGTCGGCTTCACGCCTGGGCAAGCTCGCCGACCGCATCGGCCATTGGAACGTCATCATCGGCGCGCTTGCCGTCTCGGCGCTGCTGCTGATCCCGCAAGCCTTCGTCACGCAGAGCTGGCAACTCATCGGCCTGCGCTTCCTGATGGGCCTGGCGCTGGGCGGGCTCCTGCCCTGCATCACCAGCGTCATCCGCCACAATGTTCCCGACGGCGTCGGCGGCAATGTGCTCGGGCTCTCGATCTCCGCTCAATATGTCGGACAGGTCGCCGGCCCCTTGCTTGGCGGATTTGCCGGCGGCCATTTCGGCATGCGCTCGGTGTTTCTGGGCACATCCATCTTGATGGCCGGCGGCGCGGTCTATAACTGGCTGGCGCAATCGCGCCGCGAGCAGGACATGCTCGCCAATGCCGGCAAGCCCTGACTAGTTGGGTCGTATGCCTTGAACGTCACGGAGCCCCAGACATGAGCACGGCCGAGCAATCTTCCGTCAACAGCGGCCGGATCCTCGTCCTGGCCGGCGGCCTCTGTGGCGCCGCCGGCGTGGCGCTGTCGGCCGCGGCGGCGCATCTGGGCGGTGCCTTTGTCGGCACTGCCGCATCCTTCCTGCTCATGCACGCGCCGGTCTTCCTCGCGACCGGACTGCTTGGCGCGAACCGGACGCTGCGCATCGGCAGCCTGATCCTGCTGGTTGGGCTGCTGTTGTTCTGCGGCGACCTGCTGGCCCGCGATTTCCTCGGTTCGCGGCTGTTCCCGCTGTCGGCGCCGATCGGCGGCACCTTGCTCATCGCCGGCTGGCTGGTTATCGCTGGCTCGGCGCTGGTGCGCGCACGTTCCTGACAGCGCTGGACCCGCAGCCCTTATCGATGTCTCTGGGGGCGATGTCTCCGGGCGCCTTGCCCGGGACTGGCCCCATTCGCGAAAACCGACGTGATCCTGTCACACCGCGTTTGTCGATCGATCAATCCTGCCGGCGCTCGGGCTTATCGAGCACTTCGCGATCGTGCCGCCGCAGCTTCGCCAATAGACGCCTCTCCGGCCGTTTGGACGCCGGCGCGATGCCCCAGTAGTGGCGGTAGATGTCTTCGAACAGATAGCTCACGGGATGCATGATGCACTCCTTTCAAGATTTGAATCGATCCAATCGGTACCCACAAAAAAGCTATCCCGATTAGCTCCGTCTGCGCTCCACGAAGAACCGCAGTTCGCGAACCCATGGGCTGGCATTCTCTTGGCGCCTCTGTTTCGTGGCGGTCGAACCGATGCTCCAGTCGTTGCGGTAGATGTCTTGGAAGAGATAGTTGACGGGATGCATGACACATCTCCCTTTGCTGATATTGAATCGATCCAATCATATGGACCTTTGTTCCCTTGGATCGATTCAAAGATACACCTCGCCGAGTCGTTGTTCAAGGCAGAATTTGAACCGATCCAACGAAAGTGTTAGATGGGATGAATTCAGGAGACGAAGATGGCCCCGTTGAGCTCTGGAAAGACAAGACCGGTCCGGCTGGCAGACATTGCCAAAGCGGCCGGCGTGTCGCACGGCACGGCGTCCAACGTGTTCGCCCGCCCTGAGATCGTACGCGAGGAGGTCCGCGAACGCGTCAAGGCGGCAGCCGAGGCAATGGGATATGGCGGACCCGACCCCAAGGGTCGGCTGCTGCGCGCCGGCAAGGTCAATGCCATCGGTGTCGCGACCGCGGAACCGTTGTCCTATTTCTTCAACGACCCTTTCGCCCGGGTCATGATGGCAAGCATCTCGCAGGCTTGCGACGCGACTGGTGCGGGGATCTCGCTGGTCTCCGCCGCCAACAACGAACAGCTCGCCTGGAACATCCAGAGCGCGCTGGTCGACGGCTTCATTGTCTTTTGCATCGAAGGCGGCTCAAGGCTGGTAGAACTGGCGCGCGAACGCAAACTCCCCTTTGTCGCGCTCGATCTTGATTCGGACGACGACGATGCGGTCGCGGCGATCGGTGTCGACAACATCGCCGGCGCCGGTCTCGCGGCGCGCCATCTGACCGAGCTCGGGCATCGTCGCTTTGCCGTGCTTGCCCTGCCCTGTGCCGACGCCGGCTTCGGCCCAACCACGCAGGCGCAGGTGGAGAAGGCCCTCTATTCCGGGACGCGCGACCGCCTGCGCGGCTACTTCGCCGAACTCTCGCGCGTCGACATCGACGTCTCGAAGGTGCCGATCTACGAAACCGTCAATGACGAGGAGAGCGTCTGGGCGGGCCTCGATCATATTTTCGCCGGCGCCGAGACACCGACCGCCATCCTGGCAATGTCGGACAGGATCGCCTTGCATGCGCTGGACTGGCTGCGCCAGCACGACATCACTGTCCCGGGCGAGGTTTCGATCGTCGGCTTCGACGGTGTCCCGGAAGGAGCGGTTTCCAAGCCGCCGCTGACTACGATCGTCCAGCCGATCGCCGAGATGGGCCGCCTTGCCGTCAAGGCGATCCTCGAAAACGACGGCACATTCAGTCGGCAATCGCTGCCGGTCGACCTCGTGGTGCGGGCCTCATCCGGCCCCTCGCCCGCCTGACGCCTCAACGCCCCATTCTTGTTGCCATCGACGACATGACGAAGGACGCCTGGACCGGCAGTGCGGCGTTTTGCGCCGGTCTGCTTTTCCCGGACTTGTCAAGGCTCGAAAGCCATTCGAGATAGTAGGCAAGCGCAAACTGCATGGCGATGCCGGCGGCAATCAACAGGCTGTCATAGGCCAGCCCGCCCGGGTTGATCAGCTTCAGCACCTGCGCCGTCAGGGCGAGCACCGTGCCGGCAATGAAAACCGGCAACGATCGTTTGCCCAATATGGCAAGCGGATGATCGCGCCCGGTGCGGAATAGGTTGGAGACGGCCGGGAATGCCGCGATCAGATAGCTCACCGCCAGGATATGCAGCAGCCTCGGCAGCGCCAGAAACGTCTTGTCGAAGCCGGTCAGCACCGGAGGCAGGCCCAACCAGGAAATCTGCCCCCAGAGCGGACTGTGCACCCAGACCAGCGCCGTGGCGGTGTAGGCCAAAGCCGCGCCAACCAGCCAGCGATTGACCGGGATGGTGCCGCCACGACGGACATGCAGCGTACCCGCCAGGCCGATGTTGAACAGGAACTGCCACGACAGCGGGTTGAGAAACCAGAAGCCGGGCTCGGGATAGTTCGGCGGCGCGATCTGGTAGATCCCGGCGACCAGCCACAGCGCACCGGATGCGACCAGAGCCGGCAATGGCCGGTAGCTGACGAAGAGCAGGAAGACCGGCGCCAGCAAGAGCAGCACGGCATAGACCGGCAGGATGTTGTTGTAGCCGAGCTGATGGCCGAGCGTCACGATGCCGACCAGCACTTGCGGCGTATTCTTGATCAACGGCTCGATGTTGATCATCGTCAGCAGCTCAGGTCGGCGGGCGAACACCGCCGCCGCGCAAAAGATCGCCATCACCACCATGGTGGTAACGATGTGGGCGGCATAGAGCACGCCAGCGCGGCGCCACATCTTCAACGTTACCAGCAGCCGGTTTCCAGTCTGGAATTTCTTGCCATAGGCAAGCGCGACCGAGATTCCGGAAATCAGCACGAAGACCTCAGCCGCGTCTGAAAAGCCGAAATTCTTGTAGGTCAGATATTCGAAGGCGGTGCCCGGCACGTGGTCGACAAAGATGGTAAGCAGAGCGAGAGCACGCAGCACATCGATGCGCGTGTCACGCTCCGAGACGCGCTCGGCGCGATCCGGGATACGCATCTCGCGATCCGGGATACGCATATCGCGATCCGAGACGAGCGCATTGCGGTCTGGGACACGCGTGCCGCTGTCCGCGATACGCGTGCCGCGATCGGGGACACGCGTGCCGCGGTCCGGGGAAAGTTGGGTGGTCATCGACAAAAGGCCTCAAAGCTGGTTGTTCATGCCGGCAATGCGACCCCCGGCGCACCGCTTCGATTCCTCCCGCAGGAATATATCGGCGAAGAAACGGACGGTAATGCGCCCGGTTCAATCAACTTTCGCGGAGCTTGAAAATATTGCGTTTTGAAGCCGGCAAACTGACCGGAACCGTCATGAAATCAAAAGGATGAGGCCATGACCGAACAGACCTCACAACATGGTGCGTTGTTGCGTGATCTCGCCTTCCGCTACCGTCTTTGCAACCCTGCGGATTCAACTGGCGAATGCTTCTTCCTGCTGCATGGGTCGGGTGTCGACGAGACGACATTGGTGCCGCTGGCACGAGAGATCGCGCCGCGCGCCACACTGATCGCCGTGCGCGGCCGCATCGTCCAGGAGGATGGTTTCCGCTGGTTCGCGCGCATCACGCCGACGCGTTTCGAACAGCAGAGCATCCGCACCGAAACCAACGCTTTTGCGGGCTTCGTCACCGATGCGGCCAGACGCCACAATATCGACCTCTCCCGCACGGCGTTCCTCGGCTATTCGAACGGCGCCAATCTGGTTTCGAGCCTGATGCTGCTGCACCCGGGCCTTGTCGAACGCGCCGCGCTGCTGCGGCCGATGCCGGTGCTTGACGACGTGCCGGAGACGGATCTGTCAAGCGTGCGGGTGCTGATTGTCGCCGGCGCTGCCGACCTTACCTATGCGCCCTTCGCGCCGGCCCTGGTGACGTTGCTCAGTCAGCATGGCGCCGACCTCGACGCCCGGATTGTTCCATCGGGTCATGAATTCGGCAGCGCCGACGCGGCAATCGTCAGGCAATGGCTGAAGGCGGTTCCGGCAACAGCCGCCTAGCTGCTGACTGCCCTTGCTGACCAGCATGCCGGCGGCGGCGCTGACTACCCTACCCTCGCCCCATCCGGTTCCAGGCATCCAGCCCGGCGATCTTGTAAGCTTCGGCGAGCGTCGGATAGTTGAAGGTGTTGTTGACGAAGAAGTCGACGGTGCCGCCGAGATTGATCACCGCCTGGCCAATGTGGATAAGCTCTGTGGCGCCCTCGCCGATGATATGCGCGCCGAGCAGCCGGCGCGTTTCGATCGAGAACAGCAGCTTCAGGAAGCCGGTGTTGACGCCCATGATGTGGCCGCGCGAGGTCTCGCGGAAACGCGCCACGCCGACCTCATAGGCAGCGCCACTTTCACGCACCTGTTCCTCGGACTGGCCGACCGTCGAGATTTCCGGCACCGCGTAGATGCCGTAGGGAAAGGTTTCGGGTGGCGGCGGCAAGGGCACGCCGAAAGCATGACAGGCTGCCACCCTGCCCTGCTCCATCGAGGTCGAGGCCAGGCTCGGAAAGCCGATGACGTCGCCGGCGGCGTAGATGTTGGGCACGCTGGTCTGGAACGACTGGGGATCGACCTTGATTCGCCCCCTGGAGTCGGCGTCGATGCCGACGACATCCAACCCCAGGCTGCCGACATTGCCGGTGCGGCCGGCGGCGTAGAGCACCACCTCGGAGCGAATGGTACGGCCATCGGCCAGTTCAACCTCGGCGGCGTCCGGCTTGGACCGGATCTCCTTCACGGCGCTGCCGAGCCGGATCGTCATGCCGCGATCGCGCATCTGATGGATGAAATCGTCAACGATCTCGCGGTCGACGAAATCGAGGATGGAGTTGCGCGGCTCGACCAGCGTCACCGGCACGTCGAGCGCGGAAAAGATCGTCGCATATTCGACCCCGATGACGCCGGCGCCGATCACGGTCAATGTGCGCGGCAAACGGTCGAGCTCCAGCATCTCGTCGCTGTCGAAGATTCGGGTCCTGTCGAAAGGCACGTCGCGCGGCCGGTGCGGCCTTGTGCCGACCGCGATCAGCGCATTGGCAAAACCAACCTCGCTATAGTCTCCGGTGTCGGTGGTCAGGCTGACCTTGTTTGGGCCAAGAAACTTCACGTCGGCGCGGGCGCTCTTGACAGTGTTGCGCATGAACTGGTGCTGCAGCACCTCGACCTCGTGGTCGAGCGTCTTGTGCAGGCGCTCGACAAGATCGCCGACCGAAATATCCTGCTTGACCCGGTAGCCGCGCCCATAGAAGCCGCGCTCGCGCCAGCCCGAGAGGTTGAGCACGGTTTCGCGCAGCGTTTTCGATGGAATGGTGCCGGTATGCACCGAGACGCCACCAAGACGCCGGCCGCGGTCGACCACCAGTGCCGATTTTCCGAGCTTGGCCGACTGCACCGCAGCGCGCCGCCCTGAGGGACCGCTGCCGATGACCAGCATGTCGTAGTCCATAGTGCCCCGTCCCTCTGCCCCTGAGCGCTTTGTTGCGCCGCAGCAAGCTAATGCCATCCGCGCCGCAAATTCAACCGATTCGGATTGCGTCTTATGCAGCTCGCGCCTTGCGCGCCGCAAAAAGCTCGATCTTGATTCCGCCGCGGGCCTTCACCATTTCATTACCGAGCGGCTCGCACCCTATGTCGGGCCTTGTTACGAGGAAATGACATGAACGCGCGCGTTCTCGACGGCGAAATCATCCCGACCAGGCTCGACGATGTCAGGGCCTATGACGGCGTGCGCACGCGGCGCATCCTGGCCTTCGTGCTCGACTATATCATCGTCGCGCTGCTCACCATTCCGTTCGCCATCCTGGTGTTCTTCCTCGGCATCTTGACCCTCGGCCTTGGCTGGATGCTGTTTGGCGCCCTAGTGCCGGCCGTCGCCATCCTCTACATCTGGAACACGCTGGGCAGCGCCGACCAGGCCACCACGGGCATGAAGCTGATGGGCATCCGGCTCGACCGGCTCGACGGCAGGCCGATCGACGGTCTCACCGCCGTGGTCCATTCGGTGCTGTTCTGGGCCGGCAACGTCATCCTGTCGCCGCTGGTCCTGCTGGTGACCTTGTTTGCCGATCGCAAGCGCACGCTGCACGACCTTTTGCTCGGCACCGTGGTCAGCCGTACCGACCGCTGAAACGGCCCCCTAGAGCGCAGTCACGGCCGATTGAGTGTAAATGTGAAGGCGTCTAGTCAACCACGCCCTCACAATCCTGTTGAATTTTTCGCCATCCGCGCCAAAGGTAGAGCGATTCGAAGGAGTGTTTCCAAGGCTCGATGACGCAGCATCCGACCCAGTCGCCGCAGTTCTTCCTGACCGCGCCGTCGCCGTGCCCGTATCTCGACGGCCAATTCGAGCGCAAGGTGTTCACGCATCTGGTCGGCGACAAGGCGGCGGAGATGAACGACCTGCTGACGCAAGGCGGCTTCCGGCGCTCGCAGAACATCGCCTACAGGCCGGCATGCGAGACCTGCCGTGCCTGTGTTTCGGTACGCATCCTCGCCCAGGAATTTGCCGCCAGCCGCAACATGAAGCGGGTGCTGCAGCACAATGCCGACCTCATCGGCCACATGCACAATGCCGAGCCCTCGACCGAACAATATTCTCTGTTTCGCAGCTACCTCGACGCCCGCCACCGGCGTGGCGGCATGTCCGACATGACGGTGCTCGACTATGCCATGATGGTCGAGGATACCCATGTCGACACCAAGGTGATCGAATACCGGCGGCGCGGGCCTGATACTTTCATCACCGGCAAGGGACAGGGCGAGCTGATCGCGGTGGCGCTCACCGACAAGATGGCCGACGGCCTGTCTATGGTCTATTCCTATTTCAATCCCGATTTCGAGGAGCGTTCGCTCGGCACGTTCATGATCCTCGATCACATCGCCCGCGCCCGGGCGATGGGCCTGCCCCATGTCTACCTCGGCTACTGGGTCAACGGCTCGCGCAAGATGAATTATAAGATGCGCTTCATGCCGCAGGAGCATCTCGGCCCGAAAGGCTGGGAGCGCTACACCAACGAAGCGGTTTCACGCTGAGTTTTCCCACGATCCACCCATAACTGTTTCAAGGCGGGGGATGCTGGTCTTTCAGCCGCTTGGCTGGAGAGTGCGCCATTGCGCCGGTCCACCTGCATTTCATTGCGAAAGTCGCTGCATGTCCTCCCACAATGACCACCAGAAGGGCCTTCTGATAACTGCCATCGGCGGCTTGACGCTGACCGTCGACATCCCGCTGATCCGGCTCGCCGACGGCGGCGCTTGGACGATCCTGTTGCTGCGCACCGGCACCACCTTCCTCGCGGCCATGATCATCTGGTCGATCTGGCGCGCGCTCAGCCGGAACGCCCCGCAACTCATCCCCGGCTGGTCCGGCCTTGCCGTGGCGATATGCTACGGGCTGACCTCGATCACCTTCATCACCGCCGTCTTCCACACCTCGACCGCTAACCTGGTGTTCATCCTGGCCTTCAACACCGTGTTCGCGGCGTTGCTGTCCTGGATATTCCTGAAAGAGAAGCCGCGGCTGATGACGATCGTGGCGATGCTGGTCATGATCCTTGGCGTGCTGGTCATCGTCGGCGGCTCGGTCGGCACCGGGCACCTGTTCGGCGATTTCATGGCGCTGTGCTCAGCCTTCTTCATCGCGGTCGCCATCACCATCTCGCGCGCCAGCGGCAAGGATATGGGATTCACGGCTCTGGTCGGCGTCCTCCTGCCGCTGGCGCTGGCGGCTTTCATGGTCACCGGCGAAGGGTTTCAGGTGAACGCGCCATGGTGGATCATCTTCAACGGCGCGGTGATCATGCCGATCTCGTTCTTCTGCCTAGCCAACGGTCCGAAATACATTTCAGGTCCCGAAGTGGCGATGTTCTATCTGCTCGAAACCGTGCTGGCGCCGGTCTGGGTGTGGATGATCTTTGCCGAGACACCGACCCGCAACAGCCTGATCGGCGGCGTGATACTGATCGTCACCCTGATCGCGCATTCGCTCTGGCAGTTGCACGACGGACGCAAGCGCCGTGGCGACCTTGCGGTGCATCATCCGGCCTAAGGTATGTCGATATTCAGGTGATGCCGGCCTGCAGACGGGGCTTCCTGCGCTTCCGGTTCTCACGTGTGAAAAGTACGCTCCGCTCCGGTTCTCGAAAGCCGCCGTTTTCGGCTCGGCCTAACCTGAATCTCAACACACCTTAACGCGAACCGGATCGCAGAATCAGGCGCTGGCTTTCTTCGCCACGCTGGGTTCGGGCAGAACCTCGATCTGTGGGCCAGCTTCGATTTCAGCCGGCGAACCCGGCAGGATTTCGTCGGTCAGTTCCACCTCGCGCAGCCACTCGCGCCAGATCGCGACCAGCAGGGCCATCAGCACCGGGCCGATGAACAGGCCGAGAAATCCCATGGTCTTGACGCCGCCGATCAGGCCGAAAAAGGTCGGCAGAAAGGGTAGCTTTATCGGTCCACCGACGAGCTTAGGGCGCAGCGTCTTGTCGACGATGAACAGCTCGACCGCACCCCACAGGAACAGCGCCAATCCGGCCATCGGCGACCCGCTGGCGGCGAGATAGATCGAGACCAGCGTGAAGGACAGTGGTGCGCCGCCGGGGATGAGCGCCATCACACCGGTCAGAGCGCCGAGCGTTACCGGCGACGGCACGCCGGCCAGCCAGTAGGCAATGCCCAGCACCAGCCCTTCGCCAATAGCGATGACGGTCATGCCGGTCACGGTCGAAGAGATCGTCGCCGGCACGACACGCGAGATCCGTTCCCACCGAGCCGGCAGGATGCGCTCGCCGAGGCGGTCGATCTGGCCGGCGAAATGTTCGCCGTCGCGATAGGCGAAGAACAGCGCGATCATCATGAACAGCAGCGTCAGGAGCAGGCCGAAGGCACTACCGCCGGCGGCAAGCACGCCGCGATAGATACTGCCGATGTTGGCGCCGCTGACCAGTTGGATCAGTTCGCCGATGCCGCCAGGATGGCCAAAATTGGTCGTCCATTGCTCATTCAGCCACTCGCCCACGACAGGCATGGTGGCGATCCAGTGCGGCGTCACGGCACCGTGCCGGTTGGTCTCGATCGCCCAGCCGACCCACTCGCGCACCTCGTTGATGGCGTAGGTGCCGGCAAGCGCGATCGGCACCACCAGAAAGGCGAGGATGAACAGGATGGCAAAGGTCGCGGCGATGGTGCGGTTGCCGCCAACCGCGACAAGCAGGCGCCGGTAGAGCGGCCAGCTGGCAAAGGCGATGACCAGCGCCGCCAGCACCGGAAACAGGAAGCCGTGGAAGAAGTAGACACCGGCGGCGACGATCAGCACCAGCAGCCAGCGCGCCGCCGACAGCGGCGGAATGACGGCCGACCGCAGCGGCGTCGACAGGCCGAACAGGCGCTGCTGCCGTTCCGGTTTCTGGATTTGTGCTTCCTTCAAACGCCTGCCTCTCCCGAACACCTTTCCTGCTTATGCACTGGCATAGTGCAGCAATCGTGACGATAGTCCAAATGATGAAGCTGCCGATCTTCGGGGAGGTGGCCGGCAGGCCAGAGGGGGCGCGAAGGAATGCCGTTCTTGGGCGTTGACTGTGACCAGCCGAGAACTGAGACGAATACTTAGTTGTGATTGATTGAGGGACGGCGCCCCCTTCTGCCCTGCCGGGCATCTCCCCCACAAGGGGGGAGATCGGCAGCTTTATCCAAACTTCCCCGTCCTCGGAAAGCCCTTCGGCACCATACGGCCGGCCGAGGCACGGGCGCCGATCCATTCGGCCAGCTCCTCACGCGACCGGATGAAGGTGCGGTCGGCCGAATCCTGCCAGGACAGGCCGCTCTCGAGCATGAACGGCTTGAGATCGAGAAGGCCGCCGTCCTTGTATTTCTGCAGGCGAACGCCCTTGCCGCGTCCCATCTCCGGGATGTCGGAGAGCGCGAACACAAGCATCTTGCGATTCTCGCCGACGATGGCGAGATGGTCGCCGGTGACCGGGATGCAGCGCTTGGCCTCGTCGGGCGCCTTGACGTTCATCACCTGCTTGCCCTTGCGGGTGTTGGCGACGACTTCCTCCTCCGGCACGATGAAGCCATTGGCGTCATACGAAGCCAGCAGAAGCTTGCGCTTCGGCTCGTGGACGAAGGCGGTAACGATGTCCTGGTCGTTGTCCATATCGACGATGATGCGGATCGGCTCGCCATGGCCACGGCCACCGGGCAGCCGGTCGGCGCCGATGGTGTAGAACTTGCCGCCGGTGGTGAAGACCAGCACCTTGTCGGTGGTCTGGGCATGGAAGGCGAGCTTGAGGCTGTCGCCCTCCTTGAAGGTCAGGGTCGAGAGATCGGCAAGATGCCCCTTCATCGCGCGCAGCCAACCCTTTTCCGAGACGACCACGGTGACCGGCTCGCGCTCGATCATTGCGTGTGCGATGTCGGTCAAGTCATGCTCGGGCGCATCGGCGAACTGGGTGCGGCGTTTGCCGAGCTCGGTCTCCGGGCCGAACTTGTCGCGGATGTTGGTGACTTCCCACTTGATCGTCGCCCATTGCTTTTCGTTTGAAGCAAGCAACGCCTCGATCTGCTTCTTCTCGGCGCTCAGACCGTCGAATTCCTTGCGGATTTCGAATTCTTCCAGCTTGCGCAGAGCGCGCAGCCGCATGTTGAGGATGGCTTCGGCCTGGGTATCGGTGAGCGACCAGCGGGCCATCATCACCTGCTTGGGCTCATCCTCCTCGCGAATGATCCTGATCACTTCGTCGATGTTGAGATAGGCGATCAGGTAGCCGGCGAGGATCTCCAGCCGTCTTTCGATCTCGCCGAGGCGATGTTTCGAGCGGCGAACAAGCACGTCGCGGCGATGCTCGAGCCATTCCTGCAGCACGCCTTTCAACGACAGGACGTTGGGCACCTTGCCGCGCGATAGGACGTTCATGTTGAGCGGGAAGCGGCTTTCGAGCTCGGTGAGCTTGAACAGCGATTCCATCAGGATGCCCGGGTCGACAGAGCGGCTCTTCGGTACCAGCACGACGCGGATGTCTTCCGCACTTTCGTCGCGGATGTCCTCGAGCAGCGGGAGCTTGCGCGCCATCAGCAGCTCGGCGATCTTCTCGATCAGCCGCGCCTTCTGCACGCCGTAAGGGATTTCGGTGACGACGATGCTCCAGGTGCCCCTGCCCTGGTCCTCCTGGATCCACTTCGACCTGACGCGGAAGCCGCCGCGGCCGGTTTCATAGGCTTCGAGGATAGAGGCGCGGCTGTCGACAATGATGCCGCCGGTCGGAAAATCCGGGCCCTGGACAAAGTCCATCAGCTTGGCCACCGGCGCATCTCGATGTTCGATCAGGTGGAGTGCCGCATCGCAAAGCTCGGCCGCGTTGTGAGGCGGGATCGATGTCGCCATGCCCACGGCAATGCCGGACGAGCCGTTGGCCAGCAGGTTCGGAAAGGCGCCGGGCAAAACCACCGGCTCCTCGTCTTCTTCATTGTAGGTCGGCCGGTAGTCGACGGCATCCTCGGTGATGCCGGACAACAGCTCGGTCGCCACATCGGTCATGCGCGCTTCGGTGTAGCGCATGGCGGCGGCGTTATCGCCGTCGATGTTGCCGAAATTGCCCTGCCCGTCGACCAAGGGGTAGCGCATCGAAAAATCCTGCGCCAGCCGCACGAGCGCGTCATAGATCGACTGGTCGCCATGCGGGTGGAACTTGCCCATCACCTCGCCGACGATGCGGGCGCATTTGGCGAAGCCCTGGTCGGGGTTCAGCCGCAGCAGACGCATCGCGTGCATGATGCGGCGATGGACCGGTTTTAGGCCGTCGCGCACGTCCGGCAGCGCCCGGTGCATGATGGTCGACAGCGCATAGGCCAGATAGCGCTCTTCCAGCGCCTTCTTTAGATCGACCGGTTCGACATGATCGCCACCGCCATTTTCAGGCGGCAAAAGCCTTTTTCCCATGGGCTGGACCTAGCCGAGCGGGTGATTCGCGGCAAGGGGCCGGCAGATGTACCGGCGCTTCTGCAACATGAAACCGCAGACCAACGGATGTCGACCAACATCAGCCCGTTACATCAGGCCTCTATGGCCAAGCGTGATGATATCAGGCAACCGGCTCTTCATTACAAATTCACCGGTTTGCGCAAAGACGGTGGGATCGAGTTTGCCTTTCACCGCGATTTTCGACCATTGTGCCGGGACACGCCTTTTTCCCGTCCAGTTCGTCACGGAATGGTGATGGCGCAAAGAATTGAAAAATAATTTCAGGACACTCTCAGGGACCTTGCGATGACAATCAAACGCTCAACTCTCCAGAAGTTCGCCTTTTCGACCTTTTTGCTCACGCTGCCGCTGAACGCGGCCCTCGCCCAGGACGCAGCGGTCGCCGACCGGCTGAAGGCTGCACTTTCCGCCCAGGGCGTCGACATCTCCTGGACCGGCGTGACCGGCGACAACAGCAGCATGGTGCTGCAGGGCGTTGCCATCAAGCCGGCGGCGGAAAAGGAAGCGCTCCCCATCGGCGACGTCAAGCTCGAGGGCGTCACCGAGGCAAATGGCGGCTATGATATCGCCACCGTTTCGACGTCGGCATTCGAACACTCAAAGGACGGCGTCACCCTCAACCTCAGCCCCTTCGTCATCCACGACATGACGGTTCCGGCCGACGGCTCCACCGGTCCGCTGGGCTCGCTGATGATGTACAAGTCGGCCGAACTCTCAAACATTACCGTCAAGGTCGCCGACAAGACCGCCTTCTCGATGGACGGGCTTGCCGTCGAGATTACGCCGCCCGCGGACGGCAAGGCGATGGAATTCACCGCCACCACGGAAAAGTTCAATGCCGACCTGACGCTGGTCGACGACCCCAAGTCCAAGGAAGTCATCAACGCGCTCGGCTACCAGAACATCGCGGGCAATCTCGAGATGGCCGGCACCTGGCAGCCCACCGACGGCAAGATGGAATTGTCGAAATACGACATTTCCGTCGAGAACGCCGGCACGCTCGGCATGACCTTCGACCTCGGCGGCTACACGATGGACTTCATCAAGTCGCTGCAGGAAATGCAGAAGAAGATGGCGGCACAGCCCGAAGGTGCCGACAATTCGGCGCAAGGCATGGCCATGCTCGGCCTGTTGCAGCAGCTTTCGTTCAACAGCGCCTCGATCCGTTTCGACGACGATTCGCTGACCAACAAGGTGCTGGAATATGTCGGCAAGCAGCAAGGCATGTCGGCCAAGGACATCGCCAACCAGGCAAAGGCGATCGTGCCGTTCGGCATGGCGCAGCTCAACAATCCGGAACTGACGGCGCAAGTCACGGCCGCCGTCGGCAAATATCTCGACGATCCGAAGAGCCTCGAAATCTCGGCCGAACCGCCGGCATCTGTGCCGTTCGCGCTGATCATGGCGGGCGCCATGTCCAACCCGCTTGAGTTGCCGAAGACGCTCGGCGTCGCCGTCAAGGCCAACGAAGACTGATCGAAGCGACCTCAATACGCGAAAAAGCCCGGCAGGGATGCCGGGCTTTTTTGTGGGATTTGTGAATGGAAAGAATCGGTACGGGCGGTTCTTTAAAGCATCGCCCGAAGCGCGCGATCAGGCGTCCTTCTTGGGCGCGGCGACGCGCAGCGCCAGTTCGCGAAGCTGCTGCGGGCTTGCTTCCGAAGGCGCGTTCATCAACAGATCGTAGGCCTGCTGGTTCATCGGGAACATGGTGATCTCCCGCAGGTTCTTCGCACCGACCAGGAGCATGACGACACGATCGACGCCGGCGGCCATGCCGCCATGCGGCGGCGCGCCATACTGGAAGGCGCGGTAGAGGCCGCCGAAGCGCTCCTCGACCGTGGCGCGATCCAGCCCGACCGTCTCGAACGCCTTGACCATGGTTTCAGGCAAGTGATTGCGAATACCGCCGGAGGCGATTTCGAAGCCATTGCAGACCATGTCGTACTGGAACGCCTTGATGCCGAGCAGATCCTCGCCATTCAGCGCATCGATGCCGCCCTGCGGCATCGAGAACGGGTTGTGGGCGAAGTCGATCTTCTTCTCTTCCTCGTTCCATTCGAAGAACGGGAAATCGACGATCCAGCACAGTTCGAAACGCTCGCGGTCGACGAGGCTCAGCTCCTCGCCGGCGCGGGTGCGTGCGGCACCGGCGAAAGACACGAACTTCTTCGGGTCGCCGGCGACAAAGAAGGCGGCGTCGCCGTCGGCAAGGCCGAGCTGTTGGCGGATCGCCTCCGTGCGCTCCTCGCCGATGTTCTTGGCCAGCGGACCGGCGCCTTCGATCTTGTCACCTTCCTTGCGCCAGAAGATGTAGCCCAGACCCGGCTGGCCCTCGCCTTGCGCCCAGGAGTTCATGCGGTCGCAGAAGGCGCGGCTGCCGCCGGTCTTTGCCGGAATGCCCCACACCTCGGCCTTCGCGTCGTTGGCCAGGATATTGGCGAACACCTTGAAGCCGGAATCGCGAAAGTGATCGGAGACGGCCTGCATCTCGATGGGGTTGCGAAGGTCCGGCTTGTCGGAACCGTATTTGCGCATGGCGACGTCATAGGGGATGCGCTGGAATTTCTGCGTCACCGGCTTGCCGTTGGCGAAGCTCTCGAAGACCCCGCGCATGACCGGTTCCATGGTCGACAACACGTCGTCCTGCTCGACGAAGCTCATTTCGAGGTCGAGCTGGTAGAATTCGCCCGGCAGCCGGTCGGCGCGCGGGTCCTCGTCGCGGAAGCATGGCGCGATCTGGAAGTAACGGTCGAAGCCCGACACCATGATCAGCTGCTTGTACTGCTGCGGCGCCTGCGGCAGCGCATAGAAGGTGCCGGGATGGATGCGCGACGGCACCAGGAAGTCGCGCGCGCCTTCCGGCGACGAGGCGGTCAGGATCGGCGTCGAGAATTCGGTGAAGCCGACCTCGCCCATGCGCCTGCGCATTTCAGCGATGATTTTTGTCCGCGCGATGATGTTCTTGTGCAGAGTCTCACGGCGCAGGTCGAGGAAACGGTATTTCAGCCTTATATCCTCGGGATAGTCAGGCTCGCCGAACACCGGCAGCGGCAACTCCTTGGCCGCCGACAGCACCTCGATCTCGCGCGCGAAAATCTCGATCTCGCCGGTCGGCAGGTTGGCGTTCGTGGTCTCGGGCAAGCGCGCCTTGACCTCGCCGTCGACGCGGATGACCCACTCGCCACGCACGGTCTCGGCGACCTTGAAGGCCGGCGAATCCGGATCGGCGACGATCTGGGTCAGGCCATAATTGTCGCGCAGGTCGATGAAGAGCAGGCCGCCATGATCGCGCACGCGATGCACCCAGCCAGACAAGCGAACGGTCGAGCCGACGTCGCTCTTCCTCAACTGGGCACAGGTATGGCTGCGGTAACGGTGCATTGTCATTGGTAAGTCCGGGGTGCTGGGTTGCGGGCCGAAGCATCACAGCCCGGCCTGAAAATTTGCGCGAAAAGCGCATGGGAGGCCGGATTTGTCAAGGCAAGCGGCGCCGGGCGCCGCCCAACGGCCGCAGCGAGCCCTTTGGCTACCCACGGCGCAACGGATTCAGGCGGCGTCGCCACGGCAGGCCGCGTCGTAATCGGCCAGCACCTGGTCGATCGCGGCATGAAGAGTAGCCTCGGGATTCCCGGCGGGGCCGAGTTCGGCCGGCACCATCGGCAGGAATTGCCGCATCAGCGTTTCGGGAATGCCGACGCCGTTGAGCACGTCGCGCAGGCGGCTGACGGCAACGCCGGCAGTGGGGTTGCTCCAGTAATAGCGGATGCGGTCGCTGTAGCTGTAGTGCCGCTGGAGGTAGAGGCTCGCGTCACTGCCGTGATAGTGACTGTGCCAATGGCCAGGCGCCGCCAGCATCACGCGTTCCATCGTGTGGGCCAGCGACCTGTCTCCATAATCGGCGACCATTTCGGACGCGATCAGGTCAAGCCCATAAAGCGCCTCGCGCAAGGCAAATGTCAGGCCCGGGCCGACCTTGAGGATGGGAAAGCCGTTGCCGACAAGTGCCGTCAGCGCCGCGCGGCTCTGATAGTCGGTGGAATGCGCCTCGTAGACTAGCGACCGTTCCTCATCAAGCAATCCGGTCAGCGCCTTGGACGCCTCCGGCCTGTAGGCGACGACGTTCTGGCTGCCGAATTCGACACCCGGCTGCACGACCACGGCGATGGCGCGGCCAAACGCTTCGGCCAGGCCTTCCCGGGCAAAGATCTGGCGATGCACGTCGATCGTGCGGCGCGCCGCCGCCGCTTCGGTGGGCTTCAGGTCGCTGATCGTGTGATCGACGCCGCCGGGGGCGGGAACCTCGGTGCCGATGATGTAGACCGGCAATGCACCACCGCGCGCGCGCGCCGCCTTTTCTGCGGCCTTGGCCAACCGTGCCGCCCGCATGGCGATCGTCTCGTCATCCAGGGCAGCCGGCTCGCCGGCGCATCCCATCGACGCGTCGAGATGGATCTTGCTGAAGCCGGCCCAGACATAGGCGGTGACCATGGCTTCGGCCTTGCTCATCGCCTGTGCGGCCGGCTCGGCACGCCACGGGTTCGGTCCAAGATGGTCACCGCCGAAGATGATGCGTGAGGCCTCCAGGCCCTCCCTGCTGGCGATCTCCTGCACGAAGGCGATGAACAGGTCCGGGGTCATCCCGGTGTAGCCGCCGAATTGGTTGACCTGGTTGCAGGTCGCCTCGATCAGCAGCGTGGTTTCCTTGTCCTGGACGGCGCGCCTTATGGCCGTCTGGATCACCAGCGGATGGGCCGAGCAGATCGAGGTGATGCCGTAAGGCGATCCGTTTCTGCGGGCGGCGGCGAGGCCTGCAAGGGGGTTGGCCATCATGTCGCCCTCTGTGTCCCGGCGATGAAACCGTCAAGCACATCGAAGCCGGTGACCCCCTCCATGGGTCCGCGTCGCGTGACGTTGCGGGCGCCGGCGGCATTGGCATAGAACAGCGCCTTGCCGGGCTCCATCCCCTGGCGCCGGCAAGTCAGGTAGGTTGCACCGAAACAGTCGCCAGCTCCGGTCGGGTCCACTTCCTCCACCAGGAAGCCGGCGCAGTCGATCCTGCTGCCATCGGCGGCGAACCGGGACGAGCCGGCCGCCCCTCGCTTCAGCACGATCTCGCCGACGCCCCTGGCGATCAACGCCTTCACCGCCTGGCATTCATCGTCGACGCCTGCCGCGGTGAGCAACTCTTCGCCGGAGGGAAGCAGCAGATCGGCATCGTCGACCAGGGCTGAAAATTGCGTGCCGTCGGCGCCGTCGATCAGTTCCTTGCGCACATTCGGATCGAAGGAGGTCGAGCCGCCGCGGGCGCGCACCGCCTTGGTGGCATAGGCAACGATGTCCCTCAACCCGGCCACGGACAAAGTGGATCCCATGACATGCAGGTGGCCGGCCCTGTCCGCCAGTTGGCGCGCCTCAGGCGTGAGGCGGATTTGCCCGGCGGCGGATTCGGCGATGTTGTAGACGAAGTCGCGACCGCCATCGGGCCTGTAACGAACGAAGGCGCTTCCCGTCGGGTAGCGGTCACTGACGGCGACGGCGGACACGTCGACATCGTCGCGCTGGAGCCTTTCCAGATTGATCGTGCCAAAATCGTCGCGACCGACGCAGCCGATCAGCCCGGCGCTGCCGCCCAGCCTTGCGACCTGGTCGATGAAGATGGCAGGCGCACCGCTCGGGTAAGGGCCGACCAGCGCCAACGGTTCGAGGAACCCCAGACCCCGGTCCGTCGCCATGATCTCAACCAGGATTTCGCCGGCGGCAATGGTCGGACCCACGGATTCGGACGCGATCTCCCTTCGGCGGGAAAGGCTCATTCCTGTAATTCCTTCTCTCCCCAGCCGGAGCGGACGCGGATCGCGTCGGCGTGCGGGTTGCACGAACGCCCCCTGACTGTAGCCGAGGTAATTCGCATCGAGGGTGAAGTCAACACAAACTGCACGTACGTTCACTTTATTTGCTACGCACGCGCCTTTCCTGATACGCCAAACGGCGAGATGAGATGCGTCGGGCTCGGTCCAGACGGCAAATATCAGGTTCTATGCAGCTTGACTTGAGTGTTCTCAAGCGCAATAAAATATATACGCATGTTCACTTACACATGCGCATTCGTAAAGGAGGAGACGAAATGCCAATTGGTAAGCGTATTGGAATTCTCGCCGCGTCGGTCACCGCTTGCGCACTGACTGCGGGTGCCGCCTTGGCCACGGAGATCACGGTTGCGACGGTCAACAATGGCGACATGATCATCATGCAGAAGCTGTCGCCGGAATGGGAGAAGGCGACAGGAAACAAGGTCAACTGGGTGGTGCTCGAGGAGAACGTCCTGCGCGAGCGGGTCACCACCGACATCGCGACCAAGGGTGGACAGTTCGATGTCCTGACCATCGGCGGCTATGAGACGCCGATCTGGGGCAAGAGCGGCTGGCTGACATCGCTCAACGATCTTGGCGACGACTATGACTATGACGATCTCATCGCGCCGGTGCGCAGCGGCCTGACGGTCGACGGCAAGCTGTATGCCGTGCCCTTCTACGCCGAAAGCTCATTCACGCTCTACCGCAAGGATCTGTTCGACGCCGCCGGCCTGAAGATGCCGGAGCAGCCCACCTATGACCAGATCACCGAATTCGCCGACAAACTCACCGACAAGTCGAAGGAGCAATACGGCCTGTGCCTGCGCGGCAAGCCGGGCTGGGGCGAAAACATGGCCTTTGTCGGCACGCTGGTGAACACGTTCGGCGGCCGCTGGTTCGACATGGACTGGAAGCCGCAGATCAATTCGGATGCATGGAAGAAGGCGATCGGCTGGTATGTCGACACGATGAAGAAGGATGGCCCTCCGGGAATAAGCTCCAACGGCTTCAACGAGAACCAGACCTTGTTCGCCTCCGGCCACTGCGCCATGTGGATCGACGCCACGTCGGCGGCGGGTCGTGTCTATGATCCGAAGCAGAGCAAGGTTGCCGACAAGGTCGCCTTCGCCAAGGCGCCGGTGGCGGTCACGCCCAACGGTTCGGCCTGGGGTTGGGCTTGGAGCCTGGCCATCCCGACGAGTTCCACCAAGGCGGACGCCGCGAAGTCGTTCGTGAAATGGGCGACCTCGAAAGCCTACGTCCAGCGCGTCGGCGAGACCGAAGGCTGGGTCGCGGCACCTCCGGGAACGCGCAAATCCACCTATGCCAGCCCGGACTACCAGAAAGCAGCCCCCTTCGCCGCAACGGTGCTTTCGGCGATCGAATCCGCCGATCCGACCAAGCAGACCAAGGATCCGGTCCCCTATACCGGCATCCAGTTCGTCGCCATCCCCGAATTCCAGGGCATCGGCACCGAGGTCGGTCAGGCGATCGCCGCCGCGGTCACCGGTCAGCAGTCGGTCGACGATGTGCTCAATGGCGCCCAGACCGCCGTGGAGAAGACGATGACGGAGGCAGGCTACATCAAATAGGCGGGTTCAAGCCCAGACAGGTGAGCCAGGAGGCGGAATGAGCACACGCCTCCTGGTAATCCGGGCCTGAAAAGACCTCCCGTTGCAGCAGGCCTGGAGGATGCACGGATCCGCCGCAGCGGGTCCGTGCATTTCTCGGGAAGACGTCGCGCCGGTCGCCGACTGGCCGCTCTGCCGTTTCAAAAAATTCACGGAATTGGAATTGAACATGAAACTGAACAACAAGATTGCCCTCATAACAGGCGGTGCGCGCGGCATTGGCCTGGGTTTCGCGCAAGCCTATGTGCGCGAAGGCGCCAAGGTGGTGATTGCCGATATCGACATCGAGCGGGCCACGCGGGCCGCCGCCGCGATCGGTGCGGCGGCCAGAGCCATCCAGCTTGACGTCACCGACCTCGGTGCGATCGACAGGGTCGTGGCGGCGGTCGACCGCGATTTCGGCGGCATCGATATCCTCGTCAACAATGCAGCCATCTTCGACATGGCGCCGATAACCGACATTACCGAAGCGAGCTATGACCGGGTGTTCGCCATCAATCTCAAGGCGCCGCTGTTCATGATGAAGGCCGTGGCCAATGTGATGATCGCGCGCGGCCGCGGCGGCAAGATCATCAACATGGCGAGCCAGGCCGGTCGCCGCGGCGAAGCGCTGGTGACGCTCTACTGCGCCTCCAAGGCAGCCATCATTTCGGCCACGCAGTCGGCGGCGCTGGCGCTGGTCAAACACGGCATCAATGTCAACGCGATTGCACCCGGCGTCGTCGACGGCGAGCACTGGGATGTTGTCGATGCGCACTTCGCCCGCTGGGAAGGCCTGAAGCCAGGCGAGAAGAAGGCGGCCGTGGCCAGATCGGTTCCGATCGGCCGCTTCGCGCAGCCCGAGGATATTGCGGGGCTTGCCGTGTTCCTGGCCTCGCCCGACAGCGACTACATCCTTGCGCAGACCTACAATGTCGACGGTGGCAACTGGATGAGCTGACGCGTCCGAGTCGCGTCATCCGGGATAAGGTCGTCCAAGCAGGGGAGACTCACATGAAGGCCATCCGATTTACCGCCGCAGGCGTTGCCGGCATGGCAGAGCTTGAGATGCCCGCGATCAAACCGGGGCACGCGCTGGTACGGGTCCGCGCGGCCGGCCTTTGCCATACCGACATCGAGGTGCTGCATGGCCGCTACGGCGAAGGCGCGTTTCCACTGGTCCCCGGCCACGAATATGCGGGCACCGTCGAGGCGGTCGCCAGCGATGTCACCACCGTCAAGCCGGGCGATCGGGTCGCTGTCGATCCCAACATCCCGTGCGGGCACTGCCCCGCCTGCAGGAAGGGCCTGACCAATCTGTGCGCCAGCCTGAAAGCCTATGGCGTGACCGAGAATGGCGGCTTCGCCGAGTTCAGCATGGTTGCCGTCGACCACCTGCATGGGATCGGCGATCTCGGTTTCGCCACGGCGGCGCTCGCCGAGCCGCTCGCCTGTGTCCTCAATGGTCTCGGTGCCGCCGGGCTCGGAGCCGGCACCAGCACGCCCGGCACCGCGCTGGTCTTCGGCGCCGGGCCGATCGGCCTGCTGCTTGCCCTCTCGCTCAGGGCCAAGGGCGTCGCTAGCGTGGCGGTCGCCGATATCAGCGAACAGCGCCTCGCCTTCGCCGAAACGCTCGGGCTGGAGCCGCTGGTATCCGGATCGCAGGCGCTGTCAGCGCGGGCGCGGGGCTTCGATTTCGTCGCCGACGCCACCGGTGTCGCCAAGGTGGTCGAAGGCATGATCGGTCTCACCGCCGATGGCGGCACGGCGCTCATTTTCGGTGTCTGCGCACCCGATGCCAGGATCTCCATCGCCCCGTTCGAGATTTTCCGCCGGCAGATCAGATTGGCGGGGTCGCACTCATTGAACCGCAACATCCCGCAGGCGCTCGACATTCTCAGCCGAGACGACGGCACGATGGCGCGACTTGTCAGCCACCAGCTGCCGCTTTCCGAACTGCTGCCGTTCTTCGCCAAAGCCGGCGGCGACCCAACGACGATGAAAGTACAGTTTTCCTCCGAGCCGTAATTTCAAACAGTACAGCCGCGCCCATCGACCACAGGTGGTCTCCCGCGCTCGGAAAGAACATCCCGCCTCCTTTCCGCGAAAAGGTGACTCAAGTAGACAGTGGCGACGGCAGTTCGAGCAGGGAGCCAGTGAATGGCCAAGACGATCAGGACGATGGAGGACTTCTCGGCCTTTGTCGGCTTGTCCCGCACGACGGTATCCAAATATTTCAACGACCCCAGTTCGGTACGGAAAAACACTCGAAACGTGATCGAGGCCGCGCAAAGGAAGTCCGGCTTTCGGCCGAGCATGTTCGCGGTCAATCTCAATCGCCGGCGCAGCAACATTCTCGGTGTCATCATTCCGAATTCGACGGATCCGTTCTACATGGCGCTGACGCGTCGCATTGAAACAATCGCCAACGAGGCCGGTTTCCTGGCGTTTGTGCTGTCTTCCGACGGACGCGCCGAAATGGAAGACCAGGCGATCCAGACGTTCAAGTCGATGAACATTGCCGGCGCCATCATTGCGCCGCTCGGCGTGCAGTCCCATCACCGGATCCTGGCCGAACTCGGATCGAGCATCCCGCTGATCTATGTCGATTCGCCGCTCGACGAGACCTCGTCGTTCGTCGGCACCGACAACAGGCAGAGTTTTAGGCTCATCGTCGACTATCTCTGCAGGTCCGGCGAGCCCCCCTGCTACTTCGCCATGCCGCTGGTCAACAACAACGCCCAGGCCAGACAGGTCGCCTATGTCGAGGCCATGCAGCAGTTCAAAATGACACCCGAAATCGTGCCCGTCGTCGACGTGCGGTCATGGGATTTCGAGAAATTCGGCTTTGACGAAGCGCTTCGTATCCTCAAGGGGCAAGGTTTTCCGACCAGGACCGTGCTTTGCGCCAACGACCGTGTGGCCTTCGGGGTGATCGCGGCCGCCTATCAGTTGGGCCTGAAGGTGGGACATGGGGCGGATTGCGACATGCGGGTTGCGGGACACGACGACCATCCCCTGTCGCGATACGCCTGCCCGCCGATCACGACGGTAGCGCAGAACTACAACGAGATCGGCCGCCTGGCCATCGAACTTCTGTTGGAGAGGCTGGATGAAAAATCCTCGGCCAAACCAGACGGCGGGCGTATCCTGCTCAACGCGGAACTGATGCTGCGAAGCTCGGCTTGAGCAGCGGCGGCCTGAACACCACACCAAGGGCCGATGATCTTCCTTTTTTGCAACCCGGTTATCCGCGTGGATGAGCTCCGCTGGAATTGCCGCTGGCATTGAAGGAAGCGATGGTTCAAGAAGGTTCAACGACAAGCGGTTGTTTTCCTTCATGTCCTCCATCCGCCCGCTGATCCCGCTCCTGCTCGCCGCCGGCATCCTGCTTGGCGGCAATGGGCTGCAGAGCACGTTGATCGCGCTGCGCGGCGCGCAGGAAGGGTTTTCCGCCTCCGACATCGGGTTGATGGGCACCTTCTATTTCGCCGGCTTCCTGCTCGGCTGCCTGGCCATCACCCGCATCTTGAAGGCGGTTGGCCATATCAGAGCCTTTTCGGCACTGGCGGCAATCGCCTCGGTCGGCACCCTGCTGCTGGTGCTGGTTCTCGATCCGGTGATGTGGTGCGCGGTGCGCTTTGCCGGCGGGTTCTGCTTTGCCGGGCTGTTCACCATCGTCGAAAGCTGGCTGAATTCCGGCGTCAGCAACAACGACAGGGCGCGCGTGCTGGCGATCTACAGGATGGTCGACACCGGTTCGGTGACGGGCGCCCAGTTCCTGATCCCGGTCTTCGGCGCCGGCGGCTTCACCATCTTCGCCATCATGTCGATCATGATCACGCTCTCGCTGGTGCCGGTCTCGCTGGGCGACCGCTCCAATCCGACGCCGCCCGAGGACGTCAAGCTCGACCTGGCGCGCGTCTGGCGGATTTCGCCGCTGGGCTGCTTCGGCTGCATGGCCGTAGGTGTAACCAACAGCGCCTTTCGCACATTGTCGCCGGTCTATGCCGAGCAGATCGGCATGTCGGTGGCCGATGTCGTCACCTTCGTCAGCGTCGGCATCTTCGGCGGCGCCATCATCCAGTATCCGCTCGGCTACCTCTCCGACCGCTGGGACCGGCGCCGGGTGCTGTTGATGACCACCTGCTGCGCGATGCTTTCAGCACTGGCGCTGGTGTTCATCGCCGGCAGCAATCCGCTGCTCAACTTCGTCATCATCTTCATCTTCGGCTGTTTTGCCATGCCGCTCTATTCGCTGTCGGCGGCGCATTCCAACGACCGCGCCGACACTGGCGAGTTCGTGCTGATCAACGCCGCCTTGATGTTGTTTTATTCCTTCGGCGCCATTGGCGGACCGTTCGCCGCTTCGACGGCGATGCAGTATTTCGGACCGAGCGCGCTGTTCGTGTTCAGCGCCGTCGTCTATGCGATCTTCATCGCCGTCATCCTCTACCGGATGCAGGCTCGTTCTGGCGTGCCGGCAGGCAAGCGCAGCCGGTTCACCGCGTTGTTGCGCACATCGACGATTTTCGCGCGGCTGGCCAGAAGAAACGGCGATTCCGATGGGCCGGGAAGCCCATGACGATGGCGCCAAAGCTTGACGAAAGCGCTTCCGGCTGAAATCTAGGAAGACCTTACTCCTGTCAAAAGCGATTTGATGCACGTCATCACCACCCAGAAAGAACTCGAGACCGTTCTCGCCGCTTTCGAAAAGTCGGATTTCGTCACCGTCGACACCGAATTCATTCGAGAAACGACCTTTTGGCCGATCCTGTGCCTGATCCAGATGGCCTCACCCGGCGTGACGGCGCTGATCGACCCGCTGTCGCCCGAGATCGACCTGACGCCGTTCTTCAAGCTGATGGCCAATGAGGCGGTGGTCAAAGTCTTCCACGCCGCAAGGCAAGACATCGAAATCATCGTCCATCTCGGCGATCTCGTTCCGCATCCGGTGTTCGACACCCAAGTCGCGGCGATGGTCTGCGGCTTCGGCGACAGTGTTTCCTACGATCAGCTCGTGCAGCGGATCACCGGCGCGCGACTCGACAAGTCATCGCGCTTCACTGACTGGCGCCACCGGCCGCTTTCCGACAAGCAGCTCGACTATGCGCTGGCCGACGTCACCCATCTGATCGAGGTTTACCAGCATCTCAGCGCCGAGCTGGTGCGTGAGAACCGGGCTCACTGGCTGAACGAGGAGATGGATGTCCTGACCTCGCGCGAGACCTATGATCCGCATCCCGAGGACGCCTGGAAGCGGTTGAAGATGCGGCTGCGCAAACCGCAGGAACTGGCGATCGTGCAGGCCGTGGCCGCATGGCGCGAACGCGAGGCGCGCGAACGCGACGTACCGCGCGGCCGCGTGCTCAAGGACGACGCGATCTACGAGGTCGCGCAGCAGGCGCCGCGCGACGCGGCAGCCCTTGGCAAGCTACGCACGACCCCAAAAGGCTGGGAGCGCTCCTCGACGGCGACGGCCCTGCTAGGCGCGGTCAACGCCGCGCTTGCCTTGCCCAAGGAGCAGATGCCGAAGCTGCCGAAGAACTTCCAGCCGCCCGAAGGCTCGAGCGCAGCCGCGGAACTGTTGAAAGTGCTGCTCAGGATCGTTGCCGAAAAGGAAGGCGTCGCCTCGAAAGTGCTGGCCTCCAGCGACGACATCGACCGCATCGCGGCCGAGGGCGAGGAGGCCGACGTGCCCGCCCTGCAAGGCTGGCGGCGCGCGGTGTTCGGCGAAGCCGCGCTGAAGCTGGTGCGCGGCGAGATCGGCTTCAAGTTCGACAAGCGCAAGATCGCGGTTTTCGACCTCTAGGCGCTTACCCGCTTTGCGGCGACCCTCCCGCACAGGAGGTAAGCAGATGCTTACACGGCTCCGAGCAGATGCAATGCAAACCAGATCCAGGCGAGCGCCAGCACGGTAGCACCGAGGAAGAAAGAGCGGCTGCGCAGCCGCAGATTGTTGCTGGTCAGGTGGACCCAGGCGTGGAAATAGCGCGACGCGACAAAAATCCACATCAGCGCCAGGGTCAGGAAGTTGACGCCGTTGGTCACGTGCAGCGTCAGGCACAGCACGTAGAACAGCACCGGCAATTCGAACTGGTTGATGAGATTGCTGGCAACGGTGATGCTGGAGGCCGGCTCGGTCGAGC
This sequence comes from Mesorhizobium sp. CNPSo 4670, assembly GCF_057784235.1. Taxonomy (NCBI): domain Bacteria; kingdom Pseudomonadati; phylum Pseudomonadota; class Alphaproteobacteria; order Hyphomicrobiales; family Phyllobacteriaceae; genus Mesorhizobium; species Mesorhizobium sp. CNPSo 4670. Next base: position 54,307 of record NZ_JBWJFQ010000015.1, on the reverse strand, counting down.
GCACCTTGTACTGACCGACCTTGGCTTCACCTGACCTGACCGCCCCGTATCTGCGGTGACCCAGGACGATATAAACGATGTAGATCAGCAGCACCTGCGCCAGCAACGGCCAGAAGATCGTGGTCTGGTTCATGAACTGCCCTGCCCCGTTTTGGCGTCACGCCTGGTGTTTCTGGCCCGCCAGCCAGAAAGCGGCGATGACGGTCAGCGGGACGGCGAGAAGCGCGAATTTGGTGACGATCAGCGCTGACGCGAGAGACAGCGAATCCGGATTGGCCGACAGGAAATCGGACAGCAGGCTCGCCACCGCGATGTTCTGGGCATAATCGGCCAGCGTGTAGGGCAGCACCAGAATCAGCGCGAAGATCGACTGCAGCTGCCCCGGCAACACGCGGAAATTGTTCAATCGCCGGCCGGTGGCCAGGATCAGGCTGACCAGTGTCACCGACAACAGCGCCGGGAACAGCAAATCAAAGGTCAGATAGTGCCAGACGAGAATGATCTCGCCGCCGCGCCGGCCGAGCGCCGTCAGCCAGGCCATGCCTTCGTCCGGCGTGAAGCCGAGAAAGCGCATATCAAGCGACGCCAGGCCGCCGCTCAATTGGCGGAAATAGAAGAATTCCAGCACCGTCATGGCGATGAAAACCGCCGCCGACAGGAAACAGAGCGCGGCGGCGTGGCGCGACAGCCGCAGGATCGTTGCGGTCAGGTTGCGCCAGAGCCCGTACGGATCAGGCTCCGCCGGGATAATTCGGGCTTTCGCGGGTAATCGTGACGTCATGGGCGTGGCTTTCACGAAGTCCGGCGTTGGATATGCGTACAAAAGTGGCGCGTTCGCGGAAATCGGCAAGATCGCGACCGCCGACATAACCCATAGCGGCTTTCAGCCCGCCTGCAAGCTGGTGCAGCACGCCAGACACAGGTCCTTTATAGGGAACTTGCCCCTCGATGCCTTCCGGGACCAGTTTCAGCGTGTCGCGCACCTCGGCCTGGAAGTAGCGATCGGCGGAGCCGCGCGCCATGGCGCCGACCGAGCCCATGCCGCGATAGGCCTTGAAGGAGCGGCCCTGATGCAGATAGACCTCGCCCGGGCTTTCATCGGTGCCGGCCAGCAGCGAGCCGATCATGGCTGCACTGGCGCCGGCGGCGAGCGCCTTGGCGAGATCGCCGGAATATTTGATGCCGCCATCGGCGATCACCGAGACGCCTGATTTGTGCGCCGTCTCGACCGCCGACATGATGGCCGAAAGCTGCGGCACACCGACGCCGGCGACGATGCGGGTGGTGCAGATCGAGCCCGGGCCAATGCCGACCTTGACGGCATCCGCACCGGCGTCGATCAGCGCCTGCGTGCCTTCGGCGGTTGCGACGTTGCCAGCCAGGATGCGAACCGAGTTGGAGAGCTTCTTGGCGCGCGTCACTGCGTCGAGCACACGCTGCGAATGGCCGTGCGCGGTGTCGATGACCAGAAGGTCGACGCCGGCATCGATGAGACGTTCGGCGCGCTCGAAACCGTCATCGCCGACGCTGGTGGCGGCGGCGGCGCGCAAGCGGCCCTGCGCGTCCTTGGTGGCGTGCGGGTTGAGCTGCGACTTCTCGATGTCCTTGACGGTGATCAGCCCGACGCAATTGCCTCGGCTGTCGACGACGACCAGTTTTTCGATTCGGTGCTGATGCAGGAGGCGCTTGGCCTCGTCCTGGTCGACATTCTCTTTGACCGTGATCAGGTTCTCACGCGTCATCAGTTCGTAGACCTTCTGCGTCGGATCGGACGCGAAGCGCACGTCGCGGTTGGTCAGGATGCCGACCAGCCGACCGACCTTCTGGCCGCCGGTGCCGCCATTCTCGACCACCGGAATGCCCGAAATCGAATAGGTGCGCATCAGCGAAAGCGCGTCAGCAAGGGTGGCGTCGGGGCCGATGGTGACGGGATTGATCACCATGCCGGATTCGAACTTCTTGACCTGCCGCACCTGCTCGGCCTGCTCGGCCGGCGAGAAATTGCGGTGGATGACGCCAATGCCACCGGCCTGGGCCATGGCGATGGCAAGTCGCGCTTCGGTGACGGTGTCCATCGCCGCCGACAGGATCGGCACATTGAGGTCGATGTCGCCGGCAATGCGCGTGCGGACATCGGTCTCTCCGGGCATGACCTCGGAATGACCGGGCTGCAGAAGCACGTCGTCAAAGGTGAGCGCCAGTGCGCCGGTGGACGTTTCGATGATTTTTGCCATGGCCAGTCCTCGGAATACAAAAAAGCGCTTGACCAGGATGGACAGCGCCGACTCGTCTTCTTCCCTTTCAGGATTGGCGCTGGCTCGTAACACGTCCCGCCGCCGATGAAAAGCCGATGATTTCACGCTCCCGTAAAGGTGACGTGACGCCGAACGGACGTCATCCGCGGTTCCGGTCGCACAAAAGTGACAGCAAATTAATGCGACATCCCCCCCAAGCCGTGATAACCGCCCTTCGTGTCGGCTTGCCCCCAAGGTCGGCAAGCAATTGACGACGAAACATCCAGTCCGGACGCGTTCCTTGAACCGCACCATTCCGCTCATACTGGCGGTCGCACTTTTCATGGAAAACATGGATTCGACCGTCATCGCCACGTCGCTGCCGGCGATCGCCATCGACATCCACACCAGCCCGATCGCGCTAAAGCTGGCGCTGACGGCCTATCTGGTGTCGCTGGCGATCTTCATTCCGATCAGTGGCTGGATGGCCGACCGCTTCGGCGCCAAGAATGTCTTTCGTGCCGCAATCGCGGTCTTCATCGTCGGCTCGATCGCCTGCGCGCTTTCCGGTTCGCTGCCGGCTTTCGTGGTGTCACGTTTCCTGCAAGGCATTGGCGGCGCCATGATGACACCGGTCGGGCGACTGGTGCTGGTGCGCGCGACACCGAAAAGTGAACTGGTCGCGGCTATGTCCTGGCTGACCGTTCCGGCGCTGGTCGGGCCGCTGGTCGGACCGCCGATCGGTGGCTTCATCACCACCTATTTCACCTGGCACTGGATCTTCCTGATCAATGTGCCGATAGGCCTGATCGGCATCTGGCTGGCGACGCGTTTCCTGCCGCAGACCGAACCAACACAGAACCCGCCACTTGATTTCATTGGCTTCGTGCTGAGCGGTCTGGCGGCATCGGGTGTGGTGTTCGGCCTGTCGGTGGTCAGCCTTCCGTACTTGCCGCCGCTCGTCGGCATCATCACGGTAGGGGTCGGCCTGGCGTCGGGGGCGCTCTATTTGCTGCATGCGCGCCGCGCCAAAAACCCGCTGCTGGCGCTAGAACTGTTCCGCAACCAGGTGTTCCGCTCGTCGGTGCTGGGCGGCTCACTGTTCCGCATCGGCATCGGCGCCGTGCCGTTCCTGCTGCCGTTGATGTTCCAGATCGGCTTCGGGCTGACGCCCTTTCAGTCGGGGATGATCACCTTCGTCTCGGCGATCGGCGCCATCGGCATGAAATTCGTCACCGCGCTGATCTTCCGCGTCGCAGGCTTCCGCCGCGTGCTGGTCGTCGGTTCGCTGGTCGCCGCGGCGTCGATTGCCATCAACGGGCTGTTCACACCCGACACACCCTATCTGCTGATGCTGGCCATGCTTCTCGTTGGCGGCTTCATCCGCTCGATGTTCTTCACTGGCGTCAATGCACTTGCCTATGCCGAGGTTTCGGCTGAAGACACCAGCAAGGCGACGCCGATTACCGCCGTCTTCCAGCAGCTTTCGATCGCGCTCGGCGTGGCGCTGGCCGGCGGCATCCTGGAAGTTTCGACGTCAATCCATGGCGGTCCGCTTTCGCTGGACGACTTCCACATCGCCTTCTTCATCGTGGCGGCTGTATCGGCGGCGGCGGCGCTGTCGTTCGTGCGGCTGGCGCCCGATGCCGGCAACGCCATCTCCGGCCATGGCCGGCTGAGCACGCCCAAGACGCTGGAACCGGTGAGCCCGCCTGGCAATTGATGCCGACCCGGAAGGCAGCCGTCAGCCTTCGGACCGCTCCTGCTCAGCGCTTTCAACCTGGGCACCATCCGGCGCCGTGCGTCCCTTGAAATCCTTGGCCAACAGATAGAGCTCGACCGATTCGTCGCGCGACGCCGGCGGCTTGACGTGATGGACCGAGCGGAAATTGCGCTTGAGCATGGAGAGCAGTTCGTTTTCGGCGCCGCCCTGGAAGGTCTTGGCGAGGAAATGCCCGCCCGGCTTCAGGACCGACAGCGCGAAATCGGCCGCCACCTCGCACAGATGCATGGTGCGGATATGGTCGGTCCTCTTGTGGCCGGTGGTGGGTGCCGCCATGTCGGACAGCACGACATCGGGGTCGCCGCCCAGCGCCTCGGCCAGCTTCTGCGGTGCCAGCGGATCGAGGAAATCCATCAACAGCACCGGCGCACCGGGAACGGCATCCATTTCCAGATAGTCGATGCCCACGACATGGGGCTTGTCGGCTGTCGATTTCGTGCGCGCCGCCGCGACCTGGCACCAGCCGCCGGGGGCAGCACCCAGATCGATCACCTTCATGCCGGGTTTCAGCAGATGATGCTTGTCGTCGATCTCGATCAGTTTGTAGGCCGCGCGCGAGCGATAGCCATCCGCCTTGGAGCGCTGGACATAGGGATCGTTGATGTGGCGCTGCAGCCAGCGGCGCGACGATTCCTTCAGGCCGCTCTTCTTCTTGATCCGCGTCTTCAGCACGCGAATGCTCGCAGACCCTGGTTTTTCCGGTTTCTTGGTCATTGCCTAATTTCTTGCCTGAGCATGGTCTCTGCCGAAAACCGGTCGCCACTTTTCGGGATCATGCTCTGCCACGTCCATCGTTGCGCCAGACGCCGTCATCGGCCATCAGTTCGCTCAATATGCCCTCGCGCAGGCCACGGTCGGCGACGCGCAGCCGCTCCGACGGCCATACCGCGCGGATCGCCTCGAGGATAGCACAGCCGGCCAGCACCAGATCGGCGCGATCAGCCCCGATGCAAGGGTTGGCGCAGCGCTGCTGGAAATCCCAGCCGACCAGCTTTTCGACCATGCGATCGACGCTGTCGCGGTCCATCCACAGCCCGTCGACGCGCCGGCGGTCGTAGCGTTCGAGGTCAAGGTGGACGCCGGCCAGCGTCGTCACCGTGCCCGACGTGCCGAGCAGATGGAAATTCGGACTGGCCTTGAGATGGCTCAACCGGTCGCGGCCGTCGAAGCTGGCCAACCGGCCGGCGACGTCGTCGACCATGGCGGTAAAGATCTCGCGTGTCACGATGCGGCCGCCGAAACGCTCGGCCAGCGACACGACGCCGACCGGCAGCGACGTCCACGACACGATATGGTGAGCGAGCCGCGGCGAACGGTGGCCGCTGAGGTCGATCAGCGCGATTTCGGACGAACCACCGCCGATGTCGAACAGGACGACGCCTTGCGTGTCGCGCTCGACCAGCGAACCGCAGCCGGAAACCGCCAGCCGCGCTTCGGTCTGGCGATCGATGATCTCGAGCTTCAGACCGGCCTCGCGCTCGACGCGATCGAGGAATTCAACGCCGTTTTCAGCCGAGCGGCAGGCCTCGGTGGCGATCAGCCGGGCTTTTCTGATCTTGCGGTTGCGCAATTTGTCGCCGCAGATCTTCAACGCCTCGACCGCGCGGTCCATCGCCGGCTGGCCGAGCCGGCCATTGGCGGTGAGCCCCTCGCCCAGCCTGACGATGCGCGAAAAGGCATCGATGACGCGGAACTGGCCATGCCGCGTCGGCACCGCAACCAGCAGCCGGCAATTGTTGGTGCCGAGGTCGAGTGCCGCAAACACCGGAAGCTCCTGCAGCGGCGGCCGGTGGGCGCCCGGTTCGTGCCGTGCCGGCGCAACCGCGGGCAAGGCCACCGAATTGGGAAGTTTTGTCGCCTCGGCTGCCGAAGGGGCGTTGCCGGGCACAGGCGATCGATTCCCTATTGGATGCGCCTCATCGCGCGCAAAAACCTTGCGCCCGCGCCTTCGCTTGCGCCGCTTCTTGGGCTTGCCCTTCTGGTTATGGGTTGCGTCGCTCGCCTGCCCGTCGGCGGAGCGGGACTCCGTCGGGCGGCTTTGCCGCCATGAGCCTGCTGGCCCTGGGGAAGCGCTGGACGCACCCACCTCCGGCGCGCCGGCGCCGGTGTCGCGGTCTTCCACTGTCGTTCCTTCCAGCACCGCGCGAACCGATGACGGACGCAGCAGGCGCTTTGACGTGTTTTAAGTTGCCGCCAGACTAACAGTGCCGCGCCCGATCACCAAGAGCCGCGCGCTCAATTTTGCCGGCTCGGCGCGTGAACCGCCTTTGAGGCCGTGCCACGCAATGTACCCGTAAGCCTCGATTGGTAGGCGCAATGCCGGCTGGCGTCCTGTTGGGCCGCCCTCGACGCAGACAAATCCTGCTGGCTGCCGCAACGCAAAGCGTTCGCGGTTGAATAGCCGGCTTCAATGAGGCATTTCTGAAATGAGCGTAAGAATCCGGCGCAACCGGCCTCTCGACAGCAAAGGAAGCGGACCCGCAACGCATGGCAATCAGGCAATGAACTGGAGACGCTATTTCTGGCCGGTCGTCGGCATTGCGGCGGTGATTTTCTCGCTGCTCCTGCTCTGGCACGAACTGCGCGGCATCTCGCTCGACGATGTCTGGGGCGGCATATCGGCGATTCCGGCTCGCCGCTGGATTCTCGCGGCGCTGTGTTCGGTCGTCGCCTATGCCTCGCTCGCCGGCTACGACCACATCGCGCTCTTGCATATCGGCAAGAAAGTGTCGTGGCTGTTCGTCACGCTCTGTTCCTTCACCACCTATGCGCTGTCGCACAACATCGGCGGGTCGGTGTTCTCCGGCGCCGTCATCCGCTACCGCGCCTATGGCACCAGGGGCCTGACCGGCCAGGATGTCGGCGTGCTGGTGGCGATCTGCTGGATCACCTTCGTGCTGTCGACGATTCTCGCCTCCGGCCTCGTATTGGTCTTCGAGCCTGAGATTCTCGACCGGTTTTCCGGCATCGCCCATCACGGCCTGTCGGAAGCGGCGGGGATCGTGATGCTGCTGCTCGTCGCCGCCTACATATTCGGCAGCTGGCTGCATCTGCGCCCACTGAAGATCGCCAGCTTCCAGTTGCACTATCCGGCGCTGCCGATCGTCGCGCGGCAATTGCTGATCGGCCCGGTCGAACTGCTGGCGGCGGCTGCGATCATCTTCTTTGCCCTGCCATCTATCCACAATCCCGGCTATTTTGTCGTCCTTGGCGTTTTCCTGGTCTCGTTCTCGATCGCGCAGATCTCGCATGCGCCGGGTGGGCTCGGCGTGTTCGAAGTGGTGTTCCTGGCGGGGCTGTCCGACATGGATCCGGTCGGCGTGCTGGCGGCCCTGCTGGTGTTCAGGCTGTTCTACCTGGTCATCCCGCTGATTCTGGGCCTTGGTATCGTGCTGTTCTTCGAACGGTCGCAGTTCAGCCGAAGCGAGTCCTGAAGCGCAGGGTTGGACCCCAGGCCGGCGCGAAGCCTGAACATGACATCTGAAACCACCTGACGAAACCTGCCATTGAACCGCTCAGCAGGCTTGACTATTTTCCGCTGGCGGCTACAAGGCAGCGCTCAAGCGGCTTGGCCGCTCGGCCCGCACGGTTCATGACCGCGCTTGCTGGGGAATAGGTTAACGGTAGACCCACGGACTCTGACTCCGTTAGTCCTGGTTCGAATCCAGGTTCCCCAGCCAAGTTTTTACCCAATTAAATCAAGCTGTTAAGGAACATGATGGCGACGGAAACGTGTTGCATGGGGTTTCCTGCCCTGTAGCGCGCAAACGCTTGCTTTCCGGGCATGTCCCGTCCCGTCCCTTGCTGTCCATGCAACACGACTGCAACACGGAATAGTGGATTTGTTCCCGCCATGTTCGCATAGAAAAAGCCCCGTCCGGTGCCAATAGTCGCGGTGCCATTTCTTTCCTGCAACTATCGGCAGGTCCACGCGACATGGACGACACGGGGTTGGTTAAAGGCAGCATGGAAAATAATCTATCTGGGTATGCAGATCTGGTGGGGCTCGTTCTCGTTACGGCCGGCATTTACTGGGCCGCGACGTCGCGCGGAAGACAGCGTTTTGACGCCTTGATGGAGATTTCGCGCATGTCAGAGAGACTGGGCAGGCCAATACTAAGGCGGTTGAGGAGAACACGGCCGCGATCCGTGACCTTATAGGCAAGCTGGACGAGCAGAAAGGTTAGACCCGCCACCGTGAGGCAGCGGGCTCGATCGTGTCGCTGGATAAAGAAAGGCCCTGAAGCCGAAGCCGCCGTCAATTATAGCCAGTTTGAAACCACGGACTGGTGTCATCATACCCCAAGCGCGGATTATAATGATCCAGGAAGTTGGCCCCATTTGACGGTCGCGCAAGCACGGTGCCTGTCGATTTGCAATCCAGTTTCGGGGTCGGCTTGCTGCCAGCCTTCATATGAGCTGCAGAACACGAGGTTGCAGCCTGAGCTGTGGCCACCTTTTTCTTCTCTTTCGCAACAGCTGCTCCGGTGGCGGCCAATGCCATTGCTACGCCAAAGACAACGAGTTTCATTGAAACGCCCTCACCCTTGTACAATCCGATATGATTGCGCCCAGTTACCGCAACGTCAATCACCTTTTGTCGGCAACGACGGCGAACAGTGCCAGTAAAAAGAGCCCGCCACCCGCCCGCCCCAAGAGCTTGGGGCAGGTGGACGTTCAAGCGACGGTTAGCTCTTGCCAATCGCGTCGCTTTGGCCGCAATCTCGGCGCGAAGAGCCGCTCATCGGATGTCGGCGTGATGGGGATTTTGCCATGACCCGAGATCAGATGCTCGCCCACCTCCGATCCGCCGACGCGGTCGCGCGCGAGGCGGCGGCGCATGGGCACCATCCGTTCGGTTGCGTGCTGGTCGGGCCGGACGATCACGTGCTGATGCGGCAGGGCAATCTCGACACGGTGCGCCATGCCGAGACCGAGCTCGCCCGGCGCGCCGCGGCGACCTACGAGCCGGAGTTCCTGTGGCAATGCACGCTGGTCTCGACCGGTGAGCCCTGCGCGATGTGCACCGGAACACTCTACTGGGCAAATATCGGCCGGCTGGTCTACGGCTTCGAGGAGAGCAAGCTCCTGGCGCTTACGGGGAATCACGCGGAGAATCCGACGATGAGCCTCTCTTCGCGCACCGTACTCGACTCCGGCCAGAAAAAGATCGAGGTCTTTGGCCCCTTCCCCGAAATCGCGGACGAGCTGATCGCTCCGCACCGCGATTTCTGGAAGCGCTGACGTGGTGTCCAGCCCTCGGCCGGAGCGCTCTGTAATCTCACTGTGACCAAAGCGCTCGGAGAACTCGGGGGCTTAATGGATCGCTTCAACCTCGGCAGCTACCGCCGCCCCATCTCTACCCGCTCGGCGGAAACCCAGCGCTGGTTCGATATCGGCCTGAACTGGTGCTACGGCTTCAACCATGAGGAAGGCATCAAGTGTTTTGAGAAGGCACTCGCAACGGACCCTGATTGCCCGATGGTGCATTGGGGCATCGCCTATGCCGCCGGACCTTTCTACAATCTGACCTGGAAGGAGCATGGCGAGGCCGAGGCGAACAGCGCGACGAAGCGCTGCTTCGAGCATCTTCAACTCGCACGCGCCAATGCGGCTTCCGCCAGCGAGGTCGAAAGGCGACTGATCGAGGCGCTGGCCTGCCGATTCCAAAAACCGCATCGGGTGACGCCCCCGGAATTCGAGCAGTGGGATGACGCCTACGCCGCCGCGATGCGGCTGGTCTATCAAAGCTTTCCCGACGACCATGACGTGATGGCGCTGCTGGTCGAGGCGCTGATGATGCGCACCGTGCGGCGGCTGTGGGACCTCAAGACCGGTGCGCCGGCGCCGAACTCGGACGTGGTCGATGCGCTCGCGGTTTGCGAGCGGTCGATCCAGCTTGCCGACGAAGCGGGCATTGCGCAGCATCCGGCGATCGTCCACCTGCACATCCATCTCCTGGAAATGTCCACCATGCCGGAACGCGGCATGCGCTCGGCCGACCTGCTCGGAGAAATGTGCCCCGATGCCGGGCACATGAACCACATGCCGGGTCACATCTACGTGCTGTGCGGCGCGTACGAGAAGGCCAAGCTCGCCAGCGAGAAGGCGGTTCGCGCCAACGACCTCTATCTCGCCTATGCGGACGAGCCGACCTACTATTTGCTCGGCTGCTGCCACGACCTGCATCTGATGATGTTCACCTGCATGTTGCTCGGCCAGTCCAGGCCGGCGCTGTGGGCCGCCGACAAGGTGCGCAGCCTGGTGACGCGCGATGTGGTCTGCCTTCCCGACCGGCCCAAGCTCACCCAGACGGTGGAAGGCTACCACGCCATGAAATCGCATGTTGAGGTGCGCTTCGGCCGCTGGCGGGAAATCATCGACGAGCCGGTGACCGGAGAGCCCGGCCTCTATGTGCTGACGGCGGTCATGCAGCACTATGCCAAGGGTGTGGCGCACGCGACGCTCAGGCATTTCGCCGAGGCGGAACGCGAGCGCGAAAAATTCCACCGGCATCTGGAAGGCATTCCTGCCGAACGGCGCTTCCTCAGCAACCCGACCCGCGCCTCGCTGGCTGTCGGCGCGGCTCTCCTCGATGGCGAGCTTGCCTATCACCAAGGCCGCCATGAGGAGGCGTACGTCCATCTGCGGCAAGCGGTCGAGCTTGACGACAATCTGTCCTACACCGAGCCGTGGGCGTGGATGCACCCGCCGCGCCATGCGCTGGCGGCGCTGCTTCTCCACCAGGGTCACGCACAAGAGGCCGAACAGGTCTATCGCGACGATCTGGGCCTGAGCGGCAAGGTGCAGCGCTGCGCCCAGCACCCGAACAATGTCTGGGCGCTGCACGGGCTGGTGGAATGCCTGAAACGACGCAGCGAGACCGAAGAACTGCCGGCGCTGCAGGCAAGCCTTGCCGTTGCGCTGGCCAAGGCGGACGTGCCGATCAGCTCGTCCTGCCTGTGCAGGACGAGCGTGCAGTCAGCGCCCAGCTGCTGTCACTGAGCCCCGAAGCTACCCCAGCCACTTCTCATAGTCGGACACCAGCAGGTGCACCGGGGCGACATCCTCGTCGATGTTGGAGAAACGGCCGATCTGCTCGCGGAACACATTGTCGGTGAGATCGTCATTGACGGTCGACACCTCGCCGATCAGCACATCCTTGCCCTCGGCCCAGAAGGCGTGCCAGACGCCGGGCAGCAGTGTGACGCTCTGGCCCGGATCGAGCTTCAGGAGCCCGCCCGCCGGCAGCCTGTGGATGGTTCCGTCGACTGGCACCGACACCTCGGCCTTGGGATCGATGCCCCCTTCGCGATCGTGCATGAACAGTTCCAGCACCAGCTTGCCGCCGCCGCGATTGATGATGTCCTCGGCCTTGATGTTGTGGCGGTGCATGGGCGACAGCTGGTCCTTGCGCGAGATCATGATCTTCTCGGCATAGAGCATGCCCATGCCCTTCTTCATGTCTTCGTAGCGGCCGTTGCGAACGGTGAACAGGAACAGGCCGAGTTCATCGAACTTCTCCTGGCCGTAATCGGTGATGTCCCAGCCGAGCCGTGAGGTGAAAACCGCCGAGGAATCGACCTGGCGCGCCTTCGCCTCCTGCGGCGACCAGTAGGCGAAGGGCGGCATGATATAGCCGAACGAGCGGATGAAAGCGTCGGCTTCGCGGATGATGTCGTTGATGGCGGAGCGTTTCATGATCATGGTCCTTCGTGTCGACTTTTCCGACATTCGCATAGCCGAAGCCCGATGCGGTGTCGATCCATCTTGCCGCCCTGCCCTGCCTTTGCGGCGTGAGCGCATGGACCACAAATCCGCTGCGCTGGCCGCGTGACATCACGCGCTTTCAGGATCATAAACCCAGCGGATTTCCATGGGGTGACAGACGATGCCGACCATCCACGATCTCGATACGCCATCGATCCTGATCGATGCCGTGCGCGCCGAAGCCAACATTGCCCGCGCCCAGGCCCATGCCGACAAGAACGGGCTGAAGCTGCGGCCGCATATCAAGACGCACAAATTGCCCTATTGGGCGAAGAAGCAGGTCGCTGCCGGCGCCGTCGGCATCACCTGCCAGAAAATCGGCGAGGCCGAGGTGATGGCCGACGCTGGCCTGACCGATATTTTTCTTCCCTACAACATTCTCGGGCGGGCCAAGCTGGAACGGCTTCTGGCGCTGCATGGCCGTGTCACCCTGTCGGTGACGGCTGATAGCATGGACACGATCGAGGGGCTGGCGGCCACCTTCACCGATGCCGGCCATCCTCTGCCGGTGCTGGTCGAGTTCGACACCGGCATGGGCCGCTGCGGCGTGCAGACGGCGGATGAAGCCGTTGCGCTGGCAAGACAGATCGACAAAGCCGGCGGCCTTGCCTTCGGCGGGCTGATGACCTACCCAGCCGCTGGCCGCGCGGCGGAGGCCGAAGCGTGGCTTGCGGACGTCAGGCAGGCCTTGGCCGCTTCGGGCCTCGCCTGTGACCGCATCTCCAGCGGCGGCACGCCGGACATGTGGCGCTCCAACGAGGCATCGGTCGTCACCGAGTATCGCCCTGGGACCTACATCTATCTCGACCGCTACCAGGTCGCCAAAGGCGTCGGCACTCTCGACGATTGCGCGCTGACGGTGCTGTCGACGGTGGTCAGCCATCCCACAGCAACGCGCGCTATCCTCGATGCCGGCAGCAAGGCACTGTCCAGCGACACGCTGGGGCTCGCCGATTTCGGCGAACTGCTCGGCGTTTCGGGAGCGCGGGTGACCGGCTTGAGCGAGGAGCACGGCACGGTCACGCTTTCAGACCATGCCAAGCTGCGCATTGGCGAACGCGTCCGCGTCGTTCCCGACCATTGCTGCGTCGTCACCAACCTGTTCAACGAGGTCAATCTGATCGACGGCGACAAGGTGCTGGAGACACTGCCGGTGGCAGCGCGCGGACGGATGGGCTAACCCCACGCCAGCGAGTGCTGCCGCCCGCAGCAAGATTTTTTGAGAACTCGCCGGTCGTCAGCTAGCCTGTCGTGCCGCCACACGCCGCATGGCTATAACCCGGCGGCGGCGAATTTCCGTGCGCATCGCCATCAGGTGCAGCGCGAAGAACAGCACCGTGAAGCCGACGGCCATCACCAGCAGCGGCCACAGCAGGCTGGGGTCGATGGTCGGCCCGCCGAGCCTGAACACCGAAGCCGGCTGGTGCAGCGTGTTCCACCAGTCGACCGAGAATTTGATGATCGGGATGTTGATGAAGCCGACCAGGGTGATGATGGCGGCGGCCCAGGCGGCGCGTCCGGCATCGTCAATCGCGCGGGTCAGCGCGATGATGCCGAGATACATCAGGAACAGCACGAAGACCGACGTCAGCCGCGCATCCCAGACCCACCAGGTGCCCCACATCGGCTTGCCCCAGATCGAGCCGGTGATCAGCGCCAGCGCCGTAAAGACCGCGCCGATGGGGGCCGCCGATTTCAGCGCCACATCCGCCAGCGGATGCCGCCAGACCAGAGTGCCAAGTGCGGAGAACGCCATCAGCGTGTAGCACATCATGGCGAGCCAGGCGAAAGGCACGTGGATGTACATGATGCGAACGGTAATGCCTTGCTGGAAATCCTCAGGCGCGGCGAAACTCATATAGAGCCCGACGGCAAGGACCAGTGCGGCGATGGACGCCAGCCATGGCACGACCCTGTCTGCCAGCCCGACAAAGCGCGTCGGGTTGGCAAGATCCATCCAGCCGGTCAGGCGTGAAGTCGTGTCGCTCATGCGGCTCTACATAGACCGCTCGTGCGCTTGGGGCAATCGAGCGGTGGTGTCGCAGCACTTCCCTTCTCCCCTTGTGGGAGAAGGTGGATTGGCGTGCAGCGCCAAGACGGTTGAGGGGTGCTGGAAGAAATAAGCGTTGGTGACCCTGTTAGCCGTGCGTCTGAAATCTCGTTTGCGCCAAGCTGGAACCCCCCTCATCCGACCGAGCTTCGCTCGGCCACCTTCTCCCACAAGGGGAGAAGGCAGAGGCTCTACCTTGTCAGGCGGCTGCTTCCTGCTGTTGCTGCACGGTGCGGCTGAGGCGGCGGACCTCCTCGTCGTTGAGCAGGCCGCCGGCGCGCAGCAGGCTGGCAAAGCGGCCATTGCGCATCGACAGTTCGGCGAAGCCGCCCATCTCGACCACCCTGCCCTTGTCCATGAACACGACCAAATCGGCGTCGCGAACAGTGGTCAGGCGGTGGGCGATGATGAAGGTGGTGCGGTCGCGCCGCAATTCGTCGATCGCTTCCTTGACGCGGTCCTCGGTCTCGACGTCGAGGGCGCTTGTCGCCTCGTCGAGCACCAGGATAGGGGCATCCTTCAGCACGGCGCGGGCAATAGCGATGCGCTGGCGCTCGCCACCCGACAGCTGGCCGCCACGTTCGCCGACAAGCGTGTCATAGCCATTGCTCTTGGACAGGATGAAGTCCTGCGCGGCCGCCGCGTTGGCGGCGGCATGGACTTCGTCATTGGTCGCGTCAGCCCGGCCGACGCGGATGTTGTCCTCGATCGAACGATTGAGCAGGCCCGCATCCTGGAACACGGTGGCGATCGAATGGCGCAGCGACTTGCGGGTCACGCTCCGGGTGTCGATGCCGTCGATCAGGATACGGCCATGGGCCGGCGAGAAGACACGCTGCAGCAGATTGATGAGCGTGGTCTTGCCGGCGCCCGTCGGACCAACGATGGCGACCGTCTGACCGGCCTGGACCTCGAAGGAGACGTCGTCGATGCCCTGGCCCGAATTGGCGAATTCGAAGCCAACATTCTCGAAGCGGACATGGCCGGTGACGTTGGTGAGATCGCGCAAGCCGTCCGGCTCGGCCGCGTCGGCCGCGGAATCCTCGAGGTGGTAGAAGTCCTCGAGCTTGGCACGGGCCTCCGAAATCTGGTTGGCGAAAGCCGACATCTGGTCGAGCCTGGCGATCAGCAACGTGGCAAAGCCGGTGAAGGCGATGACGTCGCCGATGCGCAACTGGCCATGGGTGACCAGATAGGCGCCGATCAGCAGCACCACCATCATCGAGATCGTCGACGACAGACGGTGCAGCGCATTGGCCATCGCCCACCAGTCGAGCACCGGGTTCTGCGCGTCGAGCAGGTTCTTGACATAGCGGCGCAACGTCTCCGCCTCGTGGCCGAGGCGGTTGTAGCTCTGCAGCACGGCGACGTTGGAGACCGAGTCCGTCACATGCGCGAACACCTTGTGGTAGTGGCGCTCAACCGCGGCCTGACCTTCCTTGGTCCGCTTCATCACCAGCCGGCCGATGCCGACATAGAGCACACCGAGCGCCAGCAGCACCATCGACATGCGCAGGTCCATGCTGATCGCGGTCGGGATCAGCAGGAACAGCGCGACTGCCGTCGACAGGTGCTGACGCATGAATTCAAGCCACAGGCTGAACAGCGTCTCGACCGCGCGCAACAGGGTGTGCAGGGCATTGGAGGTGCCGCGCTGGTGGTGCCAGGCAAGCGGCATGGTGATCACGCGCTCGAACGACTGGCAAAGCACCTCGCTGCGACGCTTGTGGGCAAAGCGATCTGCACCGCGCGCCACCAGGACGAAGGCCACGATGTTGAAGGCGCCGAGACCCGCCCACAGGGCAAGCGTGGCAAACACCGAACCGCGTTCGGAAATCGCATCGATCACTCGTCCGAACATGATCGGCTCGAGGATGGCGATGATCGCGAGGGCGACGTTGGCCGAACAGATCAACGCGACGCGTTTCCTGTCTGCGGCCAGATAACCGAGCGCTCGCCAGTAGATTTGCAGAAGGGTCACCCCAGTTACTCCGCCATGCTGTTTATTGTGCACTGCATCATTTGACTCGTATCGGTTGATACGTCGCAAAACAATGGCCGTGTACCTCTTCAGTTCCCAATTCGCGAACAAAAGATGGCGACGTTCCGAAATCTGCCGTGATCACCTAACGGTTTGAGAAGACAGGTAAAATGTCAGGCATGCGGCGAAATCATGGCAGCTGACACGTGCTGCCACAATTTTAATCAACATCGATGTCTGGCGGATGACCAAGGCCGAAACGGCCTTCTACACAGTATAGCGCGAGACAAAAGCGGCCCCGCGCCCGCCAACGGCGACGAGAGACCAAGCCCGGCCGGCCGGGGCGGCGCATGCAGTAGGCATCAAGCCTTTGATTTTATGTGCTTTTCATAGGCACGCCCTTCACCCAAGGCGATAGCCACGCCGGGTGGCATGGCGCCTTTCATCCTGTCGTGGTCCCGAAAACCGCCCCCGGGCTCTTGAGCCCAAGAGCACGCTTTCTGGGCAAAATGCCTCAGGCCGGGATCCTGATGACGACGTCGGTAACTTCGCCATCCTTCAGTTCGACTGCCGAAACCTTGGTCTTGGCCCCATTCAGCTCCAGCGAGACCGCCTTGGCCTTATTGTCGCGGACGACGCGAACCTTGAGTTCCGCCCCCAGCATCTTGAGGGTTGCCGAGTAACCGTCCCAATGGCGGGGGAGTTTTGGCTTGAACTGAACACGCTTGCCGCGCCGTTCGATGCCGAGGATCCCTTCGACCGCAGCCCTGTAGAGCCAGCCGGCCGAGCCGGTATACCAGGTCCAGCCGCCACGGCCGCCCTTGTCGTCCCCGGCGTAGATGTCGGCTGCCACGACATAGGGCTCGACGCGATAGTGCTCGGCCGAGGCCTCGTCGGTCGCATGGTTGACCGGGTTCAGCATCGAGAAACAGCGATAGGCCTCGTCGGTCCGCCCCATCTCGGCGAGCGCGATGACGAACCACGTGGCGGCGTGGGTGTACTGGCCGCCATTTTCGCGGACACCGGGCGGATAGCTCTTGATGTAACCCGGTTCCTTGTCCGTCTTCGAGAACGGCGGCGTGAACAGCTTGACGATCTTGAGCTTGTCATCGACGAGCAGTTTGGTCGCCTGCTCCATCGCCGTCGTCGACCGGGGCGGATCACCCTCTCCCGAAAGCACGCTCCAGGACTGGGCGATCGAGTCGATCTTGCACTCCTGCGAGGACCGCGACCCGAGCGGCGTGCCGTCGTCGAAGCTGCCGCGCCGGTACCATTCGCCATCCCATGCCGTGCTTTCAAGCGCCCGCTTCAGCGCATCGGCGTGCTTTGCCCAGGCTTGCGCGTGCTTGGCATCGCCTTCGGTCTTGGCAATTGCGGCGAAGTCGCCCAGCGTCTTCAGCAGGAACCAGCCGAGCCAGACGCTCTCGCCCTTGCCGTGCTCGCCAACGCGGTTCATGCCGTCGTTCCAGTCTCCGCCGAGGATCAGCGGCAGCCCGGCGGGACTGCTGCGCTTGATGGCAAGATCGAGCGCCCGCGCGCAATGGTCGTAGAGCGACGCCGTCTTCTTCAAAATTTCCGGGGTGAAGAAGGCATCGTGCTCGCCCTCGCCCAGCGCCTGCCCATCGATGAAGGGCAGTTGCTGCTTTAGGATGGTGGCATCGCCGGTGACCAGCAAATAGCGCGCCGTGGCGTGGGCCAGCCAGACCACATCGTCGGAGATCATGGTACGCACGCCGGCCCCGGTGCGCGGCAGCCACCAATGCTGCACGTCGCCTTCGGGGAACTGCCGCCGCGCCGCGTTGAGGATCTGGTCGCGCGCCAGTTGCGGGTCATGCGCAAGCAATGCCAGCGTGTCCTGCAACTGGTCGCGGAAGCCGAACGCACCGCTTGCCTGGTAGAAGGCGGAGCGGGCGCGGATGCGGCACGCGAGGCTCTGATAGGGCAGCCAGTGGTTGACCATGGCGTCGAGCGCCTTGTCCGGCGTCTCGACCTGGATGGTGTCGAGGAAGCCGCGCCATTCGCGCTCATTGTCGGCCAGCCGCCGGTCGAAATCCCTAGCCCGATGCTCCTGCACCAGGGCGCTGGCCTCCTCGACGGTCTCGGCATCGCCGAGCAGCCAGAGCAGCGTCACGTCGCCGCCCGCCGGGATTTCGATGTCGCGGGCAATCGCCGCGCAGGGGTCGTCTCCGGCCTCGACACGGCCCGACAACGCCGCGCCGCTCAGCACCGCCTGTGGAAGCTCGCTGGAGCCATGCCGGCCGAGGAACTCCGAACGGTCGGTGGTCACCGAATGGACGCCGCCGTCGGCGGCAAGGAAAGCCACCCGCTCGCTGAAATCGAGCCCGTAGGGATTTTGCGCCAGCAACGCACCGGTGGCAGCGTCGCGAGACGGGACGATGGTTGCCGCCGTGCGCGAGCGATGCCCGCCGAGCACCCATTCGGCATAGGCGTAGACCCGCAGTCGCGCCGGCACCGAGCCGGAATTCTGGATGCGCAGCCGCGAGATCTTCACCGGGTCGATCGGGTCGACGACATGGGTGAGGTCCATCGACAACGGGCCGCGCCGCGAACGGAAGGTCGAGAAACCCTGGCCGTGCCAGGCCTCGTAGGTCATCGAGGGGTCGCGTACCATGGCGGCGAGCGGCGAGAACGCCTTGCCGCTGGCCTGATCGTATATGTAGATGCCCTCGCCCGGCCGGTTCGAGACCGGATCGTTCGACCACGGCGTCAGCTGGTAGTCGCGGCTGTTGCGGCTCCAGGTGAAGGCGGCGCCCTCGGCGGAGGTGTGGAAGCCGAACGAAGCGTTGGAGACGACGTTGATCCATGGCTGCGGCGTCGTGCGCCGGCCAGCCAGGCGCACGACATAGTGCCGCCCGTCGCCGTCGAAACCGCCAAAACCATTCCATTGGCTGAGGCCGCTTCCATCGGCGCTGACATCCGCCACGGCCTGCGAGGCGTGCATCACGGGCACCGGCGACGGCAATTCGCGCGCGACCGCCAATGCTGCCGGCTGCAGGGCGTCGCGCGCCTGCAGGGCGGCCGCCTCGGCCCGCTCGATCTGGTCGAAGATGGTGCCGTTGCGCGTGTGCAGGACGACGCGGGCGACAGCGAGCAGCGTCTTGTAGGTGGTCTCGTCCATCAGGTCGCGGCGCACCGCGAAAATGTGCTGGCGAGGCCCGAGTTCCTTGCCGCGCAGGCGGCTGTTTTCGCACAGCGTCTCCACTGCCCGCTGCAGGTCCTGGACATAGGACGACGCCTGCTCGTTGACGACGACGAAGTCGATCATCATGCCGCGGGTGCGCATGTATTCCTGGAAACGCAGCGCCTGGGCGACGATTTCGAGATCGGCGACGTCGCCGATCCTGACCAGGAAGATCGGGAAATCGCCCGATATGCTGGTCGGCCACAGGCTCGACTGCTTGCCCAGCCCCGTTGCAATGGATTCGGCCGGAAGACGCAGGAACGGATCCGGATAGATCAGATAGCGCGCCAGTTTTTGCACATTGGCGGCATCGGTCAGGCTGAGGCCCATATGGCGGGTCTGCACCTGGCTGCGCGTCCAGGCGAGCATGGCCTGGCGGGCAAAGCTCTCCGGATGGTCAAGCCGGGCAAGGGCCTCTTCCAGTTCGGCGCGGCTGGCGCCGACGACGGTCCAGAAGGTCAGCGATATCTTCTTGTTGGCAGGCACGCGCACCTGGCGGCGCAGCGCTGCGACGGGATCGAGCGTGAAGCCCGAATGGCCGCCAAGCCTGGCGCCGGGATCGAACGCGGCCGCGTCGACGATGGTGCGGCCGCGGCCGATGAAGGCACGCCGGTCGGTCTCGGCTTCGGCATCGCGCGCCGATCCGGACGGATCGGTGACGAAATGCACCATGGCGATATCGGGCTCGCTGGTGTCCCGCTTGCGCCGCGTCGCAAATATCTGCGCGTTGTTCGACGCGATTTCAGTTTCGACGAACATCTTCGAGAAGGCCGGATGCGCGTTGTCCGACGCCTCCAGACCGAGCACCAGTTCTGAAAAGGAGGTGACTTCGATGTGACGGTCGGACGGCCCGTCATTGTACAGCGTGACCCGACGGCCCTCGCCATTGCCTTCCGAAATGACAATGCATTCGACCTCGGAGCGCAACGTGCCCACCGATTTGACGAAGCTCGCCTTGTCGTCGGAGAACAAGGTCTGCGCCTTCTCCTCGGCCGCACGCTTCGGCTCGGCCGTCGCCGACCACCAGTCGCCGGTGCCCGCGTCACGCAGGAAGATGTAGGAGCCGAGCCGGTCCTCGGTCGGATCCGGTTGCCAGCGGGTGATGGAGAGATCGCCCCAGCGGCTGTAGCCCGAGCCAGTCGCGGTGACCATCACCGAATAGCGGCCGTTCGACATCACACTGGTCGACCGCAGCGACCGCAACGGATCGAGCACGATGCGGGTGTCGGGGCTCTCGACTTCTGTCTCGTCCTTGGAGCGTTCGTCGGCCTCGGTCCTGACGGTCGCGGTCGGGATGTCGCGCGGCGCCCTCTCCTGCAGCAGCAATTCGGCCGATTCGATGACCGGATCACTGTGGAAGCGATCGCGCATGCGGCCTTCGAAGATGGCGTCGGCGACCGCCACGATCGACATGCCCGAATGGTGGGCCATGTAGTTCTGCACGACGACATGATCGGTGCCTTCCGGCACACGCTGCGGCGTGAAGTCGACAGCGTCGTAGTAACCGTGGCGGCCAAGCGCGCCGATCTCCCGCAGCCGGGCGAGATTCTGCACGGCTTCGCGCGGATTGAACTGTGCCGCGAGGACGGTGGCGTAAGGCGCGATCACCGTGTTCTGGCCAAGGCCGCGCTTCAGGCCGAGCCCGGGCACGCCGAAATTGGTGTACTGGTAGGTCAGTTCGCGGTCGCGGGCGTTGTAGGCCGCTTCCGAAATGCCCCACGGCACGTTCTTCTGGCGGCCATACTGGATCTGGCGCTTGATGATCAGCTTGCTGGTCTGGTTGAGGATGCTGCCTTGCGGCTCCTTCATCACCAATGGCGGCATCAGATATTCGAACATCGAGCCGGACCAGGACATCAGCGCGCCCTTGAAACCGATCTCGACGATCGGCCGCCCAAGCCGGAACCAGTGCTCGGTCGGCAGGTCGCCCTTGGCGATGGCGAACAGGCTGGTCAGCCGCGCCTCGGAAGCCATAAGGTCGTAGCAGCTTTCATCGAGCTGGTGCTCCTCGACCCGGTAGCCGATCGACAGCAGCTTGCGTTCGGGCCGCATCAGGAAGGAGAAATCCATCTCGAAAGCGAAGCGGCGCGTGCGCTCGCGCAAGGTGAGCAGCTTAGCGCGCAGCGCCTCGACGGCATTGTCGTCGCTATGCGCGTCATGGACATGCGCTTCGCAGGTGGCCTCGAGCCTGGCCGCCCAGTCGACGATGACGTCGCTCTGGGCCGACGCCGCCTCGGTGTGGATGGCGGTGGCGAGCTTGCGGATCTCACCGGCCAGGACGGCCAGATTGATGGTGCGGATCGACGCCATTTCCGGCTGCGCCTTGATGGTCTCGACCGCGCGCCGCATGCCGTCGAGACGGTCGACGAGGCGCTGGCGCAGGGGTCGCAGCTGGCGGCGGTCGTCGGGCAGTTCGTCGAGGCTCTCGCTGAGGATGGTCACCGTGTCGAGAATGCCTTCGAAATCGCCCTGGAGATGGACCGAGGGCGCTTCCGCCCATTCGGCGCATGCCGCCGCCACCGCCACCAGATGGCCAGCAAGATTGCCGCTGTCGACAGCCGAGATGTAGAGCGGGTAGAGCGGCTTCAGCGTCGTCGTGTCATACCAGTTGAAGAGGTGGCCGCGGTCGCGCGGCATGCCTTCGATCGTCGTCATCGTGGCGTCGATGCGGGTGATGGCATCGGACAGGCTGATCCAGCCGAAGTCGCGGGCCGAGACGACGGACAGCAGGTAGACGCCGATATTGGTCGGCGAGGTGCGCGGCGCCACGACCGGCGCCGGGCTTTCCTGGAAATTGTCCGGCGGCAGATTGTGGTGCTCGGCCGTCACGAAGCTTTCGAAATAATGCCAGGTGCGCCGCGCCACCGTACGCAGCGCGTGGATATCGGCTTGCGATATGCGCAAGCGATCCTCGGTTTCGGCCGAGCGGCTGATCCAGCTGGCGATGGCCGGCGAGGCGATCCAGAACAGGGCGAAGAAGAAAGCAACGAAGGCGCCGGTGGAATCGGCCAGCACCGGGATGGCGAGGCCGACGAAGCCGATGATCACGGCGCCATACATCATGCCGTAATAGGAGCCGACATCGTTGTCGCCCGCCTTGTGCGCCTGCGAGGCGGTGCGCCATTCCAGCAGGTTCTGGCGGCTGACGAAGAGCCGATAAATCGTGCGGATGATGGCGTCGCCCATCATCCAGGCGTTGTGCGCCATCAGCACGATCTTCAGCGCCACCATGGCGGTGCCGAAGGCTACGTCGCGCGCCAGGGCCGAGAAATGGCCGCGCGGCGTCTGGTCGCCGCTCTTGGGTAGGATGGCGTTGACGATGTCGAATGTCGGCGCCATGAACAGGCTGAGGATCAGCAGGGCCTGCCATTGCGCGGCCTGCGTGAAGGGCAGCAGCGTCCAGCCGGCGATCGCGGCCATGACCCAGAAGATCGGCGTCAGCGAGCGGCGCAGATTGTCGACCATCTTCCAGCGCGACAGAGCCGGCACGCCGGAGCGCGGATCGAGCATGAAGCCGAGAAGCTGCCAGTCGCCGCGTGCCCAGCGATGGTGGCGCGAGGCGTCGACCGAATAGCGGGTCGGATAGTCCTCGACCAGTTCGACGTCTGTGACAAGCGCCGAGCGCGCCAGCGCGCCTTCCAGCAGGTCGTGGCTGAGGATGGTGTTTTCCTCGATGCGGCCCTGCAACGCCGCCTCGAAAGCATCGACGTGATAAAGGCCCTTGCCGGTGAAGGACCCGTCGCCGAAGACGTCCTGATAGAGATCGGAGACGGCAAAGACGTAAGGGTCGAGGCCACGATTGGCCGAGAAGACCCGCTGGAAAAACGACGCATCATCGCCACTGGTCAGCGACGCGGTGATGCGCGGCTGCAGGATGGCATAGCCGGCCGTGACAACACGCTTGGTAGCATCGAAATGCGGACGGTTGAGCGGATGGCAGAGCTTGCCGACCAGCGTCGCGACCGCGTCGCGGGTGGTGCGCGTGTCGGCATCGAGTGTCATCACATGGACGACGTTCTCGGGCAGCGGCACGTCGAGCGGCAGGAATGTGGTGTCGCTGTCGCCGCGCAACAGAAGGTCGAGCTCGTGCAGCTTGCCGCGCTTGCGCTCCCAGCCCATCCAGGACCCTTGCGCCGCATTGAAGAGCCGGCGCCGGTGCAGGATGTAGAAACGCGGCGCGCCTTCGGATGGATGGCGGGCGTTGAGACGAGCGATCTCGGCGCGGGCGAATTCGAGGATTTCGGTATCGGCCGCATCGATCTCGATCTTGCTGTCGGGCCAGTCCGACAGCAGCGCGAAATAAATTTCATCCGCCGTGTTGGCGAGATGATGCACCTCGATATTGCGGATGTTTTCCTCGACGTCGTCGCGTGAGCCGATCAGCGACGGTACCACCACCAGGGTGCGCGCCTCGGGCGGCACGCCGTGCCTGTAATCATAGCCAACGAGGCGCGTCGGTTTCAGGAACAGCGATACGACGGTGTTGAAGAAGGCGAGAGCGCCCTCGCTGGCCGGTACCGCAAACAGCGCCAGCATCACGACGATCGACGGCACCGACAGGCCGAGATTGGCCAGCGCGTTGCCGGTGAGAACAAGAAGCAGGGCCGTCAGCGCAAATACCGGTACGACGATGCCAAGCCATCCGGTCTTGCGGAAGGTGCGCTTGACCATCTGGCTGATGGTCGGCCGGTAGCCGATCGCCTTCTCCAGTTCCAGCCGGCGCGGACCGACGAGGAAGAAACCGACATCGGTGTGGGCGGATGCAACTTGAGCGACAGCGCCTTCATCATCGGCCGATAGGGTCTCGGTGGCGACGTGATCGGCCAGCTCGATGGCCTTCTCGGCGACGCGGTATTCCGAAAGGTCGGAGCGGCGCGCCAGTTCCTCGATCGCCGTCCGGTACTGGTCACGCGAGAAGAAGTCGAGCGCGGCGAAATCGGTGCGCTCGCGCAGCACGGTGTCGATGCGGCTGACGCCTTCGAACCACACCGTCCAGTCGACGTCGTTGATGAGGCGCAGGCCGCGGATGATGTTTCCGGTCGTCACATTGCCGCTGGACAGCGTGTGATGTTCGGAAATGATGATTTCCTCGGCGTCGGAGCCGGTTTTTTCGAGCTCGCCTTCGAGCCATTCCAGGGCCTTGCCGGCATTCTGCGATCCATCGCGCAAGCGATAGAGCAGCTGGGTGGCGAAGGTGGTGTCCTGTGCGTGAGCGCTGAATTTGGACAGGATCGCCTGCCGGTCCGGGCTGTCGTCGGTCGCCAGAACCTTGTCGGCGACATCGTTGGCGATCTGGCGCATCTGGCGGGTGCGGTTGACCCTGACCGCCAGCCGGCGGAGATTTTCGATCAGGACGAAGCGCAGAAGCGACGGCAGCGCCCAGAGTTCGCCGATCTTCAGCGGCTCGAGCGACTGGAAGCCCTGGACGATGGACTTGAACATGGTCGCCGAGACGGAACTGTCCGAATGCGCCACATAGGTCCAGGCCAGTGCCAGCGCGCGCGGCACACTACCGCCCTCGGGCAGTTTCAGGCTGGGCAGCTGGCGGTAGAAGCGGCGCGGCAGATCGCGCTTGACCTGGAAAATGGTTTCTTCGACCAGATAATTGTTGTCGAGTAGCCACTGCGCCGCCGGCGTGATCGTCTCGCCCCTCGCCTGCGCGGCATTGGTCGAGCGGTAGACTTCCAAGATCTTCTTGGCGCTGTCGCGGATGCGGGCCTGAAAATCGAAGGGCGTCAGGCCGAACAGATCGGTAAGGTCGCCTTTTGCCAGGCTTTCGCCAAGCAGGCGAAGACGCTCTTCGGGCAGGAAATTGGATCGGATCGGCTCTTCCGTGATGGCCGGAAAGCTCGCGCTCGTCTTCTCGATCTGGGCAGGGGTCGTCTGAATATTCATTGAAAATTCCGTATGCGGACACTGAGCGGCGTCACCGCCACGGCAATGGCCCTAAAACCGATTCAAATGCAATTGGTTGCATAATCCCACTTGCTGAAAGTTTGTTTCCGCACCACGACAGGGCGTTATCTCTCAGCAAAAATTCCAAGACGAGCGCCCCTCTTCCCGTCAGGCTCGATCGACGGGGAGGATTCAGGCTTTTTCGTGATGCCGCCGACAGCTTACGCTATATTTCGCCGGCACCGCGATCATGTTTGGAAACAAGCGTTAATCGTTGCCGGAGATGCCGCCGATCCGGATCACGAACAGCGTCGTCTCCTGGACGGGCTGGACAAAGAGGCTGGCGGTGTCCGGGCCGAGCAGCAGCGCGTCGAGCGGCCCGAGGTGAACCGGCTCGGTGCCGGGCACGGTGGCTTTGCCGTTCAAACACAGGACCAGGATCGTCCCGGTCCCCGTCCTGATTTCCACAGGGTTCGAAACCATGAGGCGTTCGACCGAATGCGTCGTCCGGCCGCGGCGGGTCATGACGTTGAGGTCGGTGATCGGGCCGCCGATCAGCGCGGCCGCGGTCGCCACGTCAGCCGGGAAGGAAAACGGGTCGCTCGCCCTGGTAACTGATATCGGCGGGCAGCCAGCAATATCGAGCACGATTCCCTCGCCTTCGAGCACGGCAAGCGTTCGATCGATACCGGCAAACTGCGAGAACGGACCGCTGGCTTCGACGCGCGCCATCGAGACGCGCCAGTCGAAGTCATTTAGCCCGGCGTCGGCAGGCGAGACGGCGACCTCGGTCGTCACCCCGCCGCCGTTCTTCCAATGCATGGACTTGTATTCGGATGCCCGCAGGACGCGCATCTGCCAGTCCATCACCCGAGAATGCCGGGCAGGTTGAGCTGGTGCTCCTTGGCGCATTCGACGGCGAGGTCGTAGCCGGCATCGGCGTGGCGCATGACGCCGGTCGCCGGGTCGTTCCACAACACCCGCTCGAGGCGCCTGGCCGCATCACGCGTGCCGTCGGCGACGATGACCATACCGGCGTGCTGTGAGAAGCCCATGCCGACACCGCCGCCATGGTGCAGCGACACCCAGGTGGCGCCCGATGCGGTGTTGAGCAGCGCGTTGAGCAGCGGCCAGTCGGACACCGCATCCGAGCCGTCCTTCATCGATTCCGTCTCGCGGTTCGGCGAGGCGACCGAACCGGAATCGAGGTGATCGCGGCCGATGACGACAGGCGCCTTGAGCTCGCCCTTGGCCACCATCTCGTTGAAGGCGAGGCCGAGCCGGTGCCGGTCTCCGAGGCCGACCCAGCAGATGCGCGCCGGCAGGCCCTGGAAGGCGATGCGCTCGCGCGCCATGTCGAGCCAATTGTGCAGGTGAGTGTTGCCGGGCGTCAGTTCGCGCACCTTGGCGTCGGTCTTGTAGATATCCTCGGGATCGCCCGACAGGGCCGCCCAGCGGAACGGGCCGATGCCGCGGCAAAACAGCGGACGGATATAGGCCGGCACGAAGCCGGGGAAGGCAAAGGCATTCTCGAACCCCTCCTCCTTGGCCACCTGCCGGATGTTGTTGCCGTAGTCGAGCGTCGGCACGCCGGCATTCCAGAACGCCACCATCGCCTCGACATGTTCGCGCATCGAGGCGCGGGCGGCTTTCTCAACTGCCTTCGGGTCGCTGACGCGCTTCTCACGCCACTCAGCCATCGTCCAGCCCTTGGGCAGATAGCCGTTGATGGGGTCGTGGGCCGAGGTCTGGTCGGTGACCATATCAGGGCGAATGCCGCGCCTGAACATTTCCGGAACGATCTCGGCGGTATTGCCGAGCAGGCCTACCGACTTCGCCTCGCCTGCCTTGGTCCAGCGCTCGATCATCGCCATCGCCTCGTCGAGTGTCTCGGCCTTCTCGTCGACATAGCGGGTGCGCAGGCGGAAATCGATCGAATCCGGGTTGCATTCGATGGCCAGACAGCAGGCGCCGGCCATAACTGCGGCGAGCGGCTGGGCGCCGCCCATGCCGCCGAGGCCGCCGGTCAGGATCCACTTGCCCTTGAGATTGCCGTCATAGTGCTGGCGGCCGGCCTCGACGAAGGTCTCGTAGGTGCCCTGCACGATGCCTTGCGTGCCGATGTAGATCCACGAGCCGGCCGTCATCTGGCCGTACATCATCAGACCCTTCTTATCGAGCTCGTTGAACTTTTCCCATGTCGCCCAGTGCGGCACCAGGTTGGAGTTGGCGATCAGCACGCGCGGCGCGTCGGGATGGGTGCGGAAGACGCCGACCGGCTTGCCCGACTGCACAAGCAAGGTCTCGTCATCGGCCAACGTCCTCAACGAGGCGACGATGCGGTCAAAGTCGTTCCAGGTGCGCGCCGCCCGGCCGATGCCGCCATAGACAACCAGCTCGTTGGGGTTTTCGGCGACGTCCGGGTCGAGATTGTTCATCAGCATGCGCAGCGGCGCCTCCGTCAACCAGGAGCGGGCGCTGATTTCCGTGCCGCGCGGGCTGCGGACTTCGCGGATGTTGTGGCGAGGATTGTTCATCATTGTCCCTTTCGAATGAGGTGCGCGGCATTGCGGTGGCCGTCTGCACTGATCCAGGTGACCTGCTCATGGGCAGGGTCGGAAGTATCGATGGTCATGGCGTAGCAGGCCCAGACATCCGAAGGCGGCCATAGCGAGCAGTACTGGTCGCCACGAACATCCCAACGCCCGGGAGACTGGGTGCCGCCTTTTGTGTAGATGGTGGCGCCGCCATCGTCGAAGCTCTGTTTCCAGTCTGGCCCTTCGACATGCGCGCCTTTCAATGTGGCGAGGATAGCGGCGCCCTTCATCGTCACCTCATCGGCGGATGCGCCGAACGCCGGCGCGGTTGCGAACAGAATGGCGAGAAAGCCAATCCTGGCATGGCGGTTCATGACATCCTCCCGATGTTTCGATGTCAGCTCTGCGCCCAGGTGATCGCGGTCTCGAGAATTTTCTTCAGCTTCGCGGCCATGGGTGCGGCGAACGCGGCATCATAGGGCACCGGCCAATTGTCCGGTTCACCCTTGCCCTCGGGCTCATGCAAGTAGCCGCGATCGGCAAGTTCCATCTGCAGGGCATGGAAGCCGCCTTGCGGATTGCCGAAGTAGCGGGTGATCCAGCCACCCTTGAAACGGCCGTTGATGACGTAGCTGTCGCCGCTTTCGGCCATGATCTGGCCGACCAGGCCCTGCAGCACCGGATCGGCGGTCTGGCCGTCATTGGTGCCGAGATTGAACACCGGCAGCGTGCCGTAGAACAGACGCGGCAGAACCGAGCGGATCGAGTGGCAATCATAGATCACGACCTTCTGATGCAGACCGCGCAGCCTGGTCGCCTGAAACCCGAGCATTTCATGGTAGGGCGCGAAATATGACTGATAGCGCTGGCTGATTTCCACCGGCGTCGGTTCCTCGCCGGGCAGGTAAAGCGGATCGCCGTCGAAAGTCTCTGTCGGGCAAAGCGTCGTCGTCGTCTGCCCGGGATAGAGCGAGGCGCCGGAGGGATCGCGGTTGACGTCGATGACGGTGCGCGAGATCGACGTATGCACGACTGTCGCGCCAAGGCCAGCGGCGAAATCGTAGAGCTGGTCGATCCACCAGTCGCAGTCGCGGCGGCCGAGCCAGGGCGAGACCAGCCGGTTGTCGATGCCGGCTAGATCGATGCCGGTATGCGGGATCGACACCACTAGAGGTGCCGTGCCTTCGGTCACTGTCAGCCAGTCGGTCATGTTCAGGCTCCCGAGATCGAAGGCAGTGTTACCGCGCCGGCTGCCTTGACGGTCGCACCACTGCGCACAATGGCGATGGCTTTTTCCATATCAGGATGGAAGTGGCGGTCATTGTCGAGATGCGGCACCTCGGCCCGGACCAGCTTGCGCACCGCCTCCAGGGCATCGCTCGATGCCAGCGGCGCATGGAAATCGCAGCCTTGCGCCGCGGCCAGCAGTTCGATGCCGATCACCGCCGTCGCATTCTCGACCATGCCGATCAGCCGGCGCGCGCCGTGCGCCGCCATCGAAACGTGGTCTTCCTGGTTGGCCGATGTCGGGATGGAATCGACGCTGGCCGGATAGGCTTTCTGCTTGTTCTCCGAAACGAGGGCCGCCGCCGTCACCTGCGGGATCATGAAACCGGAATTCAAGCCGGGCTTCGGCGTCAGGAAGGCCGGCATGCCGGACAGCGCGGGATCGACTAGCATGGCGATGCGGCGTTCCGACAGCGAACCGATCTCACAGACGGCGAGCGCGATCATGTCGGCAGCGAAGGCCACCGGCTCAGCATGGAAATTGCCGCCGGAAAGGGCGGTATCGTCCTCGGCGAAAATCAGCGGATTGTCGGTGACGCCATTGGCCTCGGTGCCGAGCGTGTCCGCCGCCTGGCGCAGGACGGTGAGTGCCGCACCCATCACCTGCGGCTGGCAGCGTAGGCAATAGGGATCCTGCACGCGCTCGTCGCCAACGCGATGCGATTCACGGATGGCACTGCCGGCCATCAGATTGCGCAGCGCATCCGCCGTCTCGATCTGGCCGCGATGCTTTCTCAGTTGATGGATGCGCGGATCGAAGGGCGCGTCGGAGCCTTTTGCCGCGTCGGTCGACAAGGCGCCGGCGACCAACGCCGACTGATAGAGCACTTCAGCCTCGAACAAAGCGGCCAGCGCATAGGCCGTCGAGAACTGCGTGCCGTTGAGCAGTGCCAGACCTTCCTTGGCGCCCAATGTCACCGGCTCGAGCCCGTGCGAGACGAAGGCGACCTTGGCCGGGAAACGGCCATGCGGGGTAAAGCATTCGCCGACGCCGATCATCACCGCGGTCATGTGCGACAGCGGGGCAAGGTCGCCGGAGGCGCCGACGGAGCCTTGCGCCGGCACCACAGGGATGACGTCGTTGGCCAGCATCGCCTCCAGCAACTCGATGGTCTGCGGTCGTACGCCGGAGGCGCCCTGCGCCAGGCTGGCCAGCTTCAGCGCCATCATCAGCCTGCAAACAGCGGCCGGCATCGGCTCGCCAACGCCGGCGGCATGCGACAGCACGATGTTGCGCTGCAAGGTCTCGAGGTCCGCGGCGGGGATGCGGACGCTGGCCAGTTTGCCGAAGCCGGTGTTGATGCCATAGACCGGGTCGCCCTTGGCGACGATCCTGGCGACGGCCTCGGCGCTCGCCTTGATTTTTGGCTTGCAGGCATCGTCAAGCTTGGGCACGGCGCCACGGTAGATGGCGCGCCAGTCGGCCAGCGTCGCATTGCCGGGCTTCAGGGTCAGTTCGGTCATTGTCCTCTCCAGATGCGGGCATGCAGCGGGTTGAAGCCCATGCGGTAGACGAGTTCAGCGGGGCGCTCGATGTTCCAGATCGCCAGATCGGCGGATTTGCCGGCTTCGAGCGTGCCGGTCTCTCCCAGTAGGCCGAGCGCACGGGCGGCCTCGCGGGTAACGCCGGCCAGGCATTCGTCGACCGTCAGGCCGAACAGGGTCGCCGCCATGTTCATGGTCAGTAACAGCGAGGTCAGCGGCGAGGTGCCGGGATTGTTGTCGGTGGCGACCGCCATTTTGACGCCGTGCTGGCGGAACAGGCCGACCGGCGGCTTCTTGGTTTCGCGAATGAAATAGTAGGCACCGGGCAGGATCGTCGCCACGGTTCCCGCCTTCGCCATTGCCGCGGCGCCTGCTTCGTCGGTGTATTCGAGATGATCGGCCGACAGCGCACCATAGCGCGCGGCAAGTTCGGCACCATGCAGGTTGGAGAGCTGGTCTGCGTGGAGCTTGACCGGCAAGCCTGCCGCCTTGGCGGCATCGAACACGAGCGCCATCTGCTCCGGCGAAAAGGCAATGCCTTCGCAAAACCCGTCGACGGCATCGGCCAGCCCCTCGGCGGCAACCGCCGGGAGAATTTCTCTTGCGACCAGATCGATAAAGGCGTCCTTGTCGCCTTTGGCTTCCGGCGGCAACGCATGGGCGCCGAGGAAGGTCGTGCGGACCGTCACCGGCCGCTCACCGCCCAGCCGCCGTGCGGCGCGCAGCGACTTCTTTTCGTTTTCCAGATCGAGCCCATAGCCCGACTTTACTTCTACCGTCGTCACGCCCTCGGCGATCAGCGCATCGAGGCGCGGCAGCGATTGCGCGACCAGATCGTCTTCGCCGGCGGCACGCAAGGATTTGACCGAAGAGACAATGCCGCCGCCGGCCCTGGCGACCTCTTCATAGGTTGCGCCGGCCAGCCGCATCTCGAATTCATTGGCGCGATTGCCGGCATGGACCAGATGGGTATGGCAGTCGATCAGGCCGGGCGTGATCCAGCGCTGCTCGCAATCGATCGTCTCGACATTTTGGGCAAGCGCTGCGGGCATGCCCGATTCAGGGCCGGCATAGACAATGCGGCCATGACGAACCGCGACCGCGCCGTGTTCGACGACGCCAAGTCCGGCGGCCGCCTCGGCCATGGTCGCCAGACGCGCATTGCGCCACAAGCGAAGACCCCCTGCCCGGCTTTTGCTCTCTGCAGCCATCATCTTTTCCGTTTCAATCGGTGGCGATTATGTATATACATATTGAAACGCACTGCAAGTGCCATCATCGCATATGAGACAGGGAACCGGAGAGAAAAGTGACTGACATCTTCGCGGAACAGGCGCTCCTTCCCAATGGCTGGCACAGCAATGTGCGGATCACCTTGGCCAAGGGACGCATAACAACTGTCGAACCGGGTGCGACCGCCGTGGCCGGCGACGAACGCCACGCGATCCTGCTGCCCGGCATGCCCAATTTGCACAGCCATGCCTTCCAGCGCGGCATGGCCGGATTGGCCGAGCTTCGCGGGCCCTCCGCCGACAGTTTCTGGAGCTGGCGCGAGGTGATGTACCGCTTCGCCCTGTCGATGACGCCCGACCAGGTCGAGGCGGTTGCCGCGCAGCTCTATGTCGAGATGCTGGAGGCCGGCTTTTCACGCGTCGGCGAATTTCACTATCTGCATCACGACCGCGACGGAAAACCCTATGCCAACCCTAGCGAGATGGCCGAGCGCATCGCAGCGGCGGCCGGCGAAACCGGCATCGGCCTGACGCTGCTTCCGGTGTTCTACGCTCACTCTTCTTTTGGAGGCGCTGCGCCAAACGAAGGCCAACGGCGTTTCATCAACGATGTGAATCGCTTCTCCAGGCTTGTTGAGAAAAGCCGGGAATGCGTTCGCACTTTGAATCAAGCTGTTGTCGGCGTCGCTCCGCACAGTCTGCGCGCCGCGACAGCTGAGGAATTGTCCGAAGTGGCCGCCATGGCGCCGGATGGGCCGATCCATATCCACGTCGCCGAGCAGGTGAAGGAAGTCGAGGATTGCCTTGCCTGGTCGGGCGCGCGACCGGTCGAATTCCTGCTGGCCAATGCGAAAGTAGACCAACGCTGGTGCCTCATCCACGCCACGCACATGACCGATGCGGAAACGGTCGGGATGGCGAAAAGCGGCGCGATCGCCGGCCTTTGTCCGATCACCGAGGCCAATCTTGGCGACGGCACTTTTGCAGCGCCGCTATTCGGGGAGCATGGCGGCCGCTTCGGCGTCGGCTCCGATTCCAATGTGCTGATCGGCCTGCCCGACGAATTGCGGCAGCTCGAATATTCGCAGCGCCTTGCGCACCGCGCCCGCAATGTGCTGGCGGTGGCCGGCGGGTCGACCGGACGCGCGCTTTTCGATGCCGCGCTCGATGGCGGCAGTGCCGCCCTCGGGGCCGGCGCCTCACAAATCGCCACCGGCGCATCCGCCGATCTCGTCTCGCTCGACGGCAATCACCCCTCGCTGGCCGGCAAGACCGGTGACGCGATCCTCGATGCCTGGATCTTCGCCAATGGCAGCAAGGTCGAGTCCGTCTGGGTGCATGGCAACAAACAGGTCAGCGGCGGCCGGCACGCAAGGCGAGAGGCCATCGCCGAGCGGTTTCGCAGCGTGATGAGGGCACTTTCGGCATGAGCATGATCGAGACAGCGGATGCGGAAGGCGGCGTCTCGCTGCACCAGCGCATCCTGTCCGACATCAGCGAAAAGATCCTGTCCGGCGCCTGGGCGCCCGGCCATCGCATCCCGTTCGAACACGAACTGAGCGCGCAATACAATTGCTCGCGCATGACGGTGAACAAGGCGCTGTCGCAGCTTGCCAAGGCGGGGCTGATCGAGCGGCGGCGCCGCTCAGGCAGCTTCGTCCGCCAACCGAAGTCGCAAGCGGCGGTGCTGGAGATCCATGACATTCGGGTCGAGGTCGAAGCACTCGGCCTGCTTTATCGCTACGAGCGCGTGGCGCGCCACAAAAGGCGCAGCGACGCGGAGGATCGCGCCTTGCTGGAGCTTAGTGCCGCCGGGCCGGTGCTGGCACTGGAATGCCGGCATTTCGCCGGCAAGCGGCCGTTCGCGCACGAGCAGCGGCTGATCAATCTGACCGCCGTGCCGGAAGCATCAGACGAGGAATTCCTGACCATCGCGCCCAGCCCGTGGCTGATCGGCCGCGTGCCGTGGAGCGAAGCCGAGCACCGCATTCGTGCGGTCGGCGCCGACAAGCAGGTCGCGGCGGCACTCGACATCGCGGCCGGCGCGCCCTGCCTGGTGGTCGAGCGGCGGACATGGAGCGCCGAACACCCGGTCACCCATGTGCGCTTCACCTACGCCGCCGACAACCACACGCTGGTGGCGCGATTCAGGCCGTCGCAGGGGTAGCACCACACCTTCTCCCACAAGGGGAGAAGGTGAAGCGCTGCGCCTCAAACCGCTGCGGTAATAATGATCTCGACCAGGTATTCCGGTCCAGCGAGCTTTGCTTCGCCGGTGGCGCGGGCCGGAGTGTTGCCTTGCGGCACCCACTTGTCCCATTCGGCATTCATCTCGGCAAAGGTGCTCATGTCGGCCAGCCAGATGATCGCCTGCAGGATCTTGGTCTTGTCCGTACCGGCCTTGGCCAGCAGTTCGTCGATGGTCGCCAGGACATCCCTGGTCTGCGACGCGACATTGCCGCCCGGCTGACCAACCTGGCCGGCCAGATAGACGGTATTGCCGTTGATGACGATCTGGCTCATGCGCGGGCCAACATCGATGCGACGAATGCTCATGGGAGGTTCCTTCCTTTGTGGTCGCGTTTCTTTAAGGTTGCGGCCGGCTTCGGGCAAGGTCGCCCAGTCGAATCCCCTGGCAAATCCCCTTGGGCCAAGGGCGTCTGATGTCCACACACGGCAAGTTGACCCGGCAGTCGTAATTCCGCCCGATTGGCTTGTTGACTAATGTAATAACATCACATATCCAATCGGCGGCTGCCAGCAGCCGGATTCCGCTGCCCCACGGATCGCAGAATGACAAATACCTGCCTGACCTTTCGCGACTTGACGCTTGGCTACGGCAGCCACCCGGCGATCCATCATCTTGACGGTACGATTCGCAAAGGCTCGCTGACTGCCGTGGTCGGCGCCAACGGCTCCGGCAAATCGACGCTGATGAAAGGCATTGTCGGCGTCCTAAAGCCGATGGCCGGCGAGGTCATCCGCGCGCCCGGCGCGCGTGCCGCCTATCTGCCGCAGCAATCGGAACTCGACCGCTCCTTCCCGGCGCGGGTGGTTGACCTGGTCTCGCTCGGCCTGTGGCCACGGCGCGGCCTGCTCGGCCGCCATACCAGGGAAGATCGCGATTCCGTCAGCCACGCGCTGATGGCCGTCGGTCTCGGCGGCTTCGAAAAGCGGCCGATCGACACGCTGTCAGGCGGCCAGTTGCAGCGCACGCTGTTTGCGCGGGTCTTGCTGCAAGACGCCGACCTCATCCTGCTCGACGAGCCGTTCAACGCCGTCGACGCCAAGACGGTCGGCGACCTGATCGCACTGATCAAGCGTTGGCATGGGGAGGAACGCACCATCCTGGTCGTCGTTCACGATCTGGATCTGGTGCGCCAGAATTTCCCCGAAACGCTGCTGCTTGCCCGCCAGCCGATTGCCTGGGGCGAGACCAGGGAGACGCTGAAGCCGGAGAATCTGTTGCGCGCCCGCCGCTTCCACGAAGCCTGGGAAGAGAATGCGCCCTGGTGCGAGCCAGACGGGCACGCTCATGGTCACGATCACGACCATCATGGCCATGCTCACGGGCATGACCACCACCACGATGCCGGACCGAGGGCTGCCTGATGGACACGCTTTACGGTCTCTTCATCGCGCCCTTCGCCGATTTCGGCTTCATGCAGCGGGCGCTGATCGGTTCGCTGATGCTGTCGCTCGGCGCCTGCCCGGTCGGCGTGTTCCTGATGCTGCGGCGCATGAGCCTGTCCGGCGACGCCATGGCGCACGCCATCCTGCCGGGCGCCGCCGCCGGCTTCCTGCTCTATGGCCTGGAAATCCTGCCGATGACCATTGGCGGCCTGATCGCCGGCGTCATCGTGGCGCTCGGCGCCGGCGCCGTCTCGCGCTTCACCATCCAGCGCGAAGATGCCTCGATGGCGGCATTCTATCTGATTTCGCTCGCCATCGGCGTGCTGATGGTGTCGATCCGCGGCTCCAGCGTCGATCTCATGCATGTGCTGTTCGGCACCGTGCTGGCGCTCAACAACGAAGCACTGACGCTGATCGGCGGCATTGTTGCCGTGACGCTGGTCAGCCTCGCCATCTTCTGGCGGGCGCTGGTCGCCGAATGCCTCGATCCGCTGTTCCTGCGGTCGGTCAGCCGGCTCGGCAGCCCGGTGCATTTCATCTTCCTCGGCCTCGTCGTGCTCAATCTCGTCGGCGGCTTCCAGGCGCTCGGCACGCTTCTATCGGTCGGACTGATGATGCTGCCGGCGGCAGCCGCCCGTTTCTGGACCGTGCGCGTCGAGCCGATGTGCGTGCTGGCGGTGCTGATCGGCTTTGCCTCCTGCATCGCCGGACTGCTTTTGTCCTATCACGCGTCGCTGCCGTCCGGCCCGGCCATCATCCTATCGGCCGGCGTCGTCTATTTCGCCTCGATCCTGTTCGGCACGCGCGGCATCCTGCGCGCCCGCATCGTCCATCACCGTCACAGAACGGCCTGATCCCCCGCCCCTAGAAGGAGACCCGTCCATGCTGAAATCGATCCGAGCCGCCTTGGCGATGAGCGTTATAACATTAACTGTCATTGGCGCCTCGCCGGCTTTCGCGGCACCGCTGAAAGTGGTCGCCAGCTTCACCGTCATCGCCGATTTTGCCAAAAATGTCGGTGGCGACCGCATCGATGTCACCACGATCGTCGGACCGGACGGCGATGCCCACGTCTACGAGCCGAGCCCGGCCGACGCGGTGGCGATGGCCAACGCCGACATCGTGCTGGTCAATGGCCTGCATTTCGAGGGTTTTCTGCAGCGGCTGGTCGATGCCAGCGCCACCAAGGCGTCGATCGTCACCTTGACCAAGGGCGTGACGCCGATCGATTTCAAGCCTGAATTCGCTGACGCCGACGCCGCCGAAGGTGCCGGCACCGGTGGCGGCAAGACGGTCACCGATCCGCACGCCTTCCAGTCGATCGCCAATGCCAAGATCTACGTGACGAACATCGCCGAAGCCTTCTGCGCCGCCGACTCCGACGGCTGCGTCAGCTACCAGACCAATGCCGCTGCCTATACGAAGAAGCTCGACGCGGTCGAAGGTGAAGTGAAAACCGCGATCCAGTCGATCCCCGAAGCGAAGCGCGTCGTCATCACCTCGCATGACGCCTTCGGCTATTTCGAACACGAATACGGCCTGACCTTCCTCGCCCCGCAAGGCATCTCGACCGACTCCGAACCGTCCGCCGCCGATGTCGCCAAGCTGGTCGACCAGGTGAAGCAGGACAAGGCGGCGGCGATCTTCGTCGAGAACATCACCAACCCGCGCCTGATCGAACAGATCGCCAGCGAGACCGGCATCAAGGTCGGCGGCACGCTCTATTCGGATGCACTGTCGCAGCCCGACGGCCCGGCTTCGACCTATATCGACATGATGCACAACAACATCCGCCAGATCAAAGGCGCCATCCTCGGCAGCTAACGCGGCCCGTCATTCCATCCGGCCGGGCTGAGACAAGCTCGGCCGGATTCTACCTGATGAGTGTTGCCGGTTCCGCCGGAGAGTGGCAAGACTTCTCGCCAAATCAGATTGCGAGGATACTGCCATGGAATATCGCGAAATCAGCGAAGACTATTCGGTCTCGGGCCAGATCCAGCCCGAAGATGTCGCCGCCATCAAGGAAGCCGGCTTCAAGAGCGTCATCTGCAACCGGCCCGATGACGAGCAGCCCGGCCAGCCTTCGGCCGACAAACTCAAAGCCGCGGTCGAGGCCGCTGGCATGGCCTTCCGTTACATCCCCGTCATCAGCGGCCAGATCACGGCCGAGAATGTCGAGGATCAAGCCGAGGCGCTCGACGAGCTCCAAGGCCCGGTGTTCGCCTATTGCCGCTCCGGCGCGCGCTGCACCAACCTCTACGGGCTGATCCAGCAGTCGAAGGGTTAAATCGACCCAAGGTTCAAATCGGCAACGCGCCGGTTTCCTTCAGCGTCTCGAGCACGATCGCCGTCTTCACATGCTGCACGGATTCGTGCGGCAGCAGTACGCCGTTGACGAATTCCGATAGCGACTTCAGGTCGGGCGTCACCACTTTCAGGATATAGTCCATCTCACCGGTCAGCGCGTGCGCCTCCTGCACCTCGGGCAGCCGCGCCACCAGTTCGCCGAAGCGCCTGGCGTTGTCGCGATTGTGGGTGGCTAACGTCACCGAGATGACGTTGACCAAGGAAAAACCGAGTTTGTCGCGGTCGAGTACGGCGTGATAGCCCTTGATGTAGCCGTCCTCCTCCAGCCGCTGGCGGCGGCGCGAGCATTGTGACGCCGACAGGTTCACCCGCTCCGACAAATCGTTGTTGGTCAGCCCCGCATCCCCCTGCAGCAGCGCCATTATCTTGCGGTCAAACTGATCAATGCGCGTCTCATCCATGGATTTCTGCCCTTTCGTGCACGCTTTGCGCATGAACTGATCATTTCAAGCGTTTGAATGCAAGCACCATGCGCCGGCTCCGCGCTATAGTGGCGTCAGGTGGCCTTTCAGGCCAAGCCATATCCGGAGGACTATCATGGGCCCCTTCCCGCACGACGCCCCGCCCGCCAAGATCAGCAAGGACAACCCCGCCGGCACCGACGGGTTCGAATTCGTCGAGTTCGCGCATCCGGAGCCGGAAAAGCTCGCCGAACTGTTCACCCGCATGGGCTATGTCGCGGTAGCCAAGCACCGCACCAAGAACATCACCGTCTGGCGCCAGGGCGACATCAACTATGTCGTCAATGCCGAGCCAGGCTCACATGCGATGAAGTTCGCCGACAAGCACGGCCCTTGCGCGGCCTCGATGGCCTGGCGGGTGGTCGATGCCAAGCACGCTTTCGACCACGCCGTTGCCAAGGGCGCCACGCCTTACGAAGGCACTGACAAGGCGCTCGACGTGCCGGCCATCGTCGGCATTGGCGGCTCGCTGCTGTATTTCATCGAGACCTATGGCAAGAAGGGCTCGGCCTACGATGCCGAGTTCGAGTGGCTCGGCGCGCGCGACCCGCGGCCGCAAGGCGTCGGCTTCTATTTTCTCGACCACCTCACCCACAACGTCTATCGCGGCCAGATGGACAAATGGTGGGATTTCTACCGCAATCTGTTCGGCTTCAAGCAGATCCACTTCTTCGACATCGACGGCAAGATCACCGGCCTGGTCAGCCGCGCCATCACCTCGCCCTGCGGCAAGATCCGCATCCCGCTCAACGAGTCCAAGGACGAGACCAGCCAGATCGCCGAGTATCTGAAGAAGTACAATGGCGAAGGCATCCAGCACATTGCGGTGGGCACCGACGAGATCTACGCCGCCACCGACAGGCTAGCCGAAAACGGGCTGAAGTTCATGCCCGGCCCGCCGGAAACCTATTATGACATGTCTTATGACCGCGTGAATGGCCATGACGAGCCGATCGAGCGGATGAAGAAGCACGGCATCCTGATCGACGGCGAAGGCGTGGTCGACGGCGGCATGACCAAGATCCTGCTGCAGATCTTTTCGAAAACCGTGATCGGGCCGATCTTCTTTGAGTTCATCCAGCGCAAGGGCGACGAAGGCTTTGGCGAGGGCAATTTCCGCGCCCTGTTCGAATCGATCGAGCAGGACCAGATCAAGCGCGGCGTGATCAAGGTTCAAGCGGCGGAGTAGGCTTCAGGTCGAGCGGACTGTGCATGCCCCTGGTTTCGGGTCATGCGCCAAATCAGATCTTGAGGCCCAGCCGCTCGACCTCTTCTTTCCTCAGCTTCACATCGTAGTCGAGCAGGAATTCATCGAGCTGCGGCGGCGCGACCGACGTGCCGGAGAGCATCGCGTGCACCTGGCCGCGATGGTGGATGTCATGCAGGAAGAAATGCGCGAGGATGTCGCCGATGCGTTCGGGGATCATGCCGTCCGCGCGCCGGTCGGTGAAGACCTGACGATCGAGATCGGCCGCCGAGAGCCGGTCGCAAAAAGCGATCAGGCGACGGTCCGCGGCGACCTGGGCGGCAAACAACGCCTGCGGCTCGTCGATCGGCACGAAATCGTCATGGGCGGCGGCACCGACCCCGCCCCCTTCGAGAAAATCGAGATAGAGAAGATCGACCGCAAGGATGTGGTTGAGCGTTGCCTCGATCGACGGGAAGAAACTGGTGCGTTCGGCTGCGAATTCGCCGGGCTTGAGCTGCAAAACAGCACGGTACAGCCGATCGTTCGACCAGAGATTGTTGCCGGCCATGCGGCGCAGGTGGTCCAACAGGGTCATCCGGCCGACCGAACCAGATACAGACCCGCCCACATAACCGCAAATCCGGCGAGAACGATCAGCAACAGCCTGTTCATGCGCCGCCGCAAGCCTTGTGTTTCCTCGTCCCGCGCGACTTTCATGTTGGTGATGGTGTGGAACATCATCGCCCTGCGCGGAAAGCCGCTGCGGTTCGTCAGGTCCGGCGAGCGCGCCTCGATGCGGTAGCTGAGCCGGATCGCCAGGATGAACACAGCCAATATGGCAAGCGCCCAGACGCCGGCCAGCAGATAGAATGCTTCCCCCGTCACTCCCTCACCTCTCGTATTTCTCGACCTTCTGCTCGATGGCGCCGAAGATCGAATTTCCGCTCTTGTTTTTCATCTCGATGCGCACCGTGTCACCGAAGCGCAGGAACGGCGTTTTGGGCGCGCCTGATACAATGGTCTCGATCATGCGCAGTTCGGCGATGCAGGAATAGCCGGCTCCCCCGGCCGAGACAGGCTTGCCCGGCCCGCCGTCGAGCTTGTTGGAGACGGTGCCGGAGCCGATGATCGTACCGGCGGCCAGTGGCCTTGTCCTGGCGGCGTGAACGATCAGCGCCGGGAAATCGAAGGTCATGTCGACGCCCGCATTGGCGCGGCCGAACGGCTTGCCGTTTAGGTCGGCAAGCAGCGGCAGGCTCAACTTGCCGCCATCCCAGGCGTCGCCCAACTCGTCCGGCGTCACCGCGGCAGGCGAAAACGCCGAGGAGGGCTTTGATTGGAAGAAGCCGAAACCCTTGGCGAGCTCCGGCCCGGTGAGCGCGCGCAGCGTCACGTCGTTGACCAGCATCACCAGCCGGATCGCGGCGCGTGCCTCATCGAGGCTGGCGCCCATAGGTACATCGTCGACAATGACAGCGACTTCCCCCTCCATGTCGATGCCGAAGGCCTCGTCGGCCATGCGGATCGGATCACGCGGCGCGATGAAGGAATCCGAGCCGCCCTGGTAGATCAGCGGGTCGGTCCAGAAACTTGCCGGCATTTCGACGCCGCGCGCTTTCCGCACCAGTTCGACATGGTTCACATAGGCCGAGCCATCGGCCCATTGATAGGCCCGCGGCAGCGGTGAGTGCGCGTCATGCTCGTGGAAGCGCTCCGACGGCACCGCGTTGTTCTCCAGCGATTCCGCTATTGTCGCGAGGTGCGGGGCGATGCGCCGCCAGTCGTCGAGCGCTGCCTGCAGCGTGCGCATCAGGAACGAGGCGTCGGTGAAGCGTGTCAGGTCGCGCGAGACGACGACGAGTTTTCCGTCACGCGTCCCGTCCTTCAGTGTGGCAAGCTTCATGCGGGTTCCTCTCCTTGTGCAGCTTTCTCGCTGCTTAACTCCACAACAAGGCCGTCGCGAGCGATCGTCAAGTCGCCGCCCCATGATTTCCTGACAGCGGCGATCCAGTCGGCCTCGACGATCCCGGGATCGTCGGCCGGAATGAGGTGGTTGAGCACCAGCCTCTTCACGCCGGCATCGCTGGCGATGCGCCCGGCCTCCTCGGCAAAGCTGTGGCTAGCGAGCAGATGTTCCCGCAGCCGCGCGCCATTGCCGGTTTTGGCCACCAGCCGCTCGATGCCTTCTTCCAGCATGGCTTCGTGGACGAGGATATCGGCGCCTTGGGCAAAATCGGCGAGTGGTTGAAAGAACGCCGTATCGGCGGAGAACACTACGCTTTTCCCGCCATGTTCGAAGCGCAGCGCAAAGCAGTCGGTCACCGGCGGATGGTCGACGCGTAGAGCGGAAACCTTGAGGCCGCGTTGCTCGACAATCAAGCCTTCGGTGAATTCGTTGATCGAAACCAGTTCGCGAATATCCGGCCGGCCCTCGTCGACGATGCGGATCTCGATGTCGAAATCCATCGCCTGGCAAAAGCGCCGCCAGTAATGGCCGATGCCGGGCGGACCGAACACGCCGACGGGCGTGGCCAGACCCGCCGTCCAGGCGGTGTGGATCAGTGGCCCGAGTTCCAGCACATGGTCGGAATGCAGATGCGTGACGAAGATCAGGTCGAGCGCCTTCAGCCCGATGCCGGCGTCGACCAGAGCGCGCGTCACGCCAAGCCCGCAGTCCACGACAATGGTCCGGCCGCCAATCTGCAGCAGCGACGAACTCGGCCATGGGCCACCCGGCCGCAGCGCAGGGCCGCCCTTCGAGCCCAAAAGCACCAGCCGGTCCGGCATGGGCTCGCTGCTCAAGACCAGTCGCCCTCGGGTGTGCCGTTGAAGCGCTTCTTCAGGTCGGCCCAGCAGTCGATGTAGTTGTCCTGCCGGGTTTCGAGTTCGGCGCCGTAGCGGGTCAGCATCTGCGGAAAACGGGTCTCGAACATGAAGGCCATGGTGTTGTCGAGCTTGACCGGTTTCAGGTCCGCGCGGAAGGCTTTTTCGAAACCTGTCGAGTCAGGCCCATGGGCCAGCATCAGATTGTGCAGACTGATGCCGCCGGGAACGAAGCCCTCCTCCTTGGCATCGTACTGGCCGTGGATCAGCCCCATGAACTCGCTCATGATGTTGCGGTGATACCAGGGCGGCCGGAACGTATCCTCCGCCACCAACCAGCGCGGCGGGAAGATGACGAAGTCAATGTTGGCGGTGCCTTCCTCGCCGCTGGGCGCCGTCAGCACGGTGAAGATCGACGGATCGGGATGATCGAAGAGGATGGCGCCGACCGGCGAAAAGGTGGCCAGATCATATTTATAGGGTGCGTAGTTGCCGTGCCAGGCAACGACGTCCAGCGGCGAGTGGCCGATCTCGGTCACATGGAAGTTGCCGCACCATTTCACCGTCAGCCGGCACGGTGTCTCCTTGTCCTCGTACCAGGCGCAAGGCGTCTTGAAATCGCGCGGATTGGCCAGGCAATTGGCGCCGATCGGGCCACGGTCCGGCAAGGTCAGCTTGGCGCCATAGTTCTCGCAGACATAGCCGCGCACTTCGGCATCGACCAGTTCGACCTTGAAGACAAGCCCACGGGGCAGCACGGCGATCTCGCCGGGCCGAAGCTCGATGACGCCCATCTCGGTGACGAAGCGCAAGGCGCCGACCTGCGGCACGATGAGCAACTCGCCATCGGCGTTGAAGAAATGGTCGTCAACCATCGAGCGGTTGGCGACATAGACGTGGGCCGCCATGCCGGTTTGCCCGAGCACGTCGCCGGCGGTGGTGATGCTGCGCATGCCGGAGATGAAATCGGTCGGCTCCTTCGGCATCGGCACCGGGTTCCAGCGGTACTGGCCGAGCGCTAGCTCGTGGTCGCCGATATTGGGAGCGCTCTTCCACAATGGATAGTTCGCCGGTTTGAAACGGCCGGTGTGCTTCACGCTCGGCCGGATCCGATAGAGCCAAGAGCGCTCGTTTGTGCCGCGCGGCGCGGTGAAGGGC
Organism: Mesorhizobium sp. CNPSo 4670; assembly: GCF_057784235.1. Lineage (NCBI taxonomy): Bacteria > Pseudomonadati > Pseudomonadota > Alphaproteobacteria > Hyphomicrobiales > Phyllobacteriaceae > Mesorhizobium > Mesorhizobium sp. CNPSo 4670. The sequence goes on along the minus strand of NZ_JBWJFQ010000015.1, from coordinate 11,220 downwards.
GAACCGGAAAGCTGCTCGGCATAGAGGCCGTAGGCCGGCCGCTGCGGCGAGTTCCGCCCCTGCGGCAGCGAACCCGGCAGCGTTTCGGTTTCGAAGTCGTTGCCGAAGCCCGGCATGTAGGAAAAGGCCATCGCTTCCTCCCGGAATTGACCAAACTGGTTTCATTTGTAACCATCGAAAATGTAACTATCAATGCCAATGCCTCTGCCGGGATATGCAACAATGGAAATCCTCGATCTGGAAAACTTCCTGCCCTACCGGCTCTACCGCCTGGCCGACGCCGTCAGCCGGGCATTCGCTGGGATATACAAGGACAGTCATGGCCTGACGCGGCCGGAATGGCGCACGCTTTCGGGTCTGGGCCAGCACGGCACCATGACCGCGACGGCCCTCGGCGAGCAATCGGCCATGCACAAGACCAAGGTCTCGCGCGCCGTTGCCGAACTCGAAAGGCGGCGCTGGCTGGCGCGCACTCCCGATGAAAACGACCGCCGCGTCGAGCATCTGACGCTGACTAGGGCCGGCCTTGCCGCCTATCGCGAAATGGTGCCGCTGGCGAAGGCCTTCGAGCGGGACTTGCTGGAGAAACTGAGCAATGGCGACCGCTCGGCAATTAAAACAGCGTTGGCCACACTGGAAGCTCGCGTGGGAGTAAGTCACCCTGAACGAACAGACTAGTCGGCGCTTGGCAATTGTCGGGTTAGCGACCAGTCTTCAGCAATGACTTCGATGGTGTCATCGCGAAAATAGAACAGAAATTGCCGCGATTTAGACCCGTCTGGAGACAGAACTTCCCAGTCGTCTTCGCCAATGGGCCGACTATCGCCGATCACCTCGTAGAACTCGCCCCATTTTGGAGCTTGCTTGCCGTAGAGGCCTTTCCCTGCAAACCAAGCGTCATCGTTCGTGAGGTCCCATCGCCATCGGCTGCAGCCGATGAAACGAGGGGTTCCCGTCTCTCCCTTGCTCGCGTCATAGGCCCAAGAATTCAAGAGAAATACAAGCTGAACCGTGTCACCCTCAACCGTCAGCTCTACATCGGGAGCGTTGGGCTCAGCGTTCCAGTCCAAGTTCAGGTGACGAAAAAATAACTGCGTCACCAGTCCATCACCACCTTGCCGGAACTGCCGCTGCGCATTGCATCGAAACCGGTCTGGAAGTCGTCGATGCCGATGCGATGCGTGATCAGCCCGGAAACATCGAGCGGGCCCTGCACCAGCGCGATCATCTTGTACCAGGTCTCGAACATCTCGCGGCCGTAGATGCCCTTGAGATGCAGCATCTTGAAGATGACCTTGTTCCAGTCGATCTCGAAGCCGGTGGGCGCAATGCCGAGAATGGCGATCTTGCCGCCATTGTTCATCGTGTCGATCATGTCGCGGAAGGCGGGCGCCGCTCCCGACATTTCGAGACCGACGTCGAAACCCTCAGTCATGCCGAGCACCGGCATGACGTCGCGCAGCTTTTCCTTCGAGGCGTCGACGACATGCTGCACGCCAAGCTTTTTCGCCAGCGCCAGCCGCACCGGGTTGATGTCGGTGATGACCACCTTTCGCGCGCCGACGCATTGCGCCACAAGCGCGCCCATGATGCCGATCGGCCCGGCGCCGGTGACCAGCACATCCTCGCCGACTAGGTCGAAGGACAGGGCTGTGTGAACCGCATTGCCGAGGGGATCGAAAATCGCGGCGATCTCGTCCGGCACGTCGTCTGGGATCGGCACGACATTGTGCTGCGGGATCGCCAGATACTCGCCGAAGGCGCCGGGGCGGTTGACGCCGACGCCGAGCGTGTTGCGGCACAGGTGCCCCCTGCCCGCGCGGCAGTTGCGGCAATGGCCGCAGACGATGTGGCCTTCGCCCGACACGCGCTGGCCGACCTTGTATTCGGTGACCGCGGCGCCGAAATCGGCAACCGTTCCGACGAACTCATGGCCGGTCACCATCGGCACCGGCACGGTCTTCTGCGCCCACTGGTCCCAATTGTAGATGTGGACGTCGGTGCCGCAGATCGCCGTCTTCCTGACTTTGATCAGCACGTCGTTGGGGCCGATCTCAGGCACCGGCACTTCTTCCATCCAGATGCCCGGTTCGGCCTTGGCCTTGACCAGCGCCTTCATCATGTTCGACATGCTTTTGTCCCTTGAATCTCTTGTTCCGGAAGCGCTTTGCGACTTCGGCTTTTCAGGAAATCACCCCAAGTTCGCGCCCGACGGCGCCGAACGCCTCCACCGCACGGTCGATGTCGGCACTGGAATGCGCCGCCGACATCTGCGTGCGGATACGCGCCTGGCCCTTCGGCACCACCGGGAAGGAAAAGCCGATGACATAGATGCCACGCTTCAGCATGCGCGCCGCCATCTCCTGCGCCAGCGTCGCGTCGCCAAGCATCACCGGAATGATCGGATGATCGGCCCCAGCCAGCGTGAAGCCCAGCTTGCCCATCTGCGACCTGAACCGTGCCGCATTGGCATATAGGCGTTCGCGCAAGGCATCGCCATTGCGGATCAGGTCGAACACCTTGATCGAGGCACCGGCGATCGCCGGCATCAGCGTGTTGGAAAACAGATATGGCCGCGAGCGCTGGCGCAGCCAGTCGACCACTTGGCTTTTGCCCGATGTGTAACCGCCGGACGCGCCACCGAGCGCCTTGCCGAGCGTGCCGGTGATGATGTCGACCCTGCCCTCGACGCCGCAATGCTCGGCCGAGCCGCGGCCGTTCTGGCCGACGAAGCCGACCGCATGGCTGTCATCGACCATCACCATGGCATCGTACTTGTCGGCGAGGTCGCAGACACCCCTTAGATTGGCGATGATGCCATCCATGGAAAACACGCCGTCGGTGGCGATCAGCCGGAAGCGGCATTCCTTCGCCTCCTTCAACCGTGCTTCGAGGTCGGCCATGTCGTTGTTGGCGTAGCGGAACCGTTTTGCCTTCGACAACCGCACGCCGTCGATGATCGAGGCGTGGTTCAGCGCATCGGAAATGATCGCATCGTCCTCCCCCAACAGGGTTTCGAAAAGGCCGCCATTGGCGTCGAAGCAAGAGCCGTAGAGGATGGTGTCCTCCAGGCCGAGGAAGGTTGAAATCGTCGCCTCGAGTTGCTTGTGCTCCTCCTGTGTGCCGCAGATGAAGCGCACCGAGGCCATGCCGTAACCATAGCGGTCGAGCGCCTGGCTGGCCGCCGCGCGCAGGTCGGCGCTGTCGGCAAGGCCGAGATAGTTGTTGGCGCAGAAATTGAGCACCTTCCGGCCGCCGACCTCGATCTGCGCCGACTGGGTCGAAGAGATCACCCGCTCGGATTTATAGAGGCCGGCCGATTTAAGGCCCGCGAGTTCGCCGTCGATGTGGGAGAGAAACGCTGCGGTCATGATCAGGCCCCATTTGATGTGGGCCGACTGTCGTCCGGCCCGCGCGAAAAATCCATCGCAAAAACGACCGGATCGGGGGCAGCCGGTCCCGATATGCATCGTCATGCGGCCGCGGAAGCGACGTCACGGCAACAGTGCTGACCGACGACCGCTCAAATGCCGACACAGTGCTAAACCAGCCGATAACCATCTCGCGATCTTTAAGCGTTTCCCTATCGCCGTCCGGCTGTCGATTTCCACACCTGTTAACGTTTGCAAGCCAATGGTCCTCGCAACAAGAATCCGTTGGCGAGAGGGCCGCCCCCCAACATGTCGCAGCAGCCGGTGCAAACCATTTCAGGCAAGCTCACATTGCTGATCAAGGCTGGCTACTGGCTGGCCCTGCTGATCATTGCCGCCATGGTGATAGCCTCCTTCATCCTGCTGCAGCAGATGATGGCCACCCAACAGCACAACAACACCTTGCTCGACATCGTCAGCACGCAAAAGACCCTGTCGCAGCGCATCGTCTTCCTTGCCGGTGCAACGAGTTCTGGTACGCGCGACAAGCAGCCGGCGCTGGTCAGCGCGCTCAAGCAGGCGACGGCGGAGTTCGAAACGAACTACGATCTGCTGCTCGAGCAGACCAACGCCGACCCGATGTCGCCTGCCCGATTGGACCCGAAATCGACCGAGAGCGTGCTGTTCGCCAAGCCGTTCCATCTCGATTATTTCTCTGTAGGCCTCGTCGCCAATGGCAAGCGGCTGATTTCATCCTTTGAATCCCAGCTGACGGGCGCCAGTGACGGCTACAAGGGCAGTGGCGAGCGCGTCAATCTCGATGCTTCTGTCGCCAATGCGACCTTGTCGGGCTACGCAGCCCTTGGGCAGCGCATCAGCGCCGATGCCGACGAGCGCTCCGAGAAGCTGCTCGCGCTTCACCGCACGCTGTTCTACGCCACCCTCGGGGTCATCGTGCTGGTGGCGCTCTTCATCTTCAGGCCGATGTCGAACGCCATCCTGCGCAAGACGCATGAGCTGATCGACGCGCGCAATTCCATGGCCTTCATCGCGGTGCATGACGGCCTCACCGGCCTGCACAACCGCACGTTCCTGACCGATCATTTCGATACGCTGATCAAGGGCTCGCAACGGCGTCGCGAGCGGCTTGCCGTCGTCCAGCTCGACCTCGACCGGTTCAAGCAGATCAACGATACGCTCGGCCACGCCGCCGGCGACTATGTGCTGGTCGTCACAGCGCAGCGCATGCGCGATTCCTGCCGGGCATCGGACCTGTGCGTACGCCTGGGCGGCGACGAGTTCGTCATGATCCTCGGTGGCGCCGGCGGCACCGAAGACATCAACATGCTGGCGCGGCGTATCCTGGCCCACATCAACGAGCCGATCATCTTCCAGGGCACGACCATACTTCCGGGGGCCAGCGCCGGCATCGCCGTCTACCCGGTCGACGCCGACAATGCGCAGGATCTGCTGGTCCACGCCGATCTGGCGCTCTACTCCGCCAAGAAGCTGGGAGGCAGCAACTTCTCGTTCTTCTCCGAGGAGTTGCGCCGCGAGCTCGACTATCGCAAGCAGCTCGAGCACGACATCAAGGTCGCCATCGCGGACCGGGCGTTCCAGGTCTATTTCCAGCCTCAGGTCTCGCTGACCAACGGCACGATCAGCGGCATCGAGGCGCTGGTGCGCTGGAACCATGCCGAGCGCGGCATGATCCCGCCCGGCGAATTCATTCCGGTCGCCGAAAAATGCGGCTTCATGCCGGAGATCGGCCGCATTGTCATCTCGAAGGCGATCAACGAAGCCGCCGAATGGAACCGCGCCGGCATCGCCTTCGGGCGGCTTGCCGTCAACGTTTCAGGCACCGAACTGCGCGAGCACGATTTCGATGCGTTTCTGTTCGAGACGCTGGAAAAGGCCGGGCTGCCACCGCAGAAACTGTCGCTGGAAATCGTCGAATCCGTCATTCTCGACGACGAGAAGACCGGCATCGCCGCCAAGCTGCGCCACATCAGGGCAGCCGGCGTCCATCTTGAACTCGATGATTTCGGCACTGGCTACGCCTCGCTCAGCCATGTCAACCCGAACGAGATCGATCGGCTGAAAATCGATCGCCGCTTCGTCCAGAACATCCATGAGAATGGCGACAACTCGAAGATCGTGCGCGCCATCACCGAACTGGCGCGTGGCCTTGGCATCTCGATCGTTGCCGAAGGTGCTGAAACCGAGGCCGAGCTCGATTCGCTCATGGCGATCGGCTGCGACCAGGTGCAGGGTTATTCCATCGCCTTCCCGATGCCGCACGACAAGGCGCTGGAATGGCTGACGGCGCGGATGCCAAAGAAGGCCAAGCTGACGGTGCTGCAGGGAAGCCTGGCGTAGCCCGCCTTGACAACCCTCCATGGACATGGCGGCCTGTCGTCATCGCAACCTGATAGTGCGGGTGATGACACCGTTTCGGATTGTCCTGGCGGCACTGTTGATTTTTGCGTTCCCCGCCCATGGGGCGGATCGCACCATCTATCTCACCTTTGACGATGGCCCGCTGAACGGCACCAGTAACATCCTCGACGTGCTGGAAGCCGAGCAGGTTCCGGCGACCATGTTCATGGTCGGCATGCATGCGCAGGCGAGCGCCGCCAACAGGGCGCTCGTCCAGCGCGCCAAACAGCTTCCGCTGGTGACGCTCGGCAACCACAGCTACAGCCACGCCAACAACCGCTACCAGCATTACTACGCCGACACCGAAGGCGTCGTCGCCGACATGATGCGGGCAAACGCGGTGCTCGGCCTGAAGCCGGTGGTGCACGCGCGGCTGCCGGGGCGCGACGTGTTCAGGCTGCCCTCAATGTCGAAGAACGACACTTCGCTTGGCCTGGCCCAGGAGGGCCGCGAGGAGCCCGACTACGAGTTTGTCGCGGCCTCGGGTTTCTATCTCTACGGCTGGGACCACGAATGGGTGCACAAGGACAGCGGTGAGCCGGTGCAGAGCGTCGACCATCTGGTCAGCGAGATCGATCACCTGTTCGGCTACGGCCGCTTCGTCAAGCCGCGCAAGCTGATCTTGTTGATGCATGACGAGATGTTCCAGGACAGTTTCGACGGCAAGGCGAAGCTGACCAACCTGATCACCGCACTGAAGCTGCGCCACTACACCTTTGGCGCAATCCAGAGCTACGACGACTGAGCCTGCCCTAGCTTTCCACATTGCCCCGCAAGGCCGCCAGCACCTGTGCGAACTCCGCCAAGCGCTCGTCGGAAAGCCCCACCCGCAGCCGCTTGTCGAAAACAAGGGCTGCCTTGCGCAATGTCTCGAACATCGCTTCTCCGGCCTCGGTCAACTCGACCAGGTGAACCCGGCGGTTGACGGGATCGCGGCGGCGCGTCAGCAGGCCCTGCGTCTCCATCGCGTTGAGATGGTGTGTCAGCGTCGCGCCCTGGATGCCGATCATGCCCGCAAGTTCGCGCTGGTTCGCAAGCTTGCTCGATTTGACCGAAAGCAGAGTGAGCCAGACAGGCAACGTGCCGCCGGCTTCGACCAGGGCGGCATCGAAGGCCTGGGCGACAAGCTTGGCGGTGCGGCCGAGATTCATGCCGACTGGCGGGCGTTCGAAAGGCGTCATCACAAGACACTAGAACAAGGGAAAGGCCGATGGAACTGGCTCCGGTTTATACATTGACACCTAACCGTTAGATATCTAACTATATGGCAATGGCGGACGAAAGAGGAGAACGGTCATGCAGTACGTCTACATCGTCGTTATCGGCCTTCACGTCATGGCCGGCGTCTTCTGGGCAGGCACGACGATCACGCTGGCGCGTGATCCCGATATCCGGGCCGAGCGCTTCATCCAGCCGCAAATGGGCGCGGCCGGCATGGTTTTGCTGACCGGAGCGCTGCTCTGGTATTTCTTCCACGGCGCCTATTTCGGCTCGATGGAAATGGTGCTGGCGCTTGGCATCCTGACCGCTTTCGCCGCCGCGGGCGTGCTCGGCGCCATGGTCAGGGCGCCCAGCCGGCGGCTTGCCGGCGCAAATGCGGAAACTGAAACGCAACTGCGCGCCAGAATGGCAGCGGGCGAGCGCATTGCCGCGCGGCTGCTGGTCGTCACCGTGCTCTGCATGGCCGTCGCCAGGATGGTCTGAGACGCAGCAACTCATAGAATCGTACGTTGTCTGGCGACAAGCCAATGACGTGCGGGCGCGCGGTCTGACCGACGTACACGGGCTCTCGTACGCAGGGCCGACCGCGCGCCACCAACGATGCCTGGGCACTTTTCGGTCCGATGGTTCAGATCCCATTTAATCATCGGATTCATCCGAAAACCGCTGCGCGCTTTTCGGTCCGGTGCTAATGAGCGGCAAAATTCGAAGGAATGCTGCCCATGACCGCAACGAAGAACCTCACCCAGCTCGGCGCACACGTCGAGACGCCACAGAGCCCCGATCAGGCGGTGCTGGAGACCGTGCCGTTTACGCGCGGCGACGGCCCGCCGGCCATCGTGCGCTTCACCTGCCCGGAATTCACCTCGCTGTGCCCGGTCACCGGCCAGCCGGACTTCGCCCATATCGTCATCGACTATGCCCCCGATGCGCTGCTGGTGGAATCGAAGTCGCTGAAACTGTTCATGACTTCGTTTCGCAACCACGGCGCCTTCCATGAAGAATGCACCGTCATGATCGGCCGCCGCATCGTGGCCGCAACCAAGCCGCTGTGGCTGCGCATCGGCGGCTACTGGTTCCCGCGCGGCGGCATTCCGATCGACGTGTTCTGGCAGACCGGCGCGCCGCCGGAAGGTGCCTGGCTGCCGGATACCGGAGTGGCGCCCTATCGCGGGCGCGGCTAATGCATGTCGCCCAGAAGTGGCGCCGGTTTGGGGCAACGACATGCTTAAAAACAAGGGCTTAAGGCGCGTCGCCTGAATCCGTTTCAGCGCGACGTGGCTTTGGTCTCCCGCTCATTCGCATTGATACTGGCTGAGCGCCCATTCGCCGGTCACCGACAACAGGTCCGATATCTTCCAGTCCCCGTCGACCTTCCTGAACTTCCATTCCAGCCGGTGCGGGTTGCCGGCGACGACGAAGGCGACAATGACCTTGGCCTGGTCGCCATTGATCGCTTCAAGCGTCTTCAGGCTCTTGTCGATCTCGGCCTTGTCATAGTTCGCGTTGTCGAGCGCCATGTTGGGGTCGAGGCATTCGCCCTGTCCGGATTTGCGCAAGGCGTCGCTCTTGTCGAGAACGGTTTTCGCCGGATCGATGAAATGGCTGCGCTGCGCCGGATCGAGTTCGAGCCCGACCTGATCGTAAAATGGCCGCACCACCGCTGTCGGCGATCCCGGTTGGATGGGCGCGGCGGGCTCGCTGGGCGGCCATGCAACTGGTGGCGTTGCGGGTTCCACCGCACCGCCGGGCGCATTTGCGGGCGGCGCCCCGCTGTCGCTCGGGGCGGTGTCAGCCGGCGCGTTTGCCGGCGGCGAACCGAACAGCCCTTGCGCGGCGGCGGCGCTCAGACCGGCCGCCAGCAGGCACACAGTCGACAGTGCCAGGAACCGGCGACGGACCATCGCCTCACTCCGGCGTCTGGCCGGCAATGCATTCCAGCGCACTGAGCTTCCAGTCGCTGGTCTTGGAGGCAATGTCCGATATCTTCCACTTGCCGTCGATCTTCTTGAGCGACCAGACCATCTCACGTTTGGAGTCATCGCCTTCCGAAAAAAGGCTGAAGGATGCCGTAACCTCGGCGTTGTCACCATCCAGCTTCTCGGCCAGTTTCAGCGTTTTCGAGACGGTCTTCTGATCGAAGTCCTGCGCATCCAGACCAGGATCGAAATCGATGCAGGCGACCTCGTCAGGGTTCTTTTTCGTTGCCTGGTCGTTCAGGTTGAACAGGTTCGTCACCGGCTCGGTGAACCGATCCCGGTATTGCTCGTCGGCCTCGAATTTGACCGCCGGCACATAGAAGAACTTCACCGCGTCGGACACTGGTCCGGCGAAGGCGACCGTGGGCAAGGCTATCGAAAGGGCGGCAACGAGCACTGTCAGTCTCATGCAGGATCTCCGGCTTCTGATGGCTTGAAGCTATCAATACCACACATCCTGCATATCGGCTTTTTTGCGGCTCATGAAGTCCTGGAGCGCCAGCCCAAGGCGCCCCGCCAGACATTCTGGGGATTCGCAAAAGCACTTCCGCGGTTAACTGCCGACGATACTGGCCAGATACAATCGCCCCGAACACCACAGGATCCTCAGCCTCCGAAAGTCGCGACAGGCGATTTGAGCCGGGAACGCTCAGGCTTGACACCGAGCCCTGGCATCTGCGGGACGCGTATATGCCCGTTTTCGATGACGACGGGGTTTACGGGGTCGGTATGCCCTTCGATGTATTCCTGCGCGATCCAGGCGCCCTCAAAACGGCTCGGCTCGACGGTAGCGGCGAGGTGCACGCATGCCGCAGCGATGACGTCCCCACCCCAGGCATCGTCGCAGGTGTGCGGAAGCGATCGTATCGCACACAGGTCGCGGACCGTGACCATCTTGGTGAGGCCGCCAAGGCGGGTGACCTTCAATCCGAATCCGTCCGCGATACCTGAAGAAACTGCCCGCAGGACGGCATTCAAATCCTCGGCATTCTCATCGAGGTAGACCGGATGGGTCACGCGTCCCTTGAGACTCGCGACTTCCTCCATGGTGTTGCAAGGCTGTTCGAACACGAACGGGATTGCCTGGCAAAGCCGATCGATGTGCAGCGCCGCCGCGGCGGTGAGGCCACGATTGGCGTCGACTGCTATCCGGGCTTTGAAGCCAACCGCTTCCCATACCTTGTGCACGGTGGCGACGTCTTGCTCGAGATCCCGTCCGCCTATCTTGATCTGAAGTCGTGGGTATCCGGCCTTGACCTTGTCGATGGCAATACGCGCCGTCTCGTCCGGTGCACCGACAATAGTCGAGTAGTAAGACGGCACACGATCGGTGAGCGCACCGCCCAGAAGTGTTGAAACCGGTACGCCCAGCCGCAGGCCGGCGAGGTCGAGGAGAGCTATGTCCAAGGCCGCCTTGGCATAGTTGTGACCGTTCAACCGCTCGTCCATTCTTTTCGCGAGGCGGCGCATGGACGCAGTGTCCTCACCAAGGAGTCCAGGCGCTATTTCGGCAATTGCCGCTCTCGCACCCAGAGCATGTTGGGGCTGATAGACAGGGCCGACCGGGCATGTCTCACCCCAGCCTGACAGTCCGTCCTCGGTGGTCACTTCAACGAGTGTGCTATCCAGATTCTGCACGGTATCGCTAGCCATCCGGTAGGCGCCGCCTTTGACAGGCAGAAGGACCTGATAGACTTTGATCGACTCGATGCGCATACGGACCTCAGCCCCCTTCGAGCCAAGCGATTCTGGCCATCTTGCCATCCGGGTGCATGACGGCGCTGTCGGTTACAACATGGACCGAACTGCTGTGCTCAAGTCCGCACGTTATGCTTGCGCTTCATGAAGTCCTTGGCGGTCTCGACCGCCACCGCGGCGTCGCGGCAGTAGGCGTCGGCGCCGACGGCCTTACCGAATTCCTCGTTCAGCGGCGCACCGCCGACCAGCACGACATAGTCGTCGCGGATGCCCTTTTCCTTCATCGTGTCGATGACGACCTTCATATAGGGCATGGTCGTGGTCAGAAGTGCCGACATGCCGATGATGTCGGGCTGGTGCTGCTCGATAGCATCGAGATACTTCTCGACCGCATTGTTGATGCCGAGGTCGATGACGTCGAAGCCGGCACCTTCCATCATCATGCCGACGAGGTTCTTGCCGATGTCGTGGATGTCGCCCTTGACGGTGCCGATGACCATCTTGCCTTGCTT